>JAGBAT010000082.1 GCA_017938835.1 Oscillospiraceae bacterium | reverse complement strand
GTCGATATCTACTACAAGGGTATCGGTATCCTGGAAATGTCCAAAGTTTTTGCTACACGGGAAAATGAAAGAAACGGCATAGCCTAAGCTATACCGTTTCTCTCACACCCGTCAATGTTTTCTTAATAGGAACGCACATTTCCCCGTCTGTTTTTTATTGTGTCAAATTACTTAACCTGGGGTTCCTTCTTCTTCAGAACTACAACCAGCAGTACAACACATGCTGCAGCCAGAACCACAACGAGTGCGATCAGGCCGGTGTTGTTGTTTGCTGTGGGAGCTTTTTCAACAACAGGAGCTTCCTCTGCTGCGTTCAGAGACAGAGATGCTACGGAAGCACCTTCGTTGCCGCGCAGGATGGGGTACTGGGTGCGAGTTTCCGCAGTTGCTTCTGCCAGAGACAGGCTGGTCCATACAACTGCGTCATAGGGACGGATGTACATGGTCTGGTTGCTGATGTCATAAGCAACAGTGTACTGGGTGTAGCTTGCAGCTGCGCCTTCCACAGCAGCGTCTTCAACGGGACGGTTGTTGGTAGCCATGATGCCTGCGCCGCGAGCCAGCATATCAGCATCGGGAATGGTGGTGCCTTCGTTGCAGAAGTAGCGTTCCATAGCCAGACGAACCAGACGGTCGGGAGCGCTCATGGAGCCGGGCAGGATCTGATCGTTGCCGGTGGGAGTGCCTTCAATGGTCTGGCCTTCCAGAGTGATGGAGGTGATGCCCTTGTCCTTCAGAGCGGTGGAATCGCCAATGTACTTAGCGAAGTTTTCCATCTGCCAGTCATAGGGAGGAGAGTTGGTCATAACACCGATGGATTCATAAACGGTGTAGAAACCTGCGTTTTCCATGTCAGCAGCTTCGATAACGATGCCGCGGCCGGTGGGATCAACAAAGTTGAAGTGCAGAGTTGCGGTCAGGTCGGAGCCGGGGATGCCGGGAACGTCCAGAGCCTGAATGTTGGTGCGTTCGCACAGTTCAACAACTTCTTCTACGGTAGCGCACTGAGCCAGAATATAGGTAACGCCTTCCATAGCGGACATAACTGCATTGCCTTCGGGAACATCTTCGGGCAGAGTTTCGGTGCCTTCGTCCAGGAACAGCAGACCGCCGGTCAGACCGGCATCATTGATACCGTCCAGCAGAGCCAGAGAGTCGGAGAAGGACATGCCGATTACGGTGTGTTCTGCTACCACATCACCGGTGACAAAGCCGATTGCTTCGCCCTTGGGATAGGATACCAGGTAGGATTCTGCAATGTAGGAACCGTTTTCGCCAAATACATTGTAGGTGTTGTCCATGTCACAGGTACGGAACCAGTAAACATTGCCTTCAGCGCTGGTCAGCTCCAGAGCTGAGCATGCGGATGCGGTAGGTGCGGTCAGTACCATTGCGAACAGCATCAGCAGAGCGGTGATGATCGCAGCAGTACGCTTGAATGTTTTAGCGTATACCATAAAATATTCCTCCTTGTAAATTATTAAATACGCTCATGTGTAAACTTTACCACTTTGTTAGTTGATTGTCAATCGAACTATGTTGATATTAAAAAATTTTTGCCGCATTTTGAACGCAAAAAACACACCCATCGATGGGTGTGTTTTGTTTCATTTTTAATGCATGTATTTACTTCGCAAAGTAAGCCCGAATTACCTGTTCGGTTGCCTTTGCGGTGCCCTGGATCATTTCCTTCTGGCCGCCGCCCTTGCCGTTGATGGCAGCGTTGATCGCCTTGGCGTTGGCTCTCAAATCCACGGTTTTGCTGCCGAGAATATAGTGATAGCCCTCCTCATCGCTGCCGATGAATCCCGCTGCGATCCCACCGCATTTTTCCTTGGCTGCATTGATCAGTTCGCGGAGATTGGCCATATCCAGATCCGGTTCAAACAGCACCATGTTGCCCTCACACCCGGTCAACGCGGCGATCTTGTCCGCTGTGATCCTGCGGTAAAGAGCGCCCATCTTCTGCTTGAGCTGCTCATGTTCTTTCCACAGTCTTGCAGCGGCGCTTGCCACTTCCATAGGCTTGGCGCTGAGCAGTCCGGAGATGGCGCTGATGTTGGCACAGCGGGCGTTGTAGTCATCCAACGCATCCATGCCGCACAGCATGGTCAGCCGCATCCCGCCGCGGTGACGCATCCAGCTGTAAATTTTAATCATACCGATCTCCCCGGTGTGACTTACATGAGGCGCACAGCAGGCACAGGTATCATAGCCCTGCACATTGACGATACGCACCGCCCCCTGCAGCTCCTTCTTGCTGCGGTACTCCAAGGCATCCAGCTCCGCTTTGTCCGGATACCAGCAGCGCACAGGTACATTGGAAGCCACTGCCAGATTGGCTTCCCGCTCAATCTCATAGATCCGGCCTGCGGTCAGCTCACCGCTGTAATCCACCGTGACGAAATCCTCGCCCATGTGGAAGCCCGTATTTTCATAGCCGAACTTGGAGTGGATAATGCCGGAGATCACGTGCTCACCGGAGTGGTTCTGCATACGGCGCAGACGCTGGCTCCAGTTCAATCGACATTCCACCACGCTGCCCACAGCCATGGGCGCCGTGACAAAATGGACAACGTCCTCTCCCCGCTCCTTGGCTCCGATGACTCTGGCCATATTCATACCGCCGGTATCCGGCAGCTGTCCGCCGCCGCCGGGGAAAAACGCCGTCTGATCCAGAACCACTTCATAGCAATCCTTGCCCGGTTCGCAGGAGAGCACCCTTGCAGTAAACTGTGCCAGATGGCTGTCTTCGTAATAGAGCTTGCGTGTCATGGTGATGATTCCCTTTCGTTTTTTACTATTAGAATCACCTTACCCCCCAAGGGGAAAAAAGTCAATATGCAAAAAGCACTGTCGTGAGACAGTGCTTTTTGCTCATTCTGTGTATGGTAGGAATTTTGTGTTTATGCGTATGGCGTCCACATAAACGGTCGTCTATGCGTATGGCGCCCACATAAACGAGAAGAAAAAAGAGAGATGATGTATGGTACTTTGTTAAATTTTAGGTTAGGTTTTCCTAACACTCCGTTTAAAAAGAAAGCCGACTCACCGACTTAACTTTGACTAACTCGTTAGGCATTTCTAACTTGATTGCAGTATACTATATCTTACCTACCTTGTCAACAGGTTTTTCAAAATTTTTCCGAATTTGTTTACAACAATTTCATCGACGAATCCCACCACAGGTCTTATAATAAAGGAAATCAAGAAGGAGGTGCCCGGATTTGAACAAATACATCATTGGCACGATCGCATTGGGCACTGCCGCCGCAGGCTGGCTGCTCTGGGGGAATTCCGCACTGACCAAAACCCATATCACTGTAGAGAGCACTGCCCTTCCCCGCAGCTTTGACGGATTCCGTATCGCCCACATCACCGACCTGCACAACACCCGTTTTGCAAAGCTGCCTGCACTGGTGACTGAAGCAAAGCCGGACATCATCGCCATTACCGGCGATCTCATCGACGCCCGCCGTCCGGGCATGGATGCAGCACTGGACACCATACAGCAGCTGCTGCACATCGCCCCCTGTTACTACGTCATGGGCAACCATGAGTCCCGCATCCCGGAATACCCCGCACTGGAAACCGCGCTGCAGCAGCTGGGCGTCTATGTTCTGCGGAACGAAGCCATAGAGCTGGAACGAAGCGGAGAATATCTCACCGTCATCGGCGTGGATGATCCCTCCATTTCTCCCGACTTTGCAGACACAGTTTCCACCCTGCGCGGCAGTGCAAGAGGCTTCACCTTGCTGCTCAGCCACCGCCCCGAACGCTTCGCTGCCTACTGCAGTGCAGGCATTGACCTCGCCCTATGCGGCCACGCCCACGGCGGACAGGTACGCATCCCCTTGATCGGCGGTGTCATCGCACCCCATCAGGGCTTTTTCCCCGAATACGACAGCGGTCTGTATACAGACGGCAAAACCAATATGGTGCTCAGCCGTGGCCTCGGCAACAGTCTGTGCCCCCTGCGGGTCAACAACCGCCCGGAACTGGTCGTTGTTGCCCTCAACAGCAAACGCCTGTGACATGCCAACACATGTCACAGGCGTTTGAGTCTGTTAAAATACTCCTACGGAGCATTTTGACAGAGACGTCCCCGCTAACGCGATGGACTTGCAGCCTGCTGCAGCGCACATGTCGCGTCGAAAAATGGATTGAATCTTATTTCGTCCTTGCAGACGAAACTCTGCGAGGCGTTTTGTACGTCAATACGGGTACTGCGCATAGCGGAATCCGTCGAAAGTCTCCGTTTTTGTTTCTCCGGTATATAGTGTCAGCGTCCGTTCCCTGCCGGTATAGGCTTCGTCCTCCACATACTCCGCGCGGATAAACATCAGTGTGCCTGATGCTTTCACGGAGTTGAAATCGTCCACATAGAAATTCACCCCGTATGGTGCTTTCAGCACATTCAGGTCATAGGTCGCCCAGTAAATGAACTCCATATTCACATCCCGCTCACCCCAGTACAGCAGCCCGCTGTCATACTGGGCATTGCGCATGACGAACACTTCCTTGTAGATGCGCTCTCCATTTTCGTCCATGGGGTTGGGCACCTGCTCCAGCATGAAGTAGTCCCAGATGTTCTCATCCGTCAGCTCTGCGACCACAAACTTCTTGCTGCGGGCAGCTTCGTAGTGTTCCACCCTCACAAGGGTCATATTCAGTTCCGGACAAAACAGCTTGTCAAAGCCGTCCTCCTGCATACGGGAAAAGTGCAGCTGTTTGCCGAAGGACACCGTCACAGTCTGCGACGATTCCTCCCAACTCCACGTGCCATAGCCGCCGATACGGCCTTCGGGCGTCTGCTCCTGAATGGGGATGCAGGCCGTACCGTCCTCAGACAGTGTCCACACAAGACTGCCGTCACCGGTCTCCGCCGTCCAGTCACCGCACAGCTCCTCAGACAGCTGCGGCGCAGGCTCCGGCTGTTCACCTGGGTCGGTTCCGCAGGCACACAGAGAAAACAGAAGCAAAAATGCGCATAACAGCGCAGTCAGTCGTTTCATGTCATCACCTGAGAGTATCATACCGAACCAAAATAAAGAAGTCAATCACCTCACGGCAAGATTGGAATTTGCGCCCCGCACCGTGTCTGTCTTGCCAGCCTGACTCCATCAGCAACTGTGCATACCGGAAAAGCCCGAACGCAGGCCGTATCTTTCACAAAAAGAATAGGAATATATAAAAAGCGGTGCCCCAATTGGGCACCAATGGCAGGTTTATATACCTGCAATTTCTTGCAGATCTTATGGTAAATTTGTGTTCTCAACAAACGCAGTGTCATTTCACATCATATTTTGACGCTTTTCCAAAAACAGACTTTATATGAATCGCAATTTTATATTGATTTTGCGATTGTTTTGTGATATTTTGGTTAAAATATTACAATCCTTGCAGAAAATGAAGAGAGGCAATGAAAAGAGGCAATTTATATGGCATATACAGAACTGAGGAAACTTTACTACAAAAACGAAAAACAATACAAACAGACTTACCTCCAGCGTTTTACAGATGAAAATACGATTTTACTCGATTTCTTTGTGGGGGGTAAGCAAGCCTTCATTTACCAGTGTCCGGAAGTATACAACACCATGTTCTCCATTCTGAAGCTTGATAAAGAGATTTCGGAACTTTGTAACGAGCTCCCCGGAAAAGCTTTGGAGCAATATTCCCGGAAATGCCTGATTGATGAAATCGTACTTACAAACAATATTGAAGGTGTTTACAGCAGCAGGAAAGAAATCAATGATGCTCTATCTGTATTGGAAGAACAGTCGATTCAAAAAGGCAAGCGGCCCAGATTCATCGGTTTGGTAAATAAGTATCTCAAGCTTCTCAGCCGTGAACCTGTTGCCCTTTCTACCTGTGAAGATATTCGGAGTCTCTATGATGAGATCGTATTGGACGAAGTGATTGCCGAAAACAAAAACAACGCCCCTGATGGAAAAATTTTCAGAAAAGATCAGGCCACAATCAGAAGTGCAACCGACAAAGTTGTCCACGAAGGTATCACTCCAGAATCGAAAATAATCGAACACATGGAAAAGGCCCTGGCTTTCTTAAACAACAAATCAATAGAACCACTTTACAGATTCTGTATTTTCCACTACATGCTTGAATACATCCATCCCTTCTATGATGGGAACGGCAGACTTGGTCGGTTCATTTTCAGCTATTGTATATCTGAAACACTGGCTCCCTTGCTTTCGTATAGAATTTCGGAAACCATAAAAGAAAATATAAAGAGATACTATGATGCATTTGAAACCTGTAATGACAGACACAATCTGGGGGATTTAACGCCCTTCCTCATTACAATGCTGCAAATGATTCAAACCGCAGCCAATGAATTGAAAGGTTCTTTACAAAGAAAACTAATCAGCTGGAAGCGATATGAAGATTTAATTCCAAGCTTCACCGCCTCAAGCAATATGAAAATGGGTGCACTATATAGTCTGCTCATTCAAGCTGCACTTTTCGGTGAACAAGGTGTTTCCACAAAGCAGTTACTGAGTATTTTGCAGATCAGTTCCAACACACTCAAAAAATATTTGAATATTGTTGACGAGCAGGACTTGCTTGTGATATTCAAAGATGGTAGTGAAAAATTTTACAGAATAAAACTCGGTACTCTGGATGATATTTTACTGACAAATTAAAAAGCGATGCCCTAATAACCCCCAAGCCGAATTTCCTCCATGTTGTAAAGCAGCCAAAAATGTTCATAAACGTCAAAAACACCTGAAACGCATTGTTTCAGGTGTTTTTGTTGGTACGCCCGACAAGATTCGAACTTGCGACCTACAGAGTCGGAGTCTGTCACTCTATCCAGCTGAGCTACGGGCGCATAGCATTTTTGATACCAAGAGATTATAACAAATCTTTTAAAAAAAGTAAAGTCTCTTTCTATCCATTGCAGATTATGCTATACTTTACTCAATTCTATGCACAACGAAGGATCGCGATGAATTCTATGAAACACACAAGCACCTGCTGTAAAATTCTGCTGCTGGTCTGCCTGCTGCTGAGTCTCACCGGCTGCAGCGAGAAAAAGGTAGAAAAGCAGATCTTCGCCATGGACACCTACATGACGCTCAACGCCTACGGAAAAAACGCAGAGGCCGGGCTGTCCGATGTCATCGCTGCCATCAATGCTGCCTCCGCAGCGCTGGACCCTGAGATTGAAAAAAGCGATGTCTATGCGCTCAATCACGCAAACGGTACTCCTACCGTTGTCAGCAGCCTGATCGCAAATATGCTCACCACCGCCAAAACCGTGTATGAGCAGACCGGCGGCGCGCTGGATCTGACGGTGTACCCTATCGTCAAGGCATGGGGCTTCATCGACAGTCAGCACACCGTTCCCACCACAGACCAGCTGGAAGCACTGAAATCCGTTCCCTGCTTTGACGAAGTAGTGGTGGACATCAATACCGTCACCATGCCTGACGGCACCGAACTGAGCTTCGGGGCCGTTGCCAAGGGCGCACTGGCAGAGCAGTCCGCGCAGATATTGAAGGAGTACGGCGTGGAGCACGCCTACATGTCTCTGGGCGGCAATGTTCAGACCGTGGGACTGAAGCCTGACGGCAGCAAATGGCGCATCGGCGTGCAGGACCCCAACAACACTTCCGACTATCTGGGCATTGTGTCCATTGGGGAACAGGCCGTGGTCACCAGCGGCAGCTACCAGCGGTACTTTGAAGCCGATGGCAAGACCTATCACCACATCATCGACCCCGCCACTGCTGCCCCCGCAGAAAGCGGGCTGGTGTCCGTGACCATCGTGTGCGACAGCGGCACCATGGCCGACTGTCTGTCCACATCCATGTTCATTCTGGGCGAAGATGCTGCGCTGGCCTACCGCGCACAGTATGGCGGCTTTGACATGATCATGGTCACAGAGGATGGCCGCGTCATTGTCACAGGCGATCTGGAATTTGAAGAGACCGCTGACGGATACATTTATGAATATGTAGCGTAATAATTACGCACGCATCATGCCTTTCCTCAAGAGGAAGCCTGATCGCTCAAAAGAAAGGAGGTGTGCCCATGGCAACACTCGATACCCCCATTACCAATCTCCCCGGTATCGGCGACAAGAAGGCCGCAGCCTTCCATAAGCTGGGCATCTATACCTATGGCGACATGATTTCTTACTTCCCCCGCCGTTACGACGACCGCTCCCGCATGGTGCCCATTGCCATGGCCATCCCCGAGGACACCTGCTGCGTGCAGGCCATGGTGGCCACACAGCCCACCCTGTCCCGCATCCGGCGTGGCATGGAGCTGGTGAAGTTCCGCATCGCTGACGACAGCGGTGTGATGGACGTGACCTACTTCAACCAACCCTTTATGAAAAACGCCCTGACCATGGGCGAGACCTACAATTTTTACGGCAAAGTCTCCGCCATGGGCAGCCGCAAGTCCATGTCCAACCCCGTGTACGAAAAGGCCGCCCAGCCCCGCATCACGGGCCGCATCATCCCCGTATACCACTCCACCACCCAGCTGAGCCAGAAGGTCATAGTGGCTGCCGCGGAGCAGTGTCTGAACGCCTGCGGCCATCAGGTCATTGACCTGCTGCCGGAGGAGGTCACCCGCCGCAACAATCTCTGTCAGGCAGAGTACGCCTACCGCAACATCCACTTCCCGGAAAGTATGCTGGCGCTGGACATTGCCCGCCGCCGCATGGTGTTCGAGGAGCTGTTCGTGCTGGCATGCGCCATCAGGATCCTCCACAGCGGCAGCAGCGCGCCCGTGGAGGGGCTGCGTCTCAGCAGCTGTGATCTGAACACCTTTTATGCCACTCTGCCCTTTACCCCCACAGGAGCTCAGAAACGGGCCATGGAGGCCGCCCTCAGCGACATGACCTCCGGCCTCAGCATGAACCGTCTGGTACAGGGCGACGTGGGCAGCGGCAAAACCCTGGTCGCCGCAGGCTGCATCTGGGCAGCGGCACAAAGCGGCAAAGTCAGTGCCATGATGGCACCCACGGAGATCCTTGCCGAGCAGCATCTGCGTACCATGCGCAAATTTCTGGAGCCCTGCGGACTGCGGGTGGGGCTGCTGACCGGCTCCATGACCGCAAAGGAAAAACGCACCGCTAAAGCCGCTCTGGCAAATCATGAATATGACCTGATCGTGGGCACCCACGCAGTGCTGACGGGCGACGTGGAGATCCCCGATCTGGCACTGGTCATCGTGGACGAGCAGCACCGCTTCGGCGTGGAGCAGCGGGCCGCACTGGCGCAGAAGGGCGAAAAGCCCCATGTTCTGGTCATGTCCGCCACCCCCATCCCCCGCACACTGGCCTTGATCATCTACGGCGATCTGGATGTTTCCATCATTGACGAGCTGCCCCCCGGCAGACAGACCATCGACACCCTGCTGGTCAACGAGAGCTACCGGCAGCGGCTCAACGGCTTTGTCCGCAAGCAGGTGGAGACCGGCCGACAGGTCTTCGTCATCTGCCCCAAGGTGGAGGAGGACGAGGAAAAGGAAAACGATTTGAACCTGAAATCCGCAGAGGAGCACGCCAAATATATGCAGTCGGAGTTCCCCGACCTGCATGTGGGCTGCGTCCACGGACGTCTGAAGGAGAAGCAGAAAGATGCCGTCATGTCCGCCTTCGTCAGCGGCGACATTGACATTCTGGTGGCCACCACTGTGGTGGAAGTTGGCGTAGACATTCCCAACGCCAACCTGATGATCATCGAAAACGCCGACCGCTTCGGTCTCAGCCAGCTCCATCAGCTTCGTGGCAGAATCGGGCGCGGGGAACACAAGAGCTGGTGCGTTCTGGTCTCCGACAGCACCAACGAGGTCAGTCGGGAACGGCTGAAGATCATGGTCAAAACCTCCGACGGCTTTGCCATCAGCGAAGAGGATTTACGGCTCCGCGGCCCCGGTGACTTCTTCGGCAACCGTCAGCACGGTCTGCCCGAGACCCACATTGCCGATCTCGGTGCCGACATGAACGTACTGGTCACAGCGCAGGAGGAGGCCAACAAGCTCATGGAGACAGACCCGGAACTGGAGCAGCACCCCAAGCTGAAGCGTCATGTGCTGAAGCTGTTGGAAAAGGCCGGAGATACGTTCAACTAAGGATGTGTCGATGGTCAAGGGCATACTGTCTTTTTCTCCGCACCATTCGTAGGGACCGGCCTCCGGACAGTCCATTATGTCATTTCCCCTGCCGCAGTCGCTTCATACGCAAAAATCCCCCGACGATCGTCGGGGGATTTTAAATCGTCGACAAAGTCAATATGACTTTGTTTCGTCCTTGCGGACGAAATTCTGCGAAGCTTTGTCTACAGTCTGATTTTCCTGTTTTACTTGATATACGTGGTGTGCGCAGGCACGGACTCGGTGATGAAGGTGCAGCCGCCGATGGTGCAGCCTTCGCCCAGCACGGTCTCGCCGCCCAGTACGGTGGCACCAGCATAAATGGTAACGTTGTCCTCCACAGTGGGATGGCGCTTCTTGTTGGCCAGACGCTGGCCGCCTCTGGTGGACAGTGCGCCCAGTGTGACGCCCTGATAAACCTTGACGTTGTTGCCGATCTCGGTGGTCTCGCCGATGACAATGCCGGTGCCGTGGTCGATGAAGAAGCTCTCACCGATGGTAGCGCCGGGATTGATGTCGATACCGGTCTTGGTGTGGGCATATTCGGTCATCATGCGGGGCAAATAAGGCACGCCCAGCACATACAGCTCATGAGCCATGCGGAAAGTAGAGATCGCATGGAAACCGGGATAGGTCAGGGCCACTTCACCGTAGCTCTTAGCGGCGGGGTCGCCTTCAAAGCCGGCGATCACATCCAGACGCAGCAGCCGCTGCAGTTCAGGCAGCCTTGCAAAGAACGCATTGCAGATCTCCGCAGCATTCTCGTCGGACTGACCGAAATAAGTGAACGCGATCTTGATCTGCTGCTTCAGGTTGTGGTAGGTGGTGTACATCAAAGCCGTGTAAGGCTCTGCAATGTCATCACCGCACAGGAAATATTCCGGCAGCAGCAGCGTGCGGACATCCTGAATGATTTTCTTCAGCATGACCCGGTCGGGAGGCAGGAAGCGGTTCTGCTTGCCTTCTGCTTCAGACAGCAAGGTCTTTGCAATATCGTTCAAATTGATTGCAGACATGGGATCAATTCCTTCATTCAAAATAATACAAACTGACGGCATTGGTCAGTATCAGTAGAATAACCTGTTTTCTTCTTTTTTTCAACCCTTTTATGCAGTTTTGCCTGTCCGGGCACATACACTTGTACCGTTGGAGGGCAAGTCTATGAAAAAACGTACCAGATTCATTTACAACACCGCACTGCTGACGGTATCCAGCCTGCTCATGCGCTGCATCGGCTGTGCCTTTCAGGTGTGGCTGGCAGGACGCATCGGCTCGGCAGGGATCGGCCTGTATCAGCTCATGGCCTCCGCAGGCGGTCTGGCCATGACCTTTGCCATCAGCGGTATCGGCTTCGGTTCCATGCGGCTGGTGTCCGAGCAGCTGGGCCGCGACAGCACGGTCGGTGCCCGTGCCGCCGTCACCCGCTGCAGTGTATACGCCATGTTCTTCGGTGTGGCGGCAGGAGCGATTTTATACCGCAATGCAGAGGTCATCGGTTTCCTGTGGATCGAGGATGGACGCACAGTGCTGCCCCTGCGGATCCTGGCATTGGAAATGCCCTTCTTTGCACTCTCAAGCGTATTCAACGGCTACTTCACCGCCTGCAGCCGCATCGGCAAACCCACCGTCTGTCAACTGCTCCAGCAGCTGCTGTGCGTTGGTCTGACCGTATATTTTCTCTCCGCCGTACCGGAAAGTGACATTGAAAAAAACTGCGCCTGCATCACGCTGGCAGGGACACTGTCCGAGGCCGCAGGCTGCCTGATGATGGCAGCTCTGTACTTTCGGGACATCTGCACCCACCCCCGCACCGGGGAGGTATCCCACCGTCTGGTGCCGCGGATGCTGTCCATCTCTCTGCCGCTGGCGGTCTCAGCCTATGCCCGCAGCGGACTTTCTACCTTACAGCATATGCTGATCCCCTCCGGCTTGCGCAAGGCAGGCCTCACCGCCACACAGGCCCTGTCAGCCTACGGCATCGTCCACGGCATGACCCTGACCATCATCTATTTTCCCACCTGTATTCTGCAGGTGGTGGCCCAACTGCTGATCCCTGACCTGACGGAAATGCAGGTGCGCTGTCAAACCAAGCGCATTGACCGTGTCTGCGCCAAAATGCTCACCATTGCCATGGGCTACTCCGCAGCCGTGGCGGCGGGTCTGTTCCTGCTGGCCGACTGGCTGGCGGTGACCGTTTACCAGACTCCACAGGTGGCAGAATATATCCGCATTTTTGTTCCCATCGTTCCGGTGATCTTTCTGGACATCATCGTGGATGGCTGTCTGAAAGGTCTGGGGCAGCAGCTATGGAGCATGGGCATCAACATCGCGGAGTCCGCCATTAGTGTGGCGCTGACCTGGATTTTGATACCGAAATTTGCCGTGGCCGGGTTCATCCTTGTCATCTACTTCAACGAAATTTTCAACTTCATTCTGAGCTTCGGGAAGCTCATGTCTGTGGTGACCCTGAAAGAGGATTGTAAAACCGCAGCCGCACAGGTATAATGGACGCGGTGATACACTATGAAACTGATCGTACCCGATTATTATCCCCGGTTCCAATGTATTGCAGACCGCTGCAAGCACAGCTGCTGCATTGGCTGGGAAATTGATATTGACGAAAACAGCCTTGCCCGTTATGCCGCCATAGACGGCGCACTGGGGCAGCGGCTGCAGGATGAGATTGACCGCAGCGGCGACGCCCCCCACTTCCGGCTGGCAGAGGGGGAGCGTTGCCCGTTTCTGAATGAAAGCGGCCTGTGTGACTTGATCACAGAACTGGGAGAAGACAGTCTGTGCCAGATCTGCGCTGACCATCCCCGATTCCGCAATGAATTTTCCGACCATACGGAAATGGGCCTTGGCCTGTGCTGCGAAGCCGCTGCGGAGCTGATACTGACTAAGCCTGACCCCGTCATGCTCATCACGCTGGCAGAGGATGGGGGGGACGATGCTCCCGATGACGAGGAATGGTATCTCTCTTCCGTCCGCGACAACGCCATGGCCATCGTGCAGGACAGAGCGTTCACCGTGGCCGAGCGCATAGACAATCTCTCCGATTTCTACGGTTTCGTACTGCCGGAACAGACTCCGTCCAAGTGGGCGGAATTTTATCTGGAGCTGGAACGGCTGGACGAACACTGGACAGAGCTGCTCACGGCACTGAAGTCCGACTTTACGGCGACCGTTTCTCCGGAACAGGAGACTGCGTGGGAGCAGCTGCTGGTATATTTCATTTACCGCCACCTCCCCGCCGCGCTGATCGACGGTGATATTAGCAGCAAGCTGAAATTTGCGGTACTCAGTGTGACCATGCTGCAGTGGCTGCAGGCCGCAACGGGTGAGCCGCTGCATGAACTGGCAAGAATGTATTCAAGCGAGATCGAATACTCCGACGAGAATCTGGACATTCTCTTCGACGAATTATACGAGGAATAAGCAGGGGCGGATATGATCCCTATACAAAAATACAGGCAGCCTTTTACAGGCCGCCTGTATTTTTAGTCCTCGAACATAAAGTCGATCAGCATTTTCTTATAGGTCTCTTCCGTGTAAACAACGACGCCGCTCTTCCGCAGCAGACGGGCGGTGACGCCGTAGCCATCCACCAGTTTGCCGGAGAAGGTGCCGTCATAGATCTTGCCGCAGCCGCAGGAGGGGCTGTTTGCCTTCAGCACTGCCGCCTTGCAGCCATGCTTTTTTGCCAGCTCCACAGCAGCACGGGCACCGGCCATGAACTGCTCGGTGACGTCCTCCCCGTCCTGATTGATGACCTTGTCTCCCTGCAGCTCCGCAGGGGTTCTGGGAATGGGCAGACCGCCTGCCACTTCGGGGCAGATGACCACCGGGTCAATGCCCTCTGCCAGCAGGGTATTGATGATCTTCAGATCCTGGTTATTGCCGCCGTCGTATTTGCAGTTCTCGCCGAACAGACACGCACTTACCAATACTTTCATCCGTCTCTCTCCTTGGTATTGAATTACTGTTATGATACCACAATCCGCCGCCGATTGACAACATGAAAAAGAACAGCCCCCTCCTGGCGTGCGCTGCAGCGGACTGCCCTTTCATCGCTTTCATCGGGAAATGCTCAAACATACGCCTCCGGCATTTGTTTGAATGTAAAAAGACACCGGTACCGAAGTACCGATGCCTTTTTAAAGGATAATATTGAAAGGTGGAAGTTATACTTCTTGAATGACTTTCAAATTTCAGTCCCGATTACAGCCAGCCGCCGGATACGTTCATAACGTGGCTGGTGACGTACTTGGATTCGTCGGAAGCCAGGTACAGAGCCATGTAAGCGATGTCGATGGGATCGCCCAGACGCTTGATCATGCAGTTGGTGGTGTAGCGAGCCTGAGTTTCGGGAGTCAGGTGCTGTGCAACTGCTTCGGTAGCAATGATGCCAGGGTTCAGAACGTTCACGCGAACGCCTGCGTGAGCAACCTGACGAGCCATCTGCTTGGTCAGGTGGTTGATGCCCTGCTTTGCAACGCCGTAGCCGACCTGAGTCTTGTCGGGGCAAACTGCTGCAACGGAGCCAATGTTGATGATGGAGCCGGACTGCTGGGGGATCATAGCCTTGTTCAGAGCTTCCTGGCAAGCGTTGAATACGGTGGACAGGTCGCAGCAAACGGTCTTTTCAAATTCATTCCAAGTGCAGCGCATAATATCCAGGTCCTTGCGGGGGTTGGATTCGCCGAAGTTGTTGACCAGAACATCCAGTCTGCCTTCTACTTCCAGGCACTTGTTGATCATGCTTCTGTGGGTTTCGGGTTCGTGAGCTTCAAAGTAAACCAGCTTTGCTCTTTCTTCGCCGCAGCGTGCATTTGCTGCGTCAACAGCTGCCTGACCGGTGACCAGGTTACGAACTGCATACCAAACGGTAGCGCCTTCATCAATAAACAGGTCAGCAATTGCGCGGCCGATACCTCTGGTGCAAGCGGTTACCAGACAAATTTTTCCATCAAGACGTCCCATAATGAAATACTTCCTTTCCTATGATTTCTTTTCTTCCTTGATTTATGATGATTTCTTATTTATTTTTCGCACATGGGCACCTTCCACAGTGCCCATGTGCAGTTTTTGATTGGATTGTGCAAAAAACTCAGAATTTGAGTTGATTACAGGCCGATGCGTGCGCACTGACGGTCGGGATCCCAGAAGTAACCCCATTCCTTCAGCATCTTGTTGCGAGCGGTATCAGCGGGAGACCACTGAGCAGCTTCGCCCTTTGCGTACATATCGTCGATTTCTTCTTCGGACAGGCCCCACATTGCAAAGACTTCGCGGTTGTGTTCGCCGAACAGAGGAGCAGCACAAACGATGTCGGAGGGGTTCTTCTTGAAGATGTTGGTGATACCGATGCCCTTCATGGGACCGAATACCTGGTCTTCCCATTCTACGATATTTTCGCGAGCTTCGAACTGAGGATCTTCGTAGATGTCCTGAGGAGTGTAAGCTCTCTGGCAGGGGATGCCTGCAGCTTCGAAGATTTCTTCCAGTTCCTTAGCGGTGCGCTGTGCGCAGAATTCTTCAAGCAGCTTTTCTGCCTTTGCGCCGCGAGGATCGAACAGGGGGAAGCCGGTGCACTTGGGAGGAATGTCGCCTTCGCCGACCTTGCCCATACCGATGATGGGGAAGCCGCGTTCTACGGGGCCCTGACCTACGATTGCTACGAAGATAGCGCCGCCGTCAGCGGTGTCATAGAAGGAGAAGCAAGCGGACATATCGTGCTTGTTGCCGGTACGGATCTTAACAGGCTCGCCGTTCTTGGGCATTTCCTTGTTGAACCATACGGAGGGGTAGTTGTCCAGCAGACGGAACATGTTGTCGTACTGAGCAACGTCAGCGGAGTCGCCTTCGCCCCACTTCAGAGCGTGGATGTGACCAGCCAGAGCGCAGATACATGCGTTGTAAGCGGTGACATAGTCAGACAGGTAGGGGTTGACCTTCAGAGGACCGGAGGTGGGAGATACGCCGTTCATGTACATGTAGCCGCCCATTGCCTGACCGGATACGTCGTAAGAAGCCTTGTTCTTGTAGGGGCCGAACTGACCATAGCCGGAAACGTGAACGATGGACAGCTTGGGGTTGATTTCCCAGCAAACATCGTCAGACAGACCGCGCTTGTCATAGCCGCCGGGACGACCAGCTTCGATCCAAATGTCTGCCCATGCGATTGCCTTCTTGAACAGTTCCTGACCGCGCTTGGTAGCGGTGTTCAGGGTGATGGAGTATTCGTTTCTGTGCAGCTGTGCGCAGGAGGTGGTGCCGCGGGTGGTGCAGGCGATGTTGGGAGCTTCTGCTCTCAGGACCTGTGCGCCCATTTCAGCCATCAGAGAACCTGCGAAGGGACCTGCGATGTTGGTAGCGGTAACGAATACCTTAACGCCCTTCAGGACACCGAACTGAGGATACTCAGCAAACTTCTGAGACAGAGGGTTGTTAAAAACTTTCATGCGTAACTTCCTTTCGTCTTTCAATATTTTTGTACTGCAGGCCTCTCCTGCAGCCGAATTCATGAGTTCATCATAAGAGCTTGTACAGAAAATGTCAATCTGTTTTTTGTTCACTTTGTGGATTTTGTAACAATGTACCATTGCAGAAACAGGTTTTTGTTTATTGTCGACAAACCAACACTTTTGGTCTGATTTGTATGTTTTCATTCATTTTAAGCGGATTTGTTTTCCGGAAAATATTCCTCAAATGGTCGGTATCAACAAAAAATGGGAAGTTTTGTATTCCAAAACTTCCCATCTCAGCTTGTCAAAAAAACGCCTCGCAGAGTTTCGCCCGCAAGTACGAAATAAGATGCAATCCATTTTTTGTCGCGACATGTGTGTGGCGAAAAATACATATCAGCCTGCTGCAAGTCCATCGCGTTAGCGGGGACGTCTCTGTCAAAATGCTCCGTAGGAGTATTTTGACAGACTCAAATCTGTATCATTGTTTCAGTCTTCAGCGATCGTCATACTGTTCCGGATCCCAGTGTATGCGGTGCAGATGAAACAGCAGTTCCACAACCAGCACCATCACAAAACACGCTCCGAAAGCAGCCGCAAGCGTCTGAACAGAATACAGCATCATGCCACTGAACAGAACGCTGATCACAAACAAAATTCCGGTACCGACCAGACAGTCCAGCACCAACTCAACAATCGTCCGCTTCATTTCCGCACCACCTTTCTATCTATTCTTTCTGTTTCTATTATACTATATACATCATTCTTCGGCAAGTTACATTTGTTCATATATGGCACACTTCCACAGTTTGAATTTAAGAAACTCTTAAACCGTTTTCGACTGTTTTCGTAATCTTTGATTTTGTAAAATTAAGGTAATTTTGACGAAACATAATCCTTTTTATACCGTCATACAAATAACTTCGAAAAGGAGAGCTCCCCATGAAACTTCCCGCTCCTGCCGTCGACTATCGGCTGCTGCGACTGCACAACATCAATTCCCCTGCGTTCCGCCATGTGAAACTGCTGCTGTTCTGGCCGATATTTGGCTGGCTGTTTTACTATGCGGAACAGCTTCGCGACGTGGAAAACTACACCCCCATCTACTGCCCGCTGGATGACTGCATCCCCTTTCTGGAAATTTTCGTTCTCCCCTACCTGTGGTGGTTCGTATTCCTTGCCGGTATTCATATCTATACCTTCTTTTATGATGTAGAAAACTTCAAAAAGCTCATGCGCTTTATCATCATCTCCTACGGCCTCGCCACGATTATATATTATGTATTCCCCAACTGTCAGGAGCTGCGCCCCGTGACCTTTCCGCGGGACAACCTCCTGACCCGCTTCATGGCAGCGTTCTATGCCTTCGACACCAGCACCAACGTCTGCCCCTCCCTGCATGTGATCGGATCATTGGCTGTCATGGGCACTGCGTGGCAGTGTCCATGCTTCCGGCAAGCCCGCTGGAAGATTGGATTTTTCATCACCGCAATGCTCATCAGCGTATCGACAGTCTTTCTCAAGCAGCATTCCGTACTGGATATTCTGGCCGCTGTCCCCGTGTGCATGATCGCATGGTATTTCAGCTTCAGCCCCGCGAAGCAGACCGCCGTAGTCACCTAAGCCTATCTTGCAATTTTCGACAGAATATGATAGCATATTCAGATAGATAAAATGAAAATGGAGGTTTATGGGCATGACTGAGAAGAGATCCTTCTTCCCCCTTGTTTTGATCATAACCGCGCTTTTGCTGTGTCTCACCGGCTGCATGCCGAAGTTCGTTGATATCAACGACTATCTGATTTATGAAGCCGACCCCGACCGTCCGGTGACCCGCCTGACTATGGTGGCCACCGCCGAAGACATGGCACAGATGGATACCAACTACCCTGATCTGGAGCGACTGGATCTGACCGGCAGCACCTGCTATGCCGAGATTCTGGAATACGTACAGGCTCACCCCGACGTGAATGTAACGTACACTGTGAATGTGCTGGGCAAGGAGTACGGACTGGAAACCATCAGCATCAATCTGTCTGAAATGCAGACTTCTCAGGTCTCTGAAGTTGTGCCTTTGCTGAAGCACTTCCCTGATCTGGCCTACGTAGAGCTGATGAAGGAAGACGGCACCTGCAGCCTGACACTGGACGATGTGAAAACCATGCAGGACACACTGGACGGTGTCCCCTGTCACTACACCTTTGACCTGTTCGGTACCACCGTCAGCACCTCCGATACCGTCATCGAGTTCACAGACACTTATATCGGCGACGAGGGGCTGTCCGAAATTAAGGAAGCCATGACACTGATGCCCGCTCTGCAGAAAGTCCGTCTGGATAACTGCGGCACCACCAGCGATGCCATGGCAAAGATGCGCACCGAATATCCCGACCTGCAGATCCACTGGCGCATCTGGTTTGGCAAGTACACCTGCATGACTGACGAAGAAATGCTGCGCCTGACCAACGGTCTGATGAACGAGCACGTGGGCGAACTAAAATACTGTACCGAAGCCAAATATATTGATCTGGGGCACAATGAATACCTCAGCGACATCAGCTTCTTTGAATACATGCCCAAGGCAAAGATCGTCATTCTTTCCGGCACTGCCGTCAGCGATGTGAGTGCAATGAAAAACTGCAAGGAGCTGGAGTGGCTGGAGCTGGTATTCTGCAGCTATCTGAAGGATGTTTCCCCGCTGGCCGGCTGTACCGGTCTGAAGTATCTGAACATCTCCATCACCAGCGTCAGCGAACTGAGCGATTTGGACAACGTACCTCTGGAACGCTTTGTGGCTTTGAGCATGAAGAATCTGACCCAATCCGAACGGGAAGCGTTCGCCGCCGCTCATGATGACTGCCTGCGCGTCTGGTACGGCACTCAGCCCTATGGTTACGGTTGGCGTTACAGCGATCAGGGCTATACTTTCTATAAGTACTACGCCGATATGCGGGAGATCTTCGACTACGACGACAAGTATTTCTACAACGGCAGATACTACACCAAAACAAGACTGTAACACAGGCTGTTTGGCGGCCCCCCCGAAGGGCTTTCCACAGTCACAGTGGCCCACTTCATAAAGAAGTGGGCCACTGTGCGTTTAAGATGTGGAGTCCATTTCGACGCCATTCTTGTTTTTTCGACAACAGTGTGGTACGATACCCTCACAATGAAACCAACCGGAGGTTCGTTATGAACAGAACATTGATCACGATCCTTGCCGCATTGACGCTGACATTCACACTCAGCGGCTGCGGTCTGCAAACATTATACGAAAACTACAAGACCGAATCCGTCACCGTAGTCGTCACGGAAGAGGACATCCTCCAGCTGGAGGATTACCCCAATCTGGTATCTGCTGACCTGACCGGCAGTACCTGCTATACCGCCATTGAGGAATACAAGGCCGCCCACCCCGAAGTGGAGGTCACCTATGACATTGAAGTGCTGGGTACCTTCTATGACCCCCACACCACCGAGCTGGACCTGTCCTTTATGGAAGCTGACCAGATCCCCGCTCTGCTGGAAGCACTGGAATGGCTGCCTGACATGGCATCCATCAACCTTATGGCAGAGGACGGCACCGCAAAGCTGGGTGTGTCGGATGTGAAACTGCTGCTGGAAGCCCACCCCGAATATACGTATAACTACCAGTTTGAATTTTACGGTCAGATCCTTGACCTGTATCAGGAACGGGCTGAATACATTCAGGTAGAGATGGGCGACGAGAGCGCCGACGCTCTGCGGGAAGTGCTGTCCGTGCTGCAAAACTGCACCTACTTTAAGGTGGACCGCTGCGGCTTCAGGCCGCAGGCGCGCTGTAAAACCTCAGTTGTGCGCGCGCCTGCGCTGCAGAATCATCATACCCACGAAGGATGCGCCCAGCAGCAGCACCCACAGAGCGAGCTGGCTGTTATCGCCGGTCTTGGGCATAGAAGGAGCGGTGGGAGAGGAAGAAGGATCCGTAGGAACAACGAGCTCTGCGAAAGAGTTTTTGTAGGTATCGGTGTTAATGGCGGTTTCTTCACCATTGATCATGTCGGGTGTTGTTCCGTCTTTTTGATCAAAGGTGACAACCTGGTTCTTTTCTTCTTCCGTCAGGCTGGGATAATGGTTGCCCGTTGCGGTAAGCTTGTTTTGATTGCTGGTGGAAGTACCGCGAAGAACGATGGGGGTTTTGGCATTGAGAATATTGTTTTCGATCTTCAGATCCGTGGGGTTATTATTCAGGGTGACACGAATGCTGAAATTTTTAGAGGCGATATTGGAATTCTCTACCGTGATGTCGGCAGTGTTGATGACAGTTATGCCTTCCGTGCAGTCGTCGCTGACCTGTGCGCCATCAATGACAAGGTCATTCTGACCACCGGTACTCCAGAACAAACCGAACATATTTTCAGCTTTGCAGTCTTCGACCTTGATGTTGTATCCCTGCCTGAATTTGATACCCTGCATTCCATTGCTGTTGCGGAAGGTACAATTCGAAATCGTTACATTGTGGGGGTAGCGGATTTGTTCAGCTATGCAATACTGGCCAACAAGATAGGCAGCGTCTCTCACACAATCACCGGTACAGACAGTGCCATCGGGATGCTTAGTTTCAGCATTAGAGGCAATACCGGTTCCATCGAAGGTCAGGTTTTTGATGGTAACGGTTTCGGGACTAGTGTATCTCGCATTACCGGCGATTCGAAGGCGGCCATTGATTATGCTGGTATCACGATCCGCGCCTTCAAGGATGACATGGGTTCCTTCAACCTGCTGAATCCAGAAGGTACCTTTAATGGTAGTATTTGCGGGAATGGTGATGGTTATATTGCCCTGGTTAGCAACGTTAGCATATG
>JAGBAT010000081.1 GCA_017938835.1 Oscillospiraceae bacterium | reverse complement strand
GTTCAAAGCCGCGTTTCCCCCCGCGATAACGGAACATTTACCGTGGAACTGCTGCTGCGCGACGATGTAGATAGCGTGATGTCTCTGGAACTGATGGTGGCAACGGAGGAGATGGCCAGAGATCTGGCCGAGCGGTTCAAGAAAAACCCTGAACAGCTGTATACCGGCATTCTGGGTGCGCTGTACGGCCAGGTATAGAAGAAATAAAAACACCCCTCATTTGGATGAGGGGTGTTTTTTTGCGCATATTTCCGGACAAGTCACCATATGGATGGAGTATCACCAACGAGAGGAGCAATACCATGAACGATGTATACGCCATCGCCCGCTATGAGCAGGCAGCGTCCCTGCTGCCTGTGCGATGGAGGCAGGCTGCTCGATACATCTCCGAGGAAAAGAAGCAGACTGCAGAGGAATTTCGCTTGCGAACGGGAAAAACGATGACTCTTTTGCTGCCGGAGGGCGAAATACCATTGAATGAGGATTTTGCCCGGCAAACGGTGACACAGAGTGACATTGAACAGCTTTGTGACACGGTGACCGAATATTCCCGTTATACCGCATGCGATATGCTGAGTCAGGGATTTTTATCGGCCCGCGGTGGTTTTCGGATCGGCTTTTGTGGAACGGCAGTGTTCCGTGATGGAAGGAATACCAATTTAAAGGATTTTTCGTCAGCAGTCATCCGTATCGGCCGGGAAAAAAGGGGACTGGCTATACCCTTACTGCCGCAGCTGTGGGAAGAAGGAAGCTTTTGCAGCACGCTGATCCTATCACCTCCGGGACAAGGAAAGACAACATTGCTGCGGGACTTGATTCGTCTGCTGTCGGATGGAACGGAAGGATTTCCGGCAAGACGTGTTGGTGTGGCAGATGAGCGCGGAGAGATTGCCGCTATGTATGAAGGCGTCGCGCAGCTGGACGTGGGCAATCACACCGATATCCTGGAGGGCTGCCCAAAAGCGTTGGCAATGCCAATGCTTTTACGAAGCGCGAACCCACAGATCCTGGCCGTGGACGAGATCACGGTTGCAGAGGATCTTGAGGCGATATCTGCGGCGGCAAACTGCGGTGTAAGCCTGTTGGCAACAGCCCATGCAAACGGAAAGGAAGACCTTCAGGAAAAGCCGTTATTTAAGGAACTGCTGAGTCGGAATGTGTTCAAACGGGTTATCTCTATCACAACAGAGGCCGGCCAGAGGAAATATCGTGTCAGTAAATGATGAAATTACCAGGTGCCCTGCTGCTGATAACGGGCTTTTTTTTGAGCTGCAGAAACTGGATTCTTCAGCGTCGTGAAGAACTCTGTCGGTTGGAAGAGCTGACAATCGCACTGGAGCATATGAGCGCGATGATCCGAATGAAAAAGGAGCCTATTCTTCAGGCTGCTCATTACCAGAAAAACAGGACGCATTGCGGTGCTCTGTTTCAGCAACTGACTAATATGATGCACAGTGATCATACTTTACAATATGCGTGGAATCAAACTTTTTCAGCGGTTCAGCCTGTGGAGGCGGCAAACATTTTAAACAGTGTTGAACTCTCGGGAGATGAGTCGCGTATCACGGGCGGACTGAATCTCGCGGCAAACCAGCTGCGTGAACTTGCGGCATGCCGCCGTGCACAGCAAAAACAAAATGAGCGGCTTTGCTTGACGCTGGGAAGCTGCATTGCCGGCGTAATTGTGATCATGCTGATTTGAGGGTAAACGATGGAAGTTGATCTGATTTTCAAAATTGCCGCTGTCGGGATCGTGGTGGCGGTGCTCAACCAGGTGCTGATTCGCAGCGGCCGGGAGGAACAGGCAATGATGACTACCCTGGCTGGTCTTGTGGTCGTGCTGATGATACTCGTACAAAAGATCAGTGAACTGTTTGAACTGATCAAATCTCTGTTTTCCTTATGATAGATATTGTTGTCAAGCTGTTGGCGGTCTGCCTTACGGTAGCATTGCTGTCGTTGGTATTAAAGAAAAGCAATCCGGAATTGGCTGTTCTTTTAACGGTCGCGGTGTTGATCCTGGCGATACTGTCTTTGACGGAGAGAGTAGAAGAGGTTATGGAGATGGTACATGGCTTTTGGGAGCAAACCGGACTATCCGTAACCTGGGTCACTCCGCTGATCAAGGCGCTCCCCATTGCGTTGATCAGCCACTTGGGTGCAGAACTGTGTCGGGACGCTTCTCAAAATGCCCTGGCAGTGCTTGTTGAGACGACAGGGACACTATGTGCCCTGATCGCAATTCTGCCGTTGTTCAAAGCGGCGTGGGAACTGTTGAATTCATTATGAAAAGAAAAAGATGGCTCGCGGTAATTGCTGTATTTTTTTTGCTTTGGGAATCGGCACAGGCAGCATCACTTCCCGGACAGGTGATAGAAGACCTTCCACCTCAGGCGGAGGTGCTGCTTGAAGAACTGGATGAGCAGAGCTTACCGCACGAATTGCTGCTGGAAGGCCTGGAAAATCTGTGGGCCGCCTTAGTTGAGGAACTGGAATCCGCCCTCAAAAAGCCGCTGAAGGGAGTTGTCTCTTTGCTGGCTGTAGTTCTGTTGTGCGCGCTGGCAGAAGCGTGTTTCAGAACAACAGGAGAAAAAGCGTATGTGCGGGCAATATCTCTGGCGGGCGCATTGGCCATTACACTGATCACCGTTGGTGATGTGGAGTGGCTGATGGGGCAGAGTGTGGAAACCATCGACTCACTTCATGCATTGTCCAAAACCATACTTCCGGTGCTGTCGGCTGCTGTGGCGGCAAGCGGAGGGGCAGTCAGTGCGGGATTTCGACATGTAGCCGGTGTCGTTTTTGCCGATTTGATGATCACCGTTATCCACAAATTGCTGGTTCCATTGGTTTATTTTCAGGTGATTGCGTCAGCAGCAACTGCGATGTTTTCGCAGGAAAGCCTAAGCAAGGTGGCTAAGATGCTGTCCGGGCTGAGCACGTGGATACTTACAGGGATGCTGGCTCTTTATACCGGATATTTGACGCTAATCGGGGCTATGACCGCATCAGCAGATCGGATCAGCCTGCAGGTTGCCCGCACGGCCATGGGGGCGGTGCCGGTGGTGGGCGGGATCATTTCTGACGCAGCCGGGACAGTATTGGCCGGCGCCGAAGTGTTGAAAAATGCAGTGGGAGTAATTGGGATGCTGTCTGTTCTTGCGGTATGTCTGATTCCTTTCCTTGAACTTGCGATACAATATCTGTTTTATAAATTGGCGGCAATATTGGCCGGTGTGCTTGGTCCGTCCCGATTGACCGGGTTGATTGAGGGGCTGGGCGGCGCTTTCGGATTGATTCTGGGAATGACAGGGGCATGCGCAATGCTGCTGCTTCTTTCCCTCATTTTGTCGGTGACGGTGGTGACGTTGTAATGGAGGAGTTACGAAAGTGGCTTTTGGCCATAATTGCTGCAGCGCTGGTTTGGGCAATATTGGAAACGATAGTTCCAAAGAACGCTGCCGGAGCGGCTGTCCGAACCGGTGGAGGGCTTATGCTGCTGTTGGTTGTTGTGCAGCCGATCCTGGCGCTGCTGCCCCGACAGACGGAATGGAAATACGAAGACTATCATCAGGAAATCAACCAGCAGATCGAAGAATACCGCCGGGAGAATCAGCTGCAAATGGAAGATATCATACAAAAAGAAACAGGTGCATATATATCAGCGAAAGCGAAGGAACTGGGATTAGAGTGCCGCGTTCAGGTGGACACAGTAGTGCGCGATGGAATACCGTATCCGCATAGTGTTAAACTCACTTCGGCGCGAAATGAAGAACTGTCGACGTGGTTGGACAGCGAACTGGATATCGCGCCGGAGCGACAGACTTGGGGGTGGGATGAGTGAAGAATATAGCGGAGAAGTGTACCGCGCTATGGCAGAAATATCGCATTGCCGTGTTGATCCTGCTGTTGGGACTCTTCTTGATGCTGCTGCCCGGCGAAAAAAAGCAGGAAACTGTTGAGATGGCGGAACAGCAGCAGACATTTTCCCTGGAGGCCACGGAAGAAAAGATGGAGGAAATTCTGGGAAAGATCGAAGGCGCGGGAAAGCTGAAGGTCATGCTGACACTGAAAAATGGGCCGCAGCTGCAGCTGGCAGAAGATGTGGAAGGGTCGCATGGAAGCGGCGAAATGGAGAGCCGACGGGAAACTGTCACGCTCAAGCGCGGCAGCAGTTATGAGGACGTGGTGGTCACGCGTCAGACATATCCGACGTATCAGGGTGCGGTGGTGGTTTGTCAGGGTGCGGACAAAGCGGCGGTAAAACTGGCGGTGACAGAAGCGGTGGCCTCGCTGACAGGCTTAAGCAGTGATCGGATCACCGTGGTGAAGTGGAGTTCATAAAGGAGGAGCAGAAAATGAAACAGGTATGGAAAAAGAGAGCTGTGGTGTTGACGGTATTGGTGTTCGTTGGGGCTGCGATCTATCTCAACTGGCGGTATACTGACCAGACGCAGGACCCGAAGATTTTGGGACAGTCTACACTGGTTAGTGGAGAAGAGGAGAATGCTGTCCGGGAAGCTGCTGCCCCTGACGACTACTTTGCCACGGCTCGACTCAGCCGCAAGCAGGCTCGAGACAATGCCATCAGCATGTTGCAAGAAGCAGAAATGGATGAAAATGCTGATCAGAGCGTGTTGAACGAAGCCTCGGAAGCGCTGCAGGTATTGGCAGCTTACACGGTAGCGGAGGCGCAGATCGAAAATCTGGTGACCGCCAAGGGATATCGTGACTGCATTACTTTCATGGGTGATGACAGCGTCAGTGTGGTGGTGGCCGATGCGGACGGCCTGGATACTACTGATGTGGCCCGAATCACGGATATTGTATTAAATGAAACCAATTATACCGCCGATCAGGTAAAAATCATGGAGGCAAATTAACAGTTGTATTTTGCTGGGGGAAATGTTATACTAACTATGATTTCATACAAATGATAAGAGTTAGGAGACTTTCTGACCATGGCTGATAACAAAGAATACCTGATCCATCAGGAAACGATGGGAATGATCCAGATTTCCGAAGACGTAGTGGCATCTATTGCTACTTCCGCCGCTTTGGAAACAGAGGGCGTAGGCGGTTTGCTCAGCGCTAATCTGCCGGACTTTATGGCCGGTAAGAAGATGACCGGCAAGGGTGTGCGCGTAGAGATGGTAGAAGATGCCATTGTTGTGCATCTGTTTATCATGATTCGTTACGGTTTCGCGGTGGCTGATGTGGCCGGCAAAG
>JAGBAT010000080.1 GCA_017938835.1 Oscillospiraceae bacterium | reverse complement strand
TGCACCAGGAAGTCCAGCTTTCTGCCCACAGGCACATTGCTTTCAATCAGTTCGTTCATCTGTGCAATGTGGCTGCGCAGTCGAACGGTTTCTTCATCCACAGCAACCTTGTCTGCAAAAATTGCAGCCTCGGTCAGGATACGGGCTTCATCAACGCTTGTATTTTCCAAAACTTCACGCATCTTCTGTTCCAGACGAGCCTTATAATCTGCCACGGTCTTGGGAGATTCCTGCTCCACCATGGTGACCATACGCTCGATGTTGGCAATGCGGGAGGCAATGTCATCGTGAAGCTTCTCGCCTTCCTTGGCGCGCATGGCATCATATTCCTGCAGTGCCTGTTCCAGCACAGCCTCGATCGCAGCTGCCATTGCCTCCTGATCCACTTCCTTCTTTTCCACAGAAAGCACATCAGGGAAACGGCAAACCGACATTGCAGTTGCATCATTCGCCAGGTCGTACGTCTTAGCCGTCTGACGAATTGCTTCCAGATATCCCTTCAGAAGAGGCTCATTGACCTTGACCACCACATCGTCAGCCTTTGAGGAATCAATGGTGACAAATACATCCACCTTACCTCTGGTGATATGGCGTCCCACCGCAGCCTTGACTGCTTCCTCCGCAAACAGATAGGTTCTGGGCATGCGTACCGACGTATCCAAGAAACGGTTGTTGACGCTCTTGAGTTCAATGCTCAGTTCCAGTCCTTCTGCAACGCCCTTTGCGTTGCCGTAACCGGTCATACTCTTAACCATAATCAGTCCTCATCCTCATCAAGACGGTAGCTGACGATCACCAGTTCGATTTCCTTTTTCTTTGCTCTTGCGCGCTGGTATATAGTGACAATACCAACAAAAATCGCAAACGCAATAAAGGCAGCAGGAACCGCAACATTCTCGCCAAACCCCATGCCTGCTGCAGCCAGATAGGCCACCAGCATTGCAACCATCGGAATAATATAGATCATAAATGCTGCGCCGAGTACTTCGCTGGTCTTGGATTCAATAACCACCTTGTCACCGGCAGCTGCATGGATCTTGTTTTTTGCATAGGTGTGAATTTCACCTACATATTTACAGACGCTGCAGGATCCGCAGTGCTCACCGCAGGATGTACCGCGGGCCACCAAAACTTCTGCAAGTCCGTTTTCAAATGATTTAATTACAACTGCATCCTGAGTCATGATTCTTTATCCTTTCAAATATTTACGAGCCTGTCAAATTGATGGTCAATGTGTAATCTCCAACAGCACCGGCACCGGTCACGCCATCAATATAGATTTTGGCGGGCACCTTTACCGTACCGCTGGAAGAAGTGTAGTCCGCCAGATCCGCAACCACTCGAATGTCCTTGGCAGAGATCTTCTCCAGCGTTTCTTCCGGAGCGCGAATCACTACTTTCAGCTTCTTCGTAATGAGCGTTGCATAGCAGCCATCTTTCAGGTTGTTGTAGCGAAGATCCGAAGTTTCAAATTCCTTTGTCGCCAGATTATTAAACTTCACACTGACCTTCACCTCCGTCTCACCCGTAAGGCACTGCACACCTTCGGACAGCTGCAGCGGAAGTGTAAATTCAACATCTTCAGCATAATCGGACAAATCGATAGAACCGATGATCAGCTTTTCCATGGATTCCAGTTCATCCGCACCGCCGGACAAAGTAACCTTCTTCGGGTCAATATCAATCGTACAGTTTGCCTCCGTAGCACCACCGCCGGGAATGATATCCAATGCCAATGCAACTTCCTTAATGGTGTTTACAGTCAGCGTCGTAGCAATGGTTTCCGTTCCTGCTGTCACGTGAGACAGCTTCAGCTCATTGCCGGATTCATCCATAAAGGTATAGGGCAGATTTTCCGTGAAGGTAGACTTGACATTCTCGCCGCTGATGACAACTGCAACGTGGTCAATTTTTTCAAGCTCGCTTTCCGTTCCGAACACCGTGATCACAGCAGGATCAAAGGTCATGGTATCGCTGTTTGCAATGTAGCCATCTGCCGCATTGCCATTAAAGGTACCGCGTACTTCAACCTGTTTGGAGGCTTCCTTCTCTACCGTAAAGTTAATGATCTCCGGGAAATATTCAATACTAAATCCGCTGGAGTCCACGCCGCTCGGGAATACGATCTGATAATTCCAACTGTTTTTGTTCGCTGATGTTACGGTGCTGACATCAATGACAGCCTGCAGATCGCTGGCATTGAACTTCCCCAGAATACGGCGGTTGCCTGTGATCTTTACACGCACGGAAGTGGTGTCCACTTCGCTGATGATCAGACCCCGGTTTTCGCGCATGCTGGCCTCACCGCTGAACACCACGGGAATATTGCTGTATGTGTTCTGCTGAACGGACTCTTCGGTGGTGGTAATATAGACCCACAGCATAATGGAAGTCAGCACAGACAGTGCGATCCAGAAATACTTGCTGTCATATAGTTTTTTAAGAGTCTCTTTCGTCATGTTTTTTCACCTTTAAAGTGCTGAGGAAATTTGCAAATTTATCCGCAGCGTTGACTGTGTCCTCTGTTTCCTGAATCAGCTCGGAGCGCAGGATCTTCTCAAAGGTCTCCACATCCAGATGACGTTTCATCATACCGTTGATCGCTACGGAGATGGCGCCGGTTTCCTCCGAAACGACCGCAACCACAGCATCACTGTGTTCACTGATGCCGATCGCTGCTCTGTGACGCATACCCAAATCATGGCTGAGGGTATTATTATTGGACAACGGAAGCATACAGCCCGCCGCTGCAATTTTACCTTCACGGACGATTACTGCACCATCATGGAGAGGTGCCGGTTCAAAGAAAATATTTCGAATCAAATCGCTTGAGATCTCCGCATTTATGATCGTTCCGGTATGGGTATACTCTGCCATACTGGAATGACGCTCAAACACCATCAGCGCACCGGTTTTGGATTCAGACATCACCTTGAATGCCAGTGTTGTCTGAGTAATGGCATTATCCACACCTTTGTCCACAGATACATTGCCGGAAAGCTTCCGAACCAGATTGCTGCTGCCGATACGCTCCAGCAGTCTTCTCAGTTCCGGCTGAAACAGGATCACCACTGCGATCATACCAAGTTCCAGACTCTTGGTAATAAAATACCGGATCATAGTCAGATCGAAGATTTCAGAAATCAGCAGCGTCACCAGCAAAACGACCACGCCTTGAGCAAGGCGGAACGCATGGGTCCTGCGTACAAACATCGCAATTTTATAGATGATATACGCAACAATACCAATATCCAGAATATCGGCGATTCGCAAAAGCTGCAAATGATTATATATCGTTGTGAAGAAACTGATAATATGTTCCATAGCCAGTCCCCGAAAAACGGATTCACTGCCGTGTGCAGTCAAATGCACACGGCATACTTATATAGTGTAGTATTATAATACAAAATTCACGAAATTGCAAACGCAATCTGTTCAAATTTTCAAACGGTTCACACATCGTTTTGTTACTTCTGCTGCTGTCATCACTTCATTCAAAGTGTTAAACGGAGAGAAACTGAAACGCACAGTCCCTGTGTCAGCAGTTCCGGCTGTGGCATGGGCATCCGGCGCACAATGAAGTCCGCTGCGCACTGCTACCCCAGCCTTTCCAAGCTCCTGTGCCAATGCTTCACAGTCAATGCCGGGATGACGCACAGACAATACCCCTCCCTGCACTGCAGCATTCCGTGAAGAAAATACCTGCATATTTTTTATTGACGACAGCTGATTGGAAAAAGTGCCCATCAGCTTATGTTCGTGGGCAGCAATTTTCTTCACGCCGCGGCTGCGCACATAGTTCACGCCCGCCAGCAGTCCGGCAATCCCGGGAATGTTGTGCGTCCCCGCTTCCAGTCTGTCCGGAAGATACTCGGGCATCATCCGGTTCCTGCTGTCTGATCCTGTTCCACCTGCCATCAGCGGGATCGGCACATCTCTGCATAGCAAAACGCCTGTGCCCTGCGGCCCAAGCAGCCCCTTATGCCCCGGCATGGCCATATAGGCAGCATCCAACCGCTGAAAATCCAGCGCCCCGCATCCCGCCATCTGCGACGCATCCACGATCAGCGGTACTCCATGTCTGCGGCATAGCCCCGCGATCTCATCAATGGGTGTGATATACCCAAATACATTCGACATGGCCGTACACACCGCAGCTTTTGCTCCCGGCAGTGCCGCGGCAAAGCCTTCCAGCATCGCATCCTGCACGAACAGCGGTGACGATACAACACGTACATCCGCACCAAGCTGATACAGTGGACGCATCACAGAGTTGTGCTCATACCCTGACACCACCACTTTATCCCCCGGATTGACCAGATCATTGATTGCAATATTGAGTGCATGGGTAGCATTAAAGG
>JAGBAT010000079.1 GCA_017938835.1 Oscillospiraceae bacterium | reverse complement strand
TGCGTCTGCGGCAGAGAACATACTCTGGAAACCCGTAAGGTCGTTGTTGACTACGGCGCTCTGGACAAGTTCGAAGAATACATGACCGAGCTGGGCCTGACCGGCAAGCGCACCGTTGTGTATGACACCAACATTTACAAGCTCACTGAAGGCAAGCACGTCAAGGCTGATCAGGAAATCATCCTCCCCGCTGAAGGCCTCATGTCTGAAAAGGGCCGCATCGAAGAAATGATGAAGGACCTGGACAATCCCGAAGTCATCGTCGCTTTCGGCGCCGGCACCATCATGGACTTCGGCCGCTACCCCGCTTACCAGCTGGGCATCCCCTTCGTTGCGATTCCCACTCTGGCAAGCTCCGACGGCTTCACTGCCAACATCTGCTCCATCGTTATTGACGGCCAGAAGAAGTCCATTCCTCTGAAGGCTCCTGAACTGGTTGTTGCTGACCTGGACATCATCAAGGGTGCCCCTGCTCGTCTGGTCGCCAGCGGTATCAACGACATCCTCTCTAAGTACATCTCTATTGTTGACTGGAAGATCTCCACTCTGGTCACCGGCGAATACTTCTGCCCCATGGTATGCGAACTGGCTGAACACGCACTGAGCCTGATGCGCGGTGCTGCTGACAAGTACGCTGCAACCGGCGTTGCCGACCACGAAGCCATGACCATGGCTCAGATGGAATCCGGCCTGACCATGCAGCTGCTCAACCACTCCAGAGCTGCTTCCGGTGCAGAACACCTGATGGCTCATCTGGTAGAAATGCATCCTCCCAGATTTGAAAAGGCAGAAGGCATCCACGGCGAATGTGTCGGCGTTGGTACCTTCCAGTGCGCTAAGGAATACCACAAGCTGGCTGCCATGACTCCCAAAGCTAAGAAGTTTGAGCCTCTGACCGAAGAATGGGTACTGGAAAAGTTCGGCGAACGTCTGGCCGGCGGTATTATGAAGGAAAATGAAAACGACGTACTGGGTACCTTTGATTCTCAGAACATCGTTGACCACTGGGATGAGATCCGCGAACTGATCGCTACCATCCCCCCTGTGGACGAACTGGAAGCTCTGTACAAGGGCTGCGGCGCAAAGTACCTGCCTGAGCACATCGGCATTGATCCTGCTCTGACTGACGAGATGATGCCCATTTCTGCTGCTATCCGCAATCGCAACACCCTCATCCGCATGAAGAGAGTGCTGGATTTTGACTAATTTAGTAATTACTTATAAAAATAATCTAAACACGAATCAAGAAGAGGAGAATGAATTATGAGACCCGAAATTATCATCATGCTGACCCACAACGACGTTACCGTCCCCAACGCTCTGGAAATCTTTGAAGAATGCAAGGATCTGGACGTTAAGCTGTGGGGCTTCAAGAACGTTGGTCTGCCCAAGGATCAGATGAAGCAGGTTGCTTCCGCTATGAAGGCTGCCGGCAAGACCACCTATCTGGAAGTTGTTACCTATGATGAAGCTTCCTGCCTGGACGGCGCTCAGACCGCTATCGACTGCGGCTTTGATGTTCTGTGCGGCACCATCTACTATGAATCCGTTCACAAGCTGCTGAACGAAGCTGGCGTTAAGTACATGCCCTTCGTAGGCAAGGTTTCCGGCAGCCCCTCTATTCTGGAAGGCACCAATGAAGAAATCATTGCGAACGCTCACGAACTGATGGCTAAGGGCATCAAGGGCTTCGATATTCTGGCTTACCGTCATGTTGTTGACGGCGAAAAGCTGGCTCGCGAATTCTGCGCAGCAGTTGACGCTGAAATCTGCATTGCAGGCTCCATCAGCAACTACAACCGCATCGACATCATGTTCGATATCGGCCCCGCTACCTTCACCATGGGCTCCGCTCTGTTCACCAAGAACTTTGTCAAGGACGGTTCCTTCCGCGATAACCTGAAGGCTGTTGTTGACTACATGGCTGCTAAGTAATTCCAGACCAAAATCTACAGCCTGCCAAAGTTCCGTTTGGCAGGCTGTCATTAAACTCTGACAGATAAGGAGAGATTATTATGCCGAATCGTTTGCCTGAAGCAAATGCTGCAAATCTGACCGAACTGCGCGAGATTCTTTCTCTGCAGGAAAATGCTGAAAAGCTGCACGATATTGCAATGAAGGATATTATCATTGAAGCAGGCGCAGCTGACAACATTATCGAAACCGTTAAGGGTCTGACCTCCGGCACCAATGTTCTAATGGTCACCGGCCCCACTTTGATCGTGGACATCCACGGCAATAACATCAAGGAAAAGATCAACGCCAAGCTGAAGGAAGCTTACAACGTTGAATGGCTGGTCATCGACGAACCCGGCGGCCATGTTCACTGCACTCCCGAAAACGCAGCTTTGATCATGGAACGCCTCCCCGGCAAGGACATTCTGATCGGTATCGGCGGCGGCACCATCTGCGATATGTGTAAGTATTCCGTTCACAACTCCGGCATGGAAACTCCCCTGCCTCTGATCGTTGTTGAAACCGCACTGTCCGTAAATGCATTCTCCGATGACGCTTCCGTTATGCTGCTCAGCGGCGTTAAGCGCACTCTGCACTCTCGCTACCCCGATGTTCTGGTCATCGACCTTGATATCGTTTCCGCAGCTCCCGCAGAAATGAATGTTTCCGGCTACGGCGACCTGATCGCTACCTGGACTGCTCCCGTGGACTGGTATCTGTCCTCCACCCTGGGTATGGGCGGCAACTTCCATGTTGCTCCTTCTGACATGATCCGCTCCCAGTGCGATAAACTGCTGGAAAACTCCGAAAAGCTGGCTGCAAATGACCCCCAAGTCATCAAGGATCTGGCAAACGTTCTGACTCTGAGCGGTCTGTCCATGGGTCTGGCCGGTGAAAGCTCCCCCGCCTCCGGCTCCGAACATGTTATGAGCCATCTGGTGGACATGGCATCCGGTGTCCGTAAGACCGGTATCTGCTATCACGGCACACAGGTAGCTGTTTCCGGACTCATGTCTGAAATCATCTGGGACTACCTGGTAAACGAATTCGATCCCAAGTCCGTTGATATTGAAAAGTGCTACCCCACCCTGGAAGAAATGGAACCCAAGGTCAAAGCTGCATTCAGCTGGCTGGATGAAAACGGTTCCGCAGCAAACGAATGCTGGAGCGACTACCAGAAGAAGCTGACCAAATGGCACGCAAATAAGGAAAACTTTGTAAAGTTCCTGGAAAACTTCGACGAATTCAAGGCACAGGTCTCCGGCTGGCTGAAGAAGCCTGAATATGTTGCAGAATGCATGCACAAGGCAAATGCACCCACCCGTTACAGTACTCTGAACTACCCCGTCGATGCCAAGACCGCAACTTGGGCAATCACCAATTGCCACCTGATGCGCAACCGCTTCTCCGTCATCGACCTGCTGCACTTTGCAGGTGTATGGAACGATGAATTTGTACAGAAGCTGATCGCCCGCGCAGAAGCTATGGATGCAGGCCTGTAATTCAATTGCCACCCACTGTCAAAAGGCCAGCATCTCCTTTTGGCAGCACAGAATAGCGGGAACCGCCGGTATGGTTTGACCATACCGGCGGTTTTTATTATGAAATTTCAATTTAAATTCTCACAGTATAATTCCCCTTGTTTGACAGATAATAGGAGTACGATTTCAAACATGAGGAGCATTGATATATGAAAGCAACAGGCATTGTGAGACGAATTGATGATTTGGGCCGAGTGGTCATCCCCAAGGAAATTCGCCGCACCTTACACATCAAAGAAAGTGACCCTTTGGAGATCTTTACTGACCGGGACGGTGCTGTCATCTTCAAAAAGTACTCCCCCATGGGTGAACTGGGAGACTTCGCAGGTCAAATCTGTCATGCACTGAACAAGACGACCGGGCAGCTGGTAGCCATCTGTGACCGGGATGCCATCGTCACCGCTGCGGGCAACGGACACCGCACCATTGCGGAAAAGCCCATCAGCAAAGAATTGGAGCTGACCTTGAATGCCCGCACCCTGTATTCTGCACCCATCGATGCTCCGGGTATCGCCCCCATCGGGAATGACAGTGACTATCAAGTGGAAATTGCTGCTCCCATTCTTTCTGAGGGGGATATCCTCGGCGGAGTACTGTTTCTGGGACAGAGCGGACAGAAGGCGACTACTGATGTAGAGAAGAAGCTGGCTCAGACAGTTGCGTTGTTTTTAGGAAAGCATATGGAGAATTAAAAAGCATCCGAGATGTTTGTAACATCTCGGATGCTTTTAATAGAAACTCGTAATATTTTCAAACACATCACCGCCCTGCACATCGGGGCCCACGGTGCTGCGGTACAGTCCGAAGCGGCGGCTATCGTAAGCGTCGCCCTCGCCGTATACATAGAAGTAGCCCTGCTGGCTTTCATGACAGGCAAATCCCGCCCGCGCAACATCCAACGCCGTGGTCCCACCGAAGGCGGTCAAAGGTACCGACCAGTCCATGATAATCTCATTTTCGGGGTACAAATGCAGATACAGTTTCGGGGTATCCCATACGCCATACTTGTTTGCAGAGTCCGTAAACACAGTGGCATCTGCCGCCAGCGTCACCGCCTCAGTCAGACTGATCGCATTCAGGATATGAACACCATGTCCATACTCCCCGTTCAAATCATGACCAATGACAACGCTGGGCTGGAAGCGCCGCAGCATCTCAACCTGAAATTTCAGAATTTCTGTTTTATCAAAGCGCTCCAGTGCCACTTCCAGACTGTCCGCATAGCGGTCGTTGAAATTGCCAATTACAGGATAATTGCGGATACCGGCAGTCCACAGGCCGTCCAGCAATTCATGGGAACGCACGGGATTGTTCCAATGGTGACTGGTCAGATACACTACCTGCACCTTATACCCCTTCTCGCCCGCATAGTAAGGCATCATGCCGCCAAAGAAAATATGTTCGTCATCGGCATGGGTAGGCATCAGCAGCAGATCCGCCTTTTCCAGCGCAGGATGCCAGATCTGCACCCAATCGGGAATTTCGGAACCCGGTTCAAAGGCATATACATCGCACAGGGGCACAGGAGTCTCAATGACTATGTAATTGGCAGGGGCATCCAGCTCCACATACTCGTGGAGGTATCCATTCTGACCGCAGAGTATGGTTTGTCCATCAGCAGTCAGCTTCCACTGGCCGGGAATGCTCTCCCACTCCAGATATACCGAACCGATCTTCCGCTCGGTAGACTCCAGAATCACACCGCTGCCTTCAAAGGTCACTGCCCATGTGGAATGATCCCCATCGGTAAGCTCTGCTGCCAGCTGCAGGGGCAGTGCTTCGTTCAAGGGAACCGGGGTAGGTTCCGGTGTCGGCGTCGCTTCAATCGAAGGCGTGGGCGTCGCTTCCGGAGCAGCATTGCTTCTACAGCCCCACAGGCTCAGCAGTAAGCACACAAGCAGTAACAATATGCTGTTTTTGAGAGACTTTCGCATGCCTGTCCTCCGGAAGGGTTTCGATAGGAGTATTGTAGCACCAAGGACAGGTTTCTGCAAGAAAACGGTGTCGAACAGGAAAGCGCCTATACATATGATATGAACGTTACCGGTGACTGATTACTCCTAATTCCATATTGATATAGGACCACTTTGAGCCAGCTAATATGTGGAAAACCGCATCCTGCATTTTTTCAGGGTGCGGTTTTCTCATAAGCAACTTTATTTCCCGTATATTTCAGCCAGATATTCCATGGCTTCGCCGTAACCGGGAATGCCATGACCGCGGATGGTCTTTTCGCAGTACAGGCCCGCATAGGAAATATGACGGAACTCCTCCCGCTCCATGGGGTCGGAGATATGTACTTCCACAGCAGGAATGGCCACAGACTTCAGCGCATCCAGAATCGCTACAGAGGTGTGGGTATAGGCTGCCGGATTGATGACGATGCCGTCAAATACACCGTAGGCCTGCTGGATCTTGGTGACAATATCCCCCTCGTGGTTGGACTGGTAATGTTCCAGTTCCACACCCAGCTTTGCTGCGGTCTCTTCCAGATACTCACAAAGGCCTTGGAATGTAGTGCTGCCATAAATGGCCGGTTCACGAATGCCCAGCATGTTGATGTTGGGGCCATTGATGACTAAGATTTTCATACGCCCAATGCCTCCAGTATCTGCTGTACGCTCTCTTCTACCCCGTTACACTCGATGCGGTGCTCTCCCCAGGCTTCATACAAGGGCTTGCGCTTTTCATACAGGGCAGAAACGCCGTGCTTCTGAGACAGGGGACGTCCGTCACTGGGCAGATCCTCCACAGGACGGTGCAGGAGAACGGTCACGCTATTCTGGCGCAGCAGGGGCAGATTTTCGGGTCTGGTGACCACACCCCCACCAGTGGCAATGACCAATCCGCCCTTCTTGCACACATCAGACAGCACCGCTGTTTCGATCTGGCGGAACACCTCTTCTCCGTCCTCGGCAAAAATATCCTGAATGGATTTACCTGCGTAAACGGGGATCAGGTCGTCGCAGTCGACAAACTCACGGCCCAGCTTTTCTGCCAGCGCCTTACCAGTGGTGGTCTTCCCGCTGCCGGCCATGCCGATGAGGGCAATGTTCATATTTTGGAATGCGATCTTTTTGCGCACTTCTTCGATGATGTTGTCGGAAACCTCCGTATCCAGGAAAATCTCTACTGCTCGCTTGGCCTGCGCCACCAGCATACCGAGACCGTTGACAGCCACCGCTCCCAGTTCCGCTGCCTGACGGAGGAACTCCGTGACCGCAGGGTTGTACACCAGATCATACGCTGCTTCCAGTTTGGTGAAGGGAGCCAATTCGGTGACGGACACACCGTTATTGGGGTAGGTGCCCACGGGAGTAGCGTTGACAAGGACAGCCGCATCATAATGGCGGTCCAGATTGGAGAAGTTATTTTCCCCCTTGCGGGAGACAGTAATGACCTCGCCTGCCCCCATGTCCCGCAGCGCCGTGCGGACAGTGGGTGCAACGCCGCCATCGCCAAAGACGATGCACTTCTTGCCCTCTACGGACACACCGGAATGCTTCACCATATAGGTGAATCCATAGTAGTCCGTGTTGTCCCCGAAATAGCTGCCGTCAGGCATGCGGCGAATGGTATTCACGCTGCCGATCTCCGCTGCCTGAGGAGATAGGGTCTTGCAGTAGGGGATAACCGCCTTCTTATAAGGAATGGTGACATTGATGGCCTTGAAGGTACCATTGGCAAAGAAATCATCCAAGGTGTCGGGATCCCGCTCAAACAGGCCATAGTCATAACCACCGATCATTTTGTGGATCTGGGGAGAAAAGCTGTGTCCCAGATGCTCACCCAGCAAACCATATTCCATCATAGTTGTTTCCTCCTTTTACACCACTTCGTGATAGCTGCCAAGATACTGGAACTTCTCGCACATGCCTTCTAATTCCGCAAGAACCTGTATCAGTTCCTCGGAGTACATCGGCGCATCAAAGTCCATGAACATCATGAAGTTGAAATCACTGTCCGGAAGCGGGCGGCTCTCCAGCTTCTGCAGATTCAGTCCCAATGCAGAGAAGCGGCTAAGCACCTTTACCAGAGCGCCGGGGCGGTGCGGCACGACACACATGATACTGGTGCGGTCGGCACCGGGGAATATCTCAAGATCCTTGGAAATACAGATGAATCTGGTGTAATTGTTGCCTTTGTCCTGCACACTTGTCTTCAGGCACTCCAGTCCGTACAGCTGCGCGCAGGCCTGAGAGGAAAGGGCGGCAACGTCGTTTCGTTCAGAGCGCGCTACCATTTTGGCTGCCATAGCGGTGTTGGGTTTGACAGTGACTTTCACGCCAGGCAGACTCTTTAAGAAGCCCGCGCACTGGTTGATGGCCTGCTCATGAGAGAATATTTCTCTAATATCCTCCAGACGGGTACCGGGTTTGGTCAGCAGACAGTGATCTACCTTTAGACGCACACTGCGAACGATGTAGCAGTTATGCTGCACCAGCAGATCGTAGATTTTATTGACGATACCCGCGGTGCTGTTTTCAACCGGCAGTACGCCATATTCACACAGGCCATTTTCAATGGCATTGAATACATCTTCAAAGGAGGGGAAATAGCTGATGTCCGGCACACGGAACAGCTTGGTGCAGGCGATCTGGGAATAGGCGCCCGCTACACCCTGACAGGCAACGGAGGGGTATTCAGGGAAACGCTTGGGCCCGTTTTCCACGGCATAGGCCACACGGTCGGTCAGGTCGGTATGCTTGTTCATCTTCTTCAGCTGATGGGCACTGCTGAGCTCAAACAGCGTAGAGAACAGCATAATAGCACCGGTACGCAGTTCCGGACCAGCCTCTTTTCCAATCTTCACCAGCTTCTGGCGTTCCCGCTCAGGGTCGTAAATAGCCTTCCCAACAGACTGCTTGTATTCTGCGACTCCCTCGGAAATTTCCATACGCTGACGGAACAGCTCAATGATCTGACTGTCGACCGCGTCGATTTCTGCTCTGAGTTCGGTTATGTCCTTCATAGCTCTTTCTCCAATCAAATATTCATCAGTTCGCAAACTGCAAGAGCCGCCGCTGCCTCAATGACGGGCAATGCACGTTTCACGATGCAGGGATCATGGCGGCCTTCGACCACGAGCACTTCATTCGTGCCGCCGGACAGGCTGACTGTCTGCTGCTGCTTCGCGATCGACGGCGTGGGGCGCATGGCCACGCGGAACGTCACAGGCATACCATTGGTAATGCCGCCGTTGATGCCGCCGGCATGGTTGGTAACGGTCTGCACCTTGCCATCCGCCATGCAGAATGGGTCATTGCCCTGACTGCCCCGCATAGAGGCGAACCCGAATCCGGCACCAAATTCAATGCCCTTGACCCCAGGCACCGCAAACAGGTGCTTTGCAAAAATGCCCTCTGCATTCTCTCCCAGATCGGGAGCACCAAAGCCCGCAGGTATGCCGCTGACGGTGCAGCTGACTGCACCGCCGACACTGTCACAATCAGCCTTGGCTGCCAGAATGATCGCGTCAATTTGTTCGGCGGTGGGATCCTCCACACCACCCAGCACAGAAATACGAGTCTCCACAGCAATGCCTTGCTGTGCCAGCAGCTGCTTTGCCACCGCACCGGCAAACACCAGAGGCGCAGTCAAACGGCCGGAAAAGTGTCCGCCCCCGCGGTAGTCGCTGAAACCACCGTACCGTACGGAAGCGGTGTAGTCCGCATGACCGGGACGGGGCATATCTTTCAGCTTGGAATAGTCCTTACTGCGGGTGTCCGTATTGTAAATGACACCGCACAAAGGGGTCCCTGTGGTTTTTCCTTCAAACAGACCGGATAGGAGCTCCACCGCATCCTTTTCCTTGCGGGGCGTGGAGGTCTTGTCCTGTCCGGGGGCACGGCGGGCCATTTCAGCGGCCACCGCATCCATATCCAGCGGCAGGCCCGAAGGCAGGCCAGTGATAACAACGCCGATCGCCTTGCCATGGGATTCGCCAAAAATTGTGTAGTCGATCATACAGTTTCCTCCCTCCGGATGATTCCGCCCAGAGCTTCATAGTCTTCCCAAAAGTCGGGGTAGGACTTTTTGACACACTGCGCATCGCGAACAGTGACGGGTTGGCGGCAACAGGTGGCTGCCACAGCTGCCATCATGGCGATGCGATGGTCGTTATAGGGATCGACGGCAATGCCGCCGGTCAGTTTGTCTTTGCCGTGAATCACAAGACCGTCTTCCAGTTCCTCGATTTCTGCCCCCAGTGCATTCAGCACTGCGGTGACAGAGGTCAGGCGGTCGGATTCTTTGATACGCAGACGGGCTGCGTTGACAATTCGGGTCACATTACCTTGGCCGCGCAGGGCTGCCTGCACCGCCAAAGGCGGAACAAGGTCAGGGCAATCGGATACGTCCAGCTCCACCTCTCCGGACTTCAGCAGCATTTCCACATGATAAGGCACGATTTTCTTGTCCCCCTGTGTGGAGGCGGTGTTCATGCCCTCAATAACAATGTCATTGCCCACACCCAGAGCCGCATAGTAGAAGCCAGCCTGAGACCAGTCAGCCTCCACTGCACGGTGGCTGGCTGTATAGGACTGACCTCCACGAACAGCAAAGCCGGGATAATCCCCTGCCACATCCGTGACTGCAACACCGCTGCTGCGCAGCGCGTCAATCGTCATATCAATATAGCTGCGGCTTTCCAGTGTGGTGGTAGCCTGAATGACGCTGTCCCCCTCCAGCAGGGACAGTGCATACAGCAGTCCGGTGAAAAATTGACTGGACACATTCCCCGGCAAAGCATAAGTGCCGCTGATAAGCGTTCCTTTCACCGTTAGGACGCCATTTTCTAATGTATAGGCAATTCCCTTTTCATCGAACAAATCGAAGTAGGGCTTCTGCGGACGTTCCATCAGTCGACCGCGGCCGGTGAACACACCGCCGCCGGCAACCGCCAATGCAATAGGGATCAAAAAACGGAGGGTAGATCCGCTCTCGCCGCAGTCGATATGTGGCAGACCGTCAGCACCTAACACAGGAGCACCGCCGCCAATGCCGCAAACACGGATGCTGTTTTCCGTCAGCTGTTCCCACCTGGCACCCAGTTGCTCCATAGCGTTTAGAGTTGCCGTAATATCTTGTGAAAATGCCACATTGGAAATGACGCTTTCCCCACCACTCAGGGCCGCAGCAATGATCAGGCGGTGAGCCTGACTTTTGGACGGCGGCGGTGTAATGGTGCCATGCAGTTTGGTGGGCGCAATGATCACATCCATGTCTGAGCCTCCAGTACGGGGCGCAGGAAGCGGTTCATGTCTTCCAGTCCCATTTTTTCAATGCGAACGGCGCCGATCTTTTCCGGAATAATCAGAGAGATTTTGGCTCCCGCACGCTTTTTATCGGAAAGCATTGCTTGCAGCAATGCTTTGGGTTCATACTCTGTTTTGGTGGGTAAGCCGTACTGCTTCACCAATGCCAGTACGCGGTCAAATACGCCCTCATCGCAGATGCCCGATAGAGCAGCAGCCTTTGCCACAATGACCATACCCATGGCGACCGCGCTGCCGTGAGACACCCCAAAGTGGGAACACTTTTCAATGGCATGACCGACAGTGTGCCCATAGTTCAGGATGCCACGGATGCCGTTATCAAACTCATCCTTGTTGACGATCTCTGCCTTGATGGTCACACAGCGGGCGATGACCTCTTCCAATTGGTCTTTGATACCCTTGCCCAGCAGATCAAACAGCTCTGCGTCCCAGATCACACCGTATTTGATGACTTCCGCACAGCCGTCTGTGAACACATCTTCCGGCAGGGTAGCCAGCGCATCCAGATCACACAGTACCAGAGAGGGCTGGTAAAATGCACCTGCCAGATTCTTGCCGGCAGGCAGATCAATCGCAGTCTTGCCGCCTACGGAGGAGTCCACTGCTGCCAGCAGCGTGGTGGGCATCTGGACATAGCTGATGCCGCGCTGGTAAGTGGCCGCTGCAAAGCCTGCCAAATCACCGGTGACGCCGCCGCCCAGCGCAACGATGGTATCGCTGCGGGTCAGCCCGGATTCCGCCAGTGCATTCAGCAGGGCAAAATAGGTCTCGGGCGTCTTGCTCTGTTCCCCGTGAGGATACACAAACTGTTCCACACGGTAGCCCGCCTGCTCCAACGCAGCGCGGACACGAGGTGCATGAAGCCCGGCAACGATGTCGCCGCAGACCAGCATGACAGCATCACCCTTGGTGACCCTCCGCAGGTATTCCCCTGCCTTGTCCATCAGACCGGTGCCGATGACAATTTCATATTGTTTGGATGCATTAACGGGAACGGTAGTCAACCTTGTCCACCTCTTCTTTAATCAGTCTGCCCTCTTTCAGGAGTTCCTTCATGGCAGGCTCATCCTCCTGCACCAACGCCTCGCGGTACTGGCCCAGGTTGTCGATCAGCACATCCAGCTCCTGCAGCAGATAGTCTTTATTTTCCAGAAACAGTTCCGCCCACATGGTCTCATTCAGCCATGCAACGCGGGTCATATCTTTATAGCTGCCTGCAGAGTAACCCTTATGCTCTCTGGCAGAGGGGCTCTTTACAAAGGCATTGGACACCACGTGCGCCATCTGGGAGGAAAAGGCGATCATGCGGTCATGGTTTTCCGCAGTGGTAATGGTCATGCGGCCAAACTTGCAGGGGGCCAGCAGAGATTTCACTTCGTCAAAGAAGTCGATGCTGTCGAATCGCGCAGGCACGATGATCATAGCAGCATCCTTATACATGCTGGCTCGGCTGTATTTGTAGCCGGAGAACTGGGTTCCTGCCATGGGATGCCCACCTACAAAAGTGAAGCCGTACTCCTCTGCAATGGGGAAGCATGCCTCACAGACCAAACGCTTGACGCCGCAGGTGTCGATGACCACAGTGTGGGAAGCAATATACGGTGCCATCTTCTTCAGGTAATCAATGGTCGCCTGTGGGTACAGGGCAACGATGATCAGGTCACACCGACCAATGGTCTGCTCGTTCAGCTCGTCCTCCACCACACCGTTCATCATGGCTATCTCCAGTGTATCACGACTGCGGTTGAATGCCAAGACGGTATGTCCCGCTTCGTGGTAAGCTTTTGCAAAACTCCCCCCCATGAGGCCCAAACCAACCACGCCGACTGTTAATTTCTGTTCGCTCATAGGGCTCATCCTTTCATGGCTGCCAGCAGGCTGTTAACGCCTGCGGTCAGCTGGTCAAACTGGTCGGGAGTAATAGACTGGGCACCATCGCATTTCGCACGGGGAGGATCGTTGTGCACTTCGATCATCAGGCCGTCAGCACCAACGGCGGCAGCACCCATAGCCATGGTAGGCACCATGCGGCTCAGACCGGTGGCGTGGCTGGGGTCAACGATGATGGGCAGATGGCTCAACTCGTGCACAGCCGGTACTGCAGACAAATCCAGGGTGTTGCGGGTGTAGGTCTCAAAGGTGCGGATGCCGCGCTCACACAGGATGACATTGTGGTTGCCGCCGGCCATAATGTACTCAGCACTCATCAGCCATTCCTGAATGGTGTTGGCCAAACCGCGCTTGAGCAGAATGGGTTTATTGCAGTGCCCCAATTCCTTCAACAAATCGAAGTTCTGCATATTTCGTGCACCGACCTGAATGATATCCACGTCCGCAAACATGTCCAGATGACGTACTGCCATTAGTTCGGTGACGATAGGCAGACCGGTTTCTTTCTTTGCTTCCAACAACAGCTTGATGCCGTCCTCACCCATGCCCTGGAAGGAGTAGGGGGAGGTTCTGGGCTTGAACGCACCGCCGCGGAGGACCTGTGCACCTGCAGCCTTCACGCGCTGTGCACAGTAAATGATCTGCTCTTCCGATTCCACGGAGCAAGGGCCAGCCATATATACAAAGTTCCCGCCGCCGATCTTCGTGCCGTTTGCCAGTGTGATGACGGTGTCGTCAGGATGGAACTTGCGGTTTGCCTGCTTGAAGGGCTCGGATACCCGCTTGACGGACTGGACGATATCCAATGCTTCAATAAGCTCAGTGTCGATCTTGCTGACATCCCCCACCAGCCCCATGATGGTCACATCAGTGCCCTGAGAAATATCGGGTTCTACACCCTTGGCACGGAACCATCTGGTCAGGTTTTCAATTTGCTGCTCGTTTGCGCCCTGCTTTAATACAACGATCATAGTAATTTCCTCCCGAAATAAATAAAACCGCACAGCGATCATGCTGTACGGCCGGTTATCGTCTGATTTCCTGAACTCCGCGACTTATGCAGCACAATTCGCTATTACTTTTTTCTGCATAAAGTAATAGTAAGAATATGCAAATGCGTAAGATACGGACTTCATAATTTACCTCTTTAAATTGATGTATTTATGATACGCCTGCACGTGACAAATGTCAATCGTTTTTTGCAAAAACAGCACCCTGTTTCAGAGGAACAGGGTGCTGCTGCACGTTTTAACATCAGTCGTTTTTAAACACCCAGTGCTTCTGGATCTGGTAGCTGATGAGGAACAGGCAGGTATCTACGCAAGCCTTGACCACCGTGGCAACAAAGGCCCCGCCGGGGATAAAGCTCTTAAGGAGTGTGACCAGCCCTGCAGAGGTCAGCAGCTGCACCACGCACAGGAGATAATATCGAACCATGGTCTTTTTATAGTCCGCAGTACTGCCAAACACCATCTTGCGGTTCATATTGAAATTATAGAACGAAGAGATCACGCGGGCAATGATGGTGGCAGCCAGAATGGAGTATGAACCGTCACCGATCAGCCGCAGCGCCAGATAGTAGATGCCGAGGTCCAGAACAAAGGAGGTGCCGGAGGAGATCATGAACCCGACAAAAGAGGACATCATGAATTTCACGATGGGCTTCATGATCTTGATGGAGTCCACAACAGGGCGGAAATGAGAACCCTCGTTGTCTCCCTCATACACAGTAGTAATAGATACTTCCTCAAAGGGGATGTTCTCGCGCTTCATATCCAGCAGCATATTGGTCTCGTACTCGAAACGCTCACCTTCAACTCCACAGAAGTGCTCCAGATATTGTTTGGGGATGGCGCGCAGACCGGTCTGAGTATCAGACAGGCGGATGCCACAGCCGATCAGGAACAGTGCGGACGTGAACTTATTGCCGCCACGGCTTCTTGCAGGGATACCCGGAGCATTGAAATCTCTGCAGCCCATAATGATCTTATCCTCATGCTCCAGCATGACCCTGGCGCAGCTGACAATATCTGCCAGCAAATGCTGGCCATCCCCGTCAATGGTAACAACGCCCTGAGAATGGGGGCGGTTTTCATTGACGTATTCAAACGCGGTCTTTAGCGCTCTGCCCTTGCCTTTGTTTACTTCATGGGTCAGAACCGTACAGCCGGGCATTTCCGCTGCCCGCTCGAACCAAGGCAGATTCTCTGCCTTACTGCCGTCATTGACAATGACGATATCCTCAAATCCTTCTCTTACCAGTCCCGTGACCACATTCAGAAATTTTTCATCGGGGTCCAGAGACGGCAAAATGATGGTTACATCGGTTTTATAATTTTTCATATCAGTTCCTCAGTCGTGAAAGGATGAGCCCCCTCTCACTCATACATTTCTCTGTGAATAACTCTCCAACCATCCTCGGTGTTCACCAGCAGGATGTGCATATGATCGGTACGATCACCGTCATCCCGTGTCATGGAATACACCGCATTGCAAGTAATGGCATTTCCGTAATAAACAAAGTCCTTGATCTCCAGCATGGTGATCTCTGCATTCACACCGTGGCCCCAGTTCAAGCCTACGGTCGCCTGTGTCATTTCATCGAACAGGTCACAATTCTCCACCATGTACTGTTGGACATTCCACAAACCATTATTATTGGCTGTGAAGTCTACATACGCCTGCACAAAGCTCTCACAGTAAGTCAGCAGCTGTTCTGCTTCTTCGCCGTCAAATTCCGGCACTGCATAATGCACATCCTCTTCGTCGCAGGAAAGAACGGTATAGCCCTCGCTGAATTCCACAGCGACCTCCGTGAATACCGGCTCCAGCGTGTAAACCAACAGGTGGCAAGGATCAGTGATCAGCAATTCGTATTCCTCCAGCTGCGGGTACAAGCCCAGAGCTTCCGTCACGAATTCATCGTCCAGCTGTACCCCATCTACCAGTACGGTACATTCGTAAGGCGCAATGACAGAAACAGCTTTGCCCAGCGGATCGAAATCAAACTGCGCAGCAGGATTCTCCCATTGTTCAATGCCCATCTGTGCCTCGTCTTCGGTATGGGTCAGGGTCACGTGGCCAAGAGCCACTTCATCGCAGCGCAGTACAAAGACAGGGTTTTCCTCAGTGGACAACTCCTCATCTTTTTCATAGTTCCACTCCAGCCCGGCCAATTCCCCGCGAAGATATTCCGCAATTTCAGACGCACTTTGATAATAGGTCTCCCGCTCCACAGCATAAACGGTGATTGCTGTATCCACATCGGTCTCCAGCGACTGCGTCATATAATTTTCCATGACCACAACAGGCCGTGCAGCTTCATAGTGCTCCAGATAGCGCCACAGCACGACCCAGCCGGTGACGATCAGTGCGATCATCAACAATATGTAAACAAGAAATCCCTTGATAAAGCCATGCTTCTTTTTCTCTTGCTTCATAGGGCCTCCTTATTCGGTTCCGGAAGGTACACCGGGCTCCCCTTCAGTGACATACGGCAGTACCCAGTCCAGACCCTGTTCGGTGATGATGTTCACCGTGATCTCACTGGCTCCGGGAGAGGGGCCTTCTATTAAAATATACAGCGCCCCATAGGCAGCTGCACAAAGCAGTGCCGCCGTGGTCACGAACACCAGCAGAACGCGCAGCGTTACCTGCAGTGCCCGCACAAATTTATTTCCGGAGTGGTGAGTGGTTTCCATCAATTCGCGCTTCCTTCATTTCAGAGCTCTTGTTCTTATTTTCACAATAAGTGGCTTGGAATAAATATACCACTTTATCATCCATTTCTCAAGAGTGTTTTCCCTCAGCCCTATAAAAACCACAAAAAATTCAAGTGTTTTTCTATTGTTTTCCGAAAATAAACGGTATATAATCTTAGATTGCAGCTGCTTCACCGATTCAGACGAACCATCATTATAAAGGTTCACATGATTCCGCCGGCAACCGCTGTTATAACGCATCTTTCTTCCGGAGGCCATTCCATTGAGTAATTTCAAAAACAAACTGAAAGAAAGCACCCCTTTAAAAGTCACATTGGCAAGCTTTGCATTCTGGTTCTTCACCATTTTATATCTGGAAAGTCTGCTGCACGCCATCGTGTTTACAGACTTTACCGCACGCTATGGCTTTGTGCTGGGCTTCAGCGCATCTGTGGCAGCGGTGCTGACCCTGCTGACCAGCTTCCTGCCCAGAAAGGCAAACTTCCCCGTCAGCCTGATCCTGACCTTGGTTCTGGTGATCCTGTATGGCTCCCAGATCGTGTACAACGCTGTCTTTGGTACGCTGTATGCACTGGCCATGATCTCCATCGGCGGCGACGCAGTCACCTCTTTCTGGAAGGAAGTTCTGGTGACCATGCAGGAAAATATCCTGCCCTTGCTGGCGCTGTTCATTCCCGTGATCCTGCTGATCGTTCTGAAAAAGAAAGTTGGATGGATGTTTGCCCCCTCCAACGGTCATAACCGTTTGGGTATGGCTGTTGTTGCCGCAGGCATGCACGCCGCCATGCTGCTGTGCCTGCTGACCGGCGGTACCGGTGCCTTCACCAACTATTACTTCTATCACAGCATCGACGCCACCACCAATCAGGTAGCAGACCGCTTCGGTTTGATCACCGCATTCCGTCTGGAACTGACCGCTACCGATGACGGCAGCAACGGTCTGGTTGCAGAAGTGCCTGCCGAAGTGGACGAAGAGGTGGAATATAACGTTCTGGAGATCGACTTCGACGAACTGAATACACTGACCGAAAAAGAACGCATCATTGCGCTCAACGATTACTGCGCAAGCCTGACCGGTACCAATAAGAACGAATACACCGGCATGCTCAGCGACTACAACCTGATCGTACTGTGCGCAGAGAGCTTTGCCACCGGCGCGATTGATCCGGTATTGACTCCCACCCTGTACAAGCTGGCAAACGAGGGCATTGTTTTCAATAACTATTACAATTCCTACCCCAACACCACCACCGATGGCGAATACTCCCTGTGTCAGGGACTGTTCCCCGATACCTCCCGCGGCAAATCCGCTTCCAGCTTCTACGCCACCCGCGACAGCTATCTGC
>JAGBAT010000078.1 GCA_017938835.1 Oscillospiraceae bacterium | reverse complement strand
GTTGTCAATCAAAACTTGCAGCAAAAATAGGTGGGCATGTACAAAGCACACGCCCGCCTCAGCTTGTCAAAGAACGCCAAAGTGTTTTTCAATACTCTTTTATTGCTTATGTGTATTTACAGCAATCGGAAAAAGCTCTTATCGCACTCGATGATCCCCTCTTTGCGCATCTTGCTGATCTCAGCGGACAGACCGCTGCGGTCTACCTCCAGATAATCCGCCAATGCCTGACGGTCATAGGGAATCGTAAAGCTGTTGCTGCCGTGGAGCTTCGCCTGGTGCAGCAGATAGGCCATCAGCTTTTCCCGTGTGGTACGCTTGGATGTCACCTGTATCTTCTGGTGCAGTACCAAATTTTTCGTCGCCACCACACGCAGGAGATTGAAAATAACACGATTGTGAAACTCACAGTCCTTGGAACAGCGGGCTGTGATACGGAAGCCGTCCAGCAGCAGGATCTGACTGTCCTCATCCGCTACCACGCTGACCGGCAGAGCCTGTGCCCCCGAAAACGCATAGGATTCCCCAAACAGCTGCTTGGGGCCGATTTGCGTGAAGATGCTGCGATTGCCGTAATAATCCTCCCGCAGCAGCTGCACAGAGCCGGTAAGAAGGACGCCAACAAACGTGGGAGCGTCTCCCTCCCGAAAAATGACCTGTCCCTTCTTTGCCGAGATCATTTTGGCACCCAGACAGCCCAGCAAACCCGGCAGGTCCTCCCCCCGGATCCCTTCAAACAGCGGGCAGCTTTGTAAAATTGGATAAAATTCTTTCAAATTTTCTCCCCCTTGTTGAAAATTCAACATACATCCTGTGTTCAGTGTAGTATTATAAAGCCACAAAGTCAAGGAGAAATCCATTCGCCGCTGAAAACAAACAGGCGGCAAGACATACAGATATATGGAATACAGCCTGACTGCAAAAGCAGAATAGGAGGAGACCAAATGATCAGACGAATCATTACCATTGATGAAGATAAATGCAACGGCTGCGGTCTATGCGCAGAAGCCTGTCACGAAGGTGCCATCGGTATGGTGGACGGCAAGGCAAAGCTGCTGCGGGAAGACTACTGTGACGGTCTGGGCGACTGTCTCCCGGCCTGCCCCATGAAAGCCATTTCTTTTGAGGAACGGGAAGCTCCCGCTTACGATGAGGAAGCTGTCCGCAAGGCACAGATGCAAAAACGCGGCATGACGCTCCCCTGCGGCTGTCCCGGCACCCAAGCAAAGGCCATGACCCGCACAGCAAAGCCTGTTTCCGAAGCTGTAAAACCGGAAAGCCAGCTGATGCAGTGGCCTGTACAAATCAAACTGGTTCCTGTAAACGCCCCGTATTTTGACGGTGCAAACCTGCTGATTGCTGCCGACTGCACTGCATACGCATACGCCAACTTCCACAATGAATTCATTCGCAACCGCATCACCCTGATCAGTTGTCCGAAGCTGGACGAGGGCGACTATGCAGAGAAGCTCACTGCAATCATCGCGAACAACGATATTAAGAGCGTTACCATCGTCCGCATGGAGGTACCCTGCTGCGGTGGTATCGAAAACGCCGCCAAACGAGCCATTCAGGCCAGCGGCAAGTTCCTGCCCTGGCAGGTGGTCACCATTTCCACTGACGGCAGAATTCTGGACTAAACACAATTCAAAACATATATAGAGAAATTTGAAAAGGAGAAATCTTATGTTCATCACCAACGACATTAAATACATCGGCGTAAACGACCATCAGACTGACCTGTTTGAAGGACAGTATGTGATCCCCAACGGCATTGCCTACAATTCCTATGTGATTCTGGACGAGAAGATCGCCGTCATGGACTCTGTGGACGGCGGCTTTGGTGAAGAATGGCTGGGCAAGCTGGAAGCAGAACTGGCAGGCCGCAAGCCGGACTATCTGATCGTGCAGCACATGGAGCCTGACCACTCCGCCAACATCAACGTATTCCTGCAGCGCTACCCCGATGCAGTGGTTGTCGCTTCCAATCTGGCATTCCTCATGATGAAGAATTCCTTCGGCACCGATTATAACCACCGCCGCATTGTGGTCGGTGACGGCGATACCCTGTCTCTGGGCAAGCACACCCTGCACTTCGTCACCGCACCCATGGTGCACTGGCCCGAAGTCATCATGACTTATGATTCTTACGACAAGGTGCTGTTCTCCGCTGACGGCTTCGGCAAGTTCGGCGCGCTGGACGTGGAGGAACCCTGGGAAGATGAAGCCCGCCGCTACTACATCGGCATTGTCGGCAAATTTGGCGTGCAGGTGCAGAATGTGCTGAAGAAGGCTGCAGGTCTGGATATTTCCATGATTTGCCCCCTCCATGGTCCCGTACTGACCGAAAACCTCGGCCACTACATCAACCTCTACGACATCTGGTCTTCCTACCGTGCAGAAGATGAGGGCATCGTGATCGCCTACACCTCTGTCTACGGCAACACCAAAACCGCTGTGGAACTGCTGGCACAGAAGCTCCGTGAAAAGGGTGCCCCTGCAGTGGTCGTGCATGACCTTGCCCGCTGCGACATGGCAGAGGCTGTTGCAGATGCCTTCCGTTACAGCAAGCTGGTTCTGGCAACCACCACCTATGCAGGCGATATTTTCCCCTTCATGAAGGAATTTATCCACCACCTGACAGATCACAATTTCCAGAACCGCACGGTTGGTATAATTGAAAACGGCACTTGGGCCCCGCAGGCTGTCCGCATCATGGGCGACATGCTGAAAAACAGCAAAAACCTGCAGTTCACTGAAACCAATGTACGGATCCTCGCAGCCCTCAACGATGACAGCAGAGCACAGATTGATGCTCTGGCAGAAGAGCTGTGCAAATAAAAGCAGCCGAGAGAGCTATTTCGATGAAATGGCTCTCTTTTTTATGCCATTGACATCCTTTTCCGAATCTTCTAAAATATCGGTATCAACCCATCGAAAGGGAGAATGAGAGCATGAAAGAATTTGTATTTGGCGTTGACATCGGCGGCACCACCGTAAAGCTGGGTCTGTTCACCACAGACGGCACCCTGCTGGATAAGTGGGAGATTCCTACCCGTACAGAAAATGGCGGCAGCGCAGTGCTGCCGGATGTTGCCCGTTCCATTGAAGATAAACTGACTGAAAAGAACATCGCCCCTGAACAAGTGGAAGGCATCGGGGTAGGCGTCCCCGGCCCCGTGGACTCCGACAGCACCGTCCACAAATGCATCAATCTGGGCTGGGGCGTATTCAATGTCAAGCAGCGCATGAACGAACTGCTGCCTGCCATCCCCAATGTAGCCGCAGGGAACGACGCCAATGTGGCCACCCTCGGCGAGTTGTGGCAGGGCGGCGGCAAAGGTTATGACAGTGCCGTCATGTTCACGCTGGGCACCGGCGTCGGCGGCGGCGTGGTCGTAGACGGCAAGATCGTGGCCGGCAAAAACGGCGGTGCCGGCGAAGTGGGCCACATGACCGTGAACCCCGAAGAGACTGTCCCCTGCAACTGCGGCAAATGCGGTTGTCTGGAGCAGTACGCCTCCGCCAACGGCATCGTGCGCATGGCAAAAATCATGCTGACAGAGTGCAGTACCCCCTCCGCCCTGCGCAGCATGGACAGCTTCACTTCCAAAGATATCTGTGATCTGGCCCGTGAGGGTGAAGAAATGGCAGTATCCGTTGTTGACCGCTTCGGCGACTATCTGGGCAGAGCCATGAGTTTTATCGGCTGCACCACCGACCCCGACGTATTCATCATCGGCGGCGGCATGAGCCGCGCAGGCGCAGTGATCATTGATGCCATCACAAAGTACTACCGCAAATATGTGTTCCATGTCTCTGCCAATACCCCCATCGCCATTGCAGAGTTGGGCAACGACGCAGGCATCTACGGCTGCGCCAGAATGGTTATCGGATAACAGCAAAACAGACGGCAAACGAATTGCCGTCTGTTTTTTTGAGTCTGTCAAAATACTCCTACGGAGCATTTTGACAGAGACGTCCCCGCTAACGCGATGGACTTGCAGCCTGCTCCAGCGTGGGCTTTGCACGTTTGCAGGCTGAGATGTATTTTTGCCCCGCACATGTCGAGACAAAAAATGGATTGCATCTTATTTCGTCCTTGCGGACGAAACTCTGCGAGGCGTTTTTTGACAAGCTGTTTATAGCAGATTGGTCACACCGCTGAAGGCAATGACCACATAGATCATCTTGGTCAAAATATCCGCATTGAGCTTGTCCGCCAGTCTCTTTGCGATCAGGCCGCCCGCAATGATCGCGGCTGCACCACACAAAATCACAGGAAGATGCTCCGGCTGCAAAATCCCGCTGTAAATACGGAAGCACGTATTATACGCGCCCGAAAGCAGAAAAGTAGTCTGCAAATTGGCCAGATACTCATAGCGGTCTTCACAGCGGGACAGGAAATACACCACCAGCATGGGGCCGCTGATGCCAAACAAACCGTCACAAATCGCAGCAGCCGTCAAAAACACAAGCGTCACGGGCACACTCATGGGCGCAGGTCTGCCGTCCTTTTTGATAAACAGGTAGTAGACACTCAACAGCAACAAAAACACACCGAACATCTTTTTGATGATGACCGGATTGGCCCCCGCCGCAAAATGGATGGTCATGCTGGCCACCACGATACTATACAGAAACACAGGGATAACCAGGTTCCATCGAATGTGCTTGCGGTATACCAATACCATCGTGCTGTTCAAAAATACCAGAATGGCCGAGTTCACCCCGGCTGCCTGGATCAGTGCAAACAAATTCGGCAGCACCAGCATCAGTACGATCCCGCCGCCAAAGCCCGTGATCCCCTGTACCATCCCTGCCGCTAAAGCAGTCCCGATTACGATCCATTCCATAACGATCTCTCCACTGTCTTCCAAATTTGATTCTCCAATCATTATACAGAAATTTTGCCGATTCGCAACCGTTTTCAGTTCCTTGTCAAACCCCTTCCTCCCTGCTAAAATACCCCATGTCAAAGCCTTTTGACAGACAAAACCGCAGCCCTTTCGTACAATGAAATCCAAGGAGGGATATTCACATGGAAATCGGAACGCAGATCAAGCAGCGCAGAACGGCAGCAGGGCTGTCGCAGGAGGAACTGGCCGAGCAGGTGTTCGTCACCCGTCAGACCCTGTCCAACTGGGAAAACAACAAAACTTATCCCGACATCAACAGCCTGCTGCGGCTAAGCGCTGTGTTCTATGTCTCTCTGGACGAATTGGTGAAAGGAGACATACCAAAAATGAAAGAACAAATCAACAAGGAAGACATCCGGAAGTTTAACCGCGAGAGCAATATTTTCACCGCACTGTTTCTGTTAATGATCCTGTCGGTGGTGCCGCTGGTGGCATGGAACAGAGTCATTGGCACGGTCATCTGGCTGTGTATCTGCGTCGTTGCCATGGTGTCGGCCTTCCGGGTGGAAAAGCTGAAAAAGCAGCACAACATCCAGACCTATCGGGAAATCGTCGCCTTTACAAAGGGCCAGCGGCTGGATGAGCTGGAACAGGCCAGAGAATCCGGCAAGCGGCCCTATCAAAAGGTGCTGCTGACACTTGGCTCCGCCCTGCTGGGCATGATTGCCGCATGGATCCTGATCGCTGTTACACAATAAAATACACCACTCATGGGCGGCGTTTCGGCCCGCTCCAAGAACTTTCCCTACAATTAAAAAACTAGCTTCTCCCCGTTGTACAAAGTGGTACAACGGGGATTTTTGCTGCTATTCACAATCTATTTACAGGCTGTTCAAATAATCCCCAGATTCTGGAACGCTTGAGGAACGCTGCAAGAACCGCGGTGGACTGCGTTCCCCGTATAATACCCCTAACGAGCAGCACCACGCTCAAATCAACTCATATCAAAAATTATTTATGGAGGTAACTCATTATGTTGCTGGAAACTATTGCTAAGATCATTTCTGACCGTACCGGTCGCGACGCTTCTGAAATCACTCTGGAAAGCTCCTTTGCACAGCTGGGCATCGACTCTCTGGATACCGTGGAACTGATCATGAATCTGGAAGATGCACTGGACATCGAAATCGAACTGGATCAGAAGGTGGAAACCATCGGCGATCTGGTAAAGTTCATCGAAAGCAAGCAGGACTAAGCCATGATCAAATCCGAAATCTGTGAACTGCTGGGCATCGAATACCCGGTATTTCAGGGCGGCATGGCATGGATCGCCGACGGAAAGCTGGCAGCAGCCGTGTCCAACGGCGGCGGTCTGGGCATCATCGCCGCAGGCAACGGCTCCGGCGAGCGTGTGCGGGAGCAGATCAAGATCGCACGCACCCTCACCGACAAGCCGATCGGCGTGAACATCATGCTCATGAGTCCCCATGCCGACGAGGTGGCACAGGTCGTCATTGAGGAACGGGTTCCCGTGGTCACCACCGGCGCAGGCAATCCTTCCAAATATATGGCAGGCTGGAAAGAAGCCAACATCAAGGTCATCCCCGTGGTGGCTTCTGTGGCTATGGCAAAGCTCATGACCCGTCTGGGTGCTTCCGCTCTCATCGCCGAAGGCGGCGAAAGCGGCGGCCACGTGGGGGAACTGACCACTATGGTACTGGTGCCCCAGATCTGCGATGCCACACATTTGCCCGTCATCGCCGCAGGCGGCATTGCCGACGGCCGCGGTGTGGCAGCAGCCCTGATGCTGGGTGCCTGCGGTGTCCAGATGGGCACCCGCTTCCTGTGTGCCGAAGAGTGCACCACCATCCATCCCAACTACCGTGAGCGCATCCTGAAGGCAAACGACCTGTGCACCATGGTCACCGGTAAGCGTCTGGGCCACCCTGTCCGCTCCCTGCGTACAGAGTTTGCCCGCAACTACGCCAAAATGGAGTTCAGCGGCATGTCCGATGCAGAGCTGGACGGCAAGGCAAGCGGCGCACTGCGTCTGGCAGTCACCGAAGGCGACCTTGACAAGGGCTGTTTTATGTCCGGTCAGATCGCTGCCATGGTCAACAAGGTACAGCCCGCAGCGGAGATCATCCGCGAAGTCATCCGTGAAGCAGAACCCATTCTGTTGGGAGCAGCGGCATGGGTAAAATAGCATTCGTTTTTTCCGGTCAGGGAGACCAGCATCCCGGCATGGGCAAAGCCCTTGCAGAGCAGTATCCCGCCGCAGCGGAGGTATTCAAGGTATGTGACCGCATCCGCCCCGGTACCTCCGATCAGTGCTTTACCGGCACTGCGGAGGAACTGACCGAAACCCGCAATACACAGCCCTGTCTGTACGCCATGGAACTGGCTGCAGCGGCTGTTTTGACACAGCACGGCATTGTTCCCGATGCTGTGGCGGGCTTCTCTCTGGGCGAGCTGGCGGCCTGCACACAAGCAGGGCTGCTGACTCTGGAGGGCGGCTTCCGTCTGGTGTGTCAGCGCGGAGCACTGATGCAGCGGGAGGCAGAGAAGCAGAACGCCGCCATGGCGGCAGTGGTGAAGCTGACGCAGGATCAGGTGCGTGAGCTGTGCAGCCGGTATGACAAGGTATACCCTGTGAACTTCAACTGCCCCGGACAGATCACCGTGTCTGGCCTGTCCGAACAACTGCAGCCCTTCTTTGCGGATGTGAAAGCCGCAGGCGGCAGGGCTCTGCCGCTGAAGGTCAGCGGCGGGTTCCATTCCCCCTTTATGGACAAAGCTGCATCGGACTTTTCCGATGTGCTGGGCCCGGTGGAGCTCCACGCTCCCGCCATCCCCCTGTATTCCAATGTGACAGGTCAGCCCTACACCGGCGATGCAAAAGCATTGCTGGCAAAGCAGATCTGCAGTCCCGTGCAGTGGGAGCAGACCATCCGCAATCTGATCGACGCGGGCATCGACACATTGATCGAAATCGGGCCCGGTAAGACTTTGACCAATATCATCAAAAAAATCAGCGGCGAAGTGAAGACCTACTGTATCGCTGAACTTCCCGTGTTACTCTCGGAGGTAAACCATGTTAAAGGGTAAAGTTGCCATTGTCACCGGCGGCAGCCGTGGCATCGGCAAAGCCATTGTATATAAACTGGCATCCATGGGTGCAGACGTTGCCGTGATTTACGCAGGCAACGCCGCTGCAGCGGAGGCCGTCTGCAAAGAATGTGCCGAAACCTACGGCGTTACCGCCAGAAGCTACTGCTGCAATGTTGCAGACTTCAGCGACGCCAAGCAGACCGTCACCGCCATCAAAAAGGACTTTGGCGGGGCACACATCCTCGTCAACAATGCGGGCATCACCCGCGACGGACTGATTGCCATGATGCCCGAAGACGATTTCGACGCTGTCATCGCCACCAATCTTAAGGGCACATTTAATATGATCCGCCACTGCACCGGCCTGTTCATGCGGGCAAAAGAAGGCTGCATCATCAACATCAGCTCCGTATCCGGCCTGATGGGCAACGCCGGTCAGGTGAACTATGCGGCCTCCAAGGCAGGCGTGGTCGGCATCACCAAGTCCGTGGCAAAGGAGCTGGCAGCCAAGAACATCCGCTGCAACGCCATCGCCCCCGGCTTCATCCAGACCGATATGACCGGTGCACAGGGTGAAAATCCCCTGCTGGACATGATCCCGCTGGGCCGCATGGGCCGCCCCGACGACATCGCAGACGCAGCTGCCTATCTGGTCACTGCAAACTATGTCACCGGCGAAGTGCTGCGCGTTGACGGCGGCATCGCAATGTAATTGATACAGTTAAGAGGTATATAAATGAGTGAAAACAGAAGAGTCGTTGTAACGGGTCTCGGTGCGATAACGCCGATCGGAAACAACGTCAAAGATACGTGGGAAGCAATGAAAAGCGGTAAAAACGGAATTGCACCCATAACACTTTTCGATACAGAAAAATTCAAAGCAAAACTCGGAGCCGAAGTCAAAAACTTCGACCCTAAAGACTATCTTGAAATAAACGAAGTTCTCAGAACCGACAGATATGCGCAATTTGCAGTTGCGGCGGCACAGCAGGCGGTAGAAGAAAGCGGTGTAAAAG
>JAGBAT010000077.1 GCA_017938835.1 Oscillospiraceae bacterium | reverse complement strand
TGCCATGAATCTAAAAAAGCTGGCAAATTGGAGTTGGAAACACTCCTTTTTGCAGTTTATTTCTCATGTGTTTTCCACATTTTATGCCAAAACGCAGGTTTTCCTCTTTTGAAAACCTGCGTTCTTTGACAAGCTGAAAAAACCGCATCGGCTGTGCCGATGCGGTTTTTGGGGTCAAAAGATCAATGTCTGGGTGCTTCGCCCCAGTCAACAAACTGATGCATGTTGGAAGGTCTATAACCTGCATCAACCTGCAAAGTGGCACCAGTGATGTATTCAGCGTAATCGGATGCCAGGAACATCATTGCATAGGCAATGTCTTCTGTGCGAGCCATTGCAGGATGGTTGGAGCGCTTCAGAGGAATGGTATTGCCAATGCTGTCCAGTGCAAACTGAGGCAAATTGTCAATAATTTCAGTATGAGTGACACCGGGAGCAATGGCGTTGCAGCGAATACCAACGGGGGCCAGCGCATAGGCAATGGTCTTGGTCATGGTCATAACAGCAGACTTGGTTGCAGGATATGCAATACCGGAAGGAGAACCATAAACGCCCGAAACGGAGGACGTGTTAATGATGCAGCCTTCGGTCTTCTTCAGAGCGGACAATGCATATCTGCTCATGTTATAAACAGCAGTCATATTGACATCCAGAACGGCCTTCCAATGATCCATGGTGTGGTGCACCAGAGCGTCGTCATTGCTGATACCCGCATTGTTGATCAGAACGTCAACACGGCCCCACAGTGCTTCCACTTCATCAAACAATGCCTTTGCCTGTTCTTCGCTGCACAGGTCAATGCAGCGCCAGATCACAGGGTAATCGGGGTTGATCTCCTGCAGCTTAGCCAGAGCAGCCTTACCGGTTTCTTCATAATGGCTCAGGAAGCAAACCTTTGCGCCTGCCTTCAGAAATTCCTTCACAGCTGCAAAACCAATGCCGCGGCTGCCGCCAGTGATGACGACGACCTTACCTTCGAATACTTTACATTCCTCAAACATGTTCTTAGTGATCATAATAATTGGTCCTTTCTTATTTCTCGTTCTATTTGTACTCCCCGAAAGGAGTCTGTGCACACAGTTACCTATGTTAATAGAATAACAAAGATTTCAGCTTGCGTCCAATACTAAATTACAATCCCTACATAAGTTTCTCTTATGTCGCGAAGAAGATTCAGTTTTATTTCAACATATAACCTTTGATACTGCGCCCAAACAGCGACATACGATTGAAAAACAAGAACAGAGTATGGTACAATAACAGCAGTAACAAAATCCATGGAGGGATTATTTTGAATCTTGAGAAAATTGAACGAATACTGAAATATGCGCTTATTCTTACAATACTGATGACCGTTTTTTCCACTGGTATGAATGTAACGGTTCTTTTGCAGCAGGGAGCTCAAACCAGTTTTCCATGGTGGTCTCCCATTCAGCAGGCACTGTTGATCATCGGCCCCATCGTCATTATTGAGTTCCTTGCTTACCGTCTCGTCAAAAAGAAGAATGCAGAAGCAGCTGCAGAACGAGAACGAATCGAGAAAGAGAAAGCCCGTTTGGAACGGAAAGCCAAGGCAGACGAAAGACGTGCGAAGCAGCAAAGAAAGAAAAAATAAACCCAAACTGCCTATTCTTTGAACAGGCAGTTTTTTCATGTCTTTGGCATAGAAAAAACCTCACCGGTTATCCGGTGAGGTTTTGACTTTTAAGTTTGGATACCTTAATGGTTATGTATCAGTTACAAATTAAGCAACTTCTACGTCGTCGCCGTTGGGGTATTCTTCCTTCAGCTTTTCGCCGCCCTTCAGAGCAGCAGATACGCACAGGTACATCAGAACTGCGAATACGATGTAAACGATCCAAGTCAGAGCATAGCCCAGGATGCCTGCCAGAATGGAGGTCAGAACGGAACCCAGAGCAGCACCAATCAGGAAGAACAGGTTCAGGTTAGCGTAGATAGAGCCATAATCCTTAACACCGTAAACTTCGGAGAACAGGATAGCGGGCAGCAGCTTGGGCAGGCACATTGCCAGAGCGAAGAAGATGCAGTAGCCGTATGCCAGAGTCAGTTTGCCGGTGAAGCCAACACCTGCAACACAGCCCAGACCGACAGCAACCAGAGCAACAGCAATCAGAACGGTGTTCTTGATGCCGACCTTGTCCATAATAACGCCGCCGCCGACCATGCCAGCGATGCTAACCAGAGAGTAGATAGACAGAACGGTACCCTGGAATACGCCGCCGTCCTGAGCGATGGTGGTGATGAAGTTGGGAACGTGAGTGGTAACACCGGAAGCCAGTGCACCAACCAGCATTACAACACCGATGGAAGCCTTCCAAGCGGAGGACTTCTTAGCGGTCTGCTTGGAAACGCCGATCCACTGAGGAGCAGCCTGTGCAGCAGCAGCATCAGCTTCAGAAGCATCACCAGTGCGGTAAGGTTCGGTGCCGTATTCTGCGGGAGAACGCTTAACCAGGAAGATAGCAACCAGGCACATTACAACTGCAGTCAGAACTGCGGAGAAGATCATAGCGGTCTTCCAGCCGGAAGTGGAAGCTGCGATCATCTTGGACAGGATGGGAGACCAAATCAGACCACCAACGCCGCCGCCAGCCATAGCGATGGACATCATGGTGGAACGCTTGGATTCGAACCATGCGGTAACCAGCATGGAGATGGGCAGCTGAGTCAGACCAGCCAGGAAGATGTTTTCAACACCGAAGATAATGTACATCATCCACAGCTTGGTTGCGAAAGTAGCCAGAACGAAGCACAGAGCGGTGCCAATGGTGCAGACGCACATCATGACCTTCATGTTCTTCTTCTGGTACCAACCTGCAACGATCATAGCACCGATAGCGGAAGTCAAAGATGCAATCAGGTTAACCAGAGACCAAGAGCCAGTGGAGAAGCCCAGGTCAGTACAAACAGGGTTCATGTACAGTGCAAAGCAGTTGTTCAGAACTGCGGTGGGGATGAAGGACATGATGAACGCTGCCACCAGAATGCCCCAGCCCTTAAACTGTTTCTTTTCCATTTAAAGAAACCTCCTTGAAAATGTACGTTCACGAACTATGACCATTCTGTGAACGCCGAGTTTGTTAATATACTAACCAATAATTCATAAATTGTCAATACGCTTTGTTAAATTTATCATTTTCAACAAGATAATCTCACAAAATTACTCTATTTCACAAAAAACATCTCTGTTTTCTGAACTTTTTGGAAAATTATTTCAGTTCAAATTCTAATTTTCCACCGGTGAACGTCAATAGTTTCGGAGGCAGATACAGCCATTACTGTAAAGAAATTGTAAATCTCGCCCCATTTTTTGATCTTTTTCAAAAAAATTAACCAAAGACAACGCATTTCCCTCTTTTCCGTCCGCCCTAACCTGTCAGTCAACACCATGGACAGCATTTTGACCAATACCGTTTAAAATTTTATTTGAAACAAAACAGAAATAACGCTTGACTTCCTGCATATAATATGGTATAGTAATCAAGCTAATCCAATATCTCGGAGTGGAGCAGGGGAAGCTCGTCTGGCTCATAACCAGAAGGTCGTTGGTTCAAATCCAGCCTCCGCAACCAGACGTATGTACGACCACGCAGCAGCGTGGTCGTACATTTTTTATGCCGCGAGAGCCGTCGTCCGGGTCGCGCATACCAATAGCAGCGGACCTCCGCAGCCATGATTGGCGATCAATTTGGATACATCGCCCGAAAAATAGATCCCTAATTTGAAAATGGATGACTTAGGGGAACTGAATATCCCGCCGTTTTGGGCAGTTTTTTCGAGATTTATCTCGAGAGAACTGCCCTTTTTAACCCCCGATTATGAATATGCTGTCAGTATTGCAGAGCGAGCAGAAAAGAGGATATATCACCGCACAAAACAAGTATGATTGGTTAATAATGGTTAACAATCAGCAAAAATACTGCTAATTTTTTTCTGAGCTGTTTCCCTGTTGCAATACACAAAATTATACTCACCGCAAATTTGCATATCCGCAACAGTGAACGTTGCAAGGTCATCGCGGCATCGGGATATGGGTTCGTAGGCAAAGGTGATTGCATTGTTGTTTGCAACAATGTCGCATATCACGGAGAAATTGCTCACGGAGATGCATCGTCTGAAGCTGTCAAAGGAGAACCCACGGTCAGCTATGGCGTTATACAGCAGCATTCTCGTTCCGGAATACTGCTCGCGTACCACAATGTCTTCGCCGAATATTTCTTCAAGGCTTACCGCTTTATTGGCGAAAGGATGGCCTTTTGCACAGATCCCCACAAACTTCTCCTTTTTATACAAGTGGTAGTAGTATTTCGATTTGTCGAAAACGCCTTCGACAACGGCAAAATCGATCTGCGATTTTTCAAGCATATGCAAAAGCACTTCGGTGTTATCGATCACCAAATCAAGGGAGTGCTTTGGATTGGCGAGAAAAGCCCGGACTTCCGGCACGATAACAAACTCGCCGATGGTCTTGGTCGCTCCGACAGCCATGCGGACGGTATCGTCGGGACCGAAGTTTCCGCGGATATCCGCCTCCTCAGCCCTGACGCTGTCAAAATATCGCTTCAGGCGGTCAGCGTTTTTTGTTCTTGAAAGAGTGCGGCCCTTATATTCAAACAGCTTGACTCCGTAATAATTCTCCAGATAATGAATGTGCTGCGTAACCGCCGGCTGTGTCATATTCAGTTTTTTGGCAGTTCTTCGATAATTCATCTCATCATAAAGTGTAAGAAAGGTAAATACTCTGTAATCTAACATGAACAGCCTCCCCCTGCATCAAGATAATTTTAAATTATCGCATCATAAAAAATGATAATTTGATTTTATCATCCGTTGTTCGTATAATCAAGAGGCATACATAAAGCAGGAGATTACAGATATGAAAATCTTGAAATTTTTTCCCGGAATAATCATCTCGGTTGGAGTGGCACTTCTTGCCTGCTGGCTTGAAAGCCTGCTGCCCATCCATCTGATCGGCTCTGCCGTAATTGCCATGTTTATTGGCATGATACTCAATCATTTCCTGAAAGACTCAAAAGCGTTCGCATCTGGACTGAAATTCACTTCGAAAAAGATATTGAAATTTGCTATTATTCTGCTCGGCCTGTCCCTTAACATTACAACGATTCTGAATGTGGGAAAAATGTCCCTCACCGTTATGATATTCACTCTGCTAACCTGTTTCGGCGGCGGATACTTTATCGGAAAAGCGCTGGGCTTGAACTGGAAACTGAGCAATCTGATTTCTGCCGGAACCGGTATATGCGGCGGTTCCGCCATTGCTGCCATCGCTACTACGATTGATGCGGATGATAACGATGTGGCCTATGCAATGTCTGCCACGTTTCTTTTTGATATGGCGATGATCGTGCTGTTTCCGCTCATGGGGAGAGCGCTCGGTATGACAGATCAGGCGTTTGGCATCTGGGCCGGCACAGCCGTAAACGATACCTCCTCTGTGGTGGCCACGGGTTATGCCTTTTCCGAAGGTGCTGGCGATTTTGCCACAATGGTGAAACTCACAAGAACCCTTGCAATCATTCCCACCGTTATTGTCTTTGCATTCGTGCAGCTTCGGTTGAAAAGAAAGGAAGCGCTTGCCGCCAGACTGGATGGGAGCGAACTGAAGGCCAATTTCAGCATTGGAAAGATATTCCCCTGGTTCATTCTCGGTTTTCTTGCAATGTCAGCCGTGGCAAGCCTGTTCCCGATTCCAGCGGCTATTGTATCCGGTACAAAAAGCGCAAGTAAGTTCCTTATGGTTTGTGCTTTGGCTGCTATCGGTTTGAATACATCATTCTCCAGCATGAAGAAGGCAGGAATCCGGCCCATGATTCACGGTTTTATTATATCGGCATTGGTGGTTGTTGTTGCACTGGTGGTCGAGATCGCAATGGGAATCGTTTGACCGGTGGGAATAGCGCAGTCACCGTGTGATTCTTCGTCCGTATCTAAATCGGACGGAAATTCCAGCAAAAACACCGTATTTCTCACGAAATACGGTGTTTTTCTTATTTTCAACAGATACCGGGGAAGCTCATTTTGGTTTGGGGTACATTGGGCCGCTCTCTTAGGTCACCGCTCCACAGCACGCGAAATCGCTGTCGATATAATGGGCAATGATCCAGGCAATAAAGTTTCTATCATTGCATAAGGCATTTGTATTTCCAGAAACATCCAGCTCCTGCGGCAGCACAAATTTCACACAGCGCACTGTCACATCTCGGCATGACGTCTGTGTGTGAGCCGGAATAACCATGGTTTTCAGCCCCCGGCTGTATTCGTTGTCCTCGTCATCTATCTCCGTCAGTATGATGGCCAGTGCCACCCGCTTACCGGGGCAGACATTTCGAAGGGTCACATCCAGCTGAAGGATCCGCCCAAGGGATTCCATTACCAAATCCCCTGCATCGAATACAACAGAATCGGTGCAGCCGTCGATGGTGATTTCCACTGGGTCCGGGCAGTTTTCCGGAAATACATCCTCTCCACAGTCAACATCAACTGTCGGATCGCCAAAATCCACTACGTTTCCTTCATCATCGGCATAGGTGATGGATTCGTTCACCGCCAGAGAGCCGGAACAGACTCCGTTATGCTGTACCGCAAAGGTCAGTGCTGCCCCCTCACTCTGGGTGACACCCAACTCATCAATGGTCCAGCGCAAGGTGTGCTCGTTGACCAGGGTGGCAGTCCCCTTGGTTGGAGCGGAGATGGAAGTGATGCGGAAACAGTCTTCCACCGTTTCCTCAATGATAATATTGGTGGCGCCGGGTCTGGTAATATTCCGGGCCAGGTCTTCAAATATCTCTTCCAGCTCCTCGTCGCTTGGAGCAATGGCTACATAGGCAGAGTCAGGGTCGGAAGCCCAATCCCGCAGCGCCTGCGTATCAATACCGCCGTTGCCTGCAAGGCCAATGGCATAAATAATGACGCCCTGAGATTTTGCCAGCGTTGCAACCGGATTCGGGGGGCCACCGGCAGTGGTAACGCCATCGGTAAACATGACCATAACCTTTGCGTTGGTGGACATCGGGTCAAACAGTGCCAGCGCTTTGGTAAAGGCATCAGCGTGATTGGTGGAACCTCCTGCATTCATTGCGTCCACAGCGGACTTGAGCGCAGCAACAGAGGTGATGAGCTGCGTATCCTGCACAGCGGTATCAGCGAAGCTGACGATGCCGATGCGGCTGCCGCTGCCGATCTGTCCGTCCTGTGTGCCGTCGGTGGCTTCATCTATAATGTCAATAAAAAGCTTTGCAGCATCCTTTAAACTAGGCAGGCTTTGGGACATGCTGCCGGAACGATCCAGAATCAGTACGATGTCCGTAGGATTGGATACGATATCCGGTTCTGCCGTCAGTGCCAGCGTGACATTGAACGTGCCGCCGCAGGGAATCGTGGTCACATTCAGCTCTTTGGTAGAATTGGTAATGCCCATCGCATTTCTTTCTTTCTGAGCCAGAGGGTTCTAGGGCTCTTTACAGAATATGACACGAAATCAGCGTTGGGCACAACCTCACTGTTTTGCCGAAACGGTCAGGTTTTTGTTATGACAAAAGCGGCTGCACGAGCCGCTTTTTGATCATCTTTCCTGATGGTGTTTGGTGACCTTTCGATCAATGGTCAAAATTTCACCGTCGGGTTCATACACAACCTTGATATATGCAGACACCTTGGGTGCACCGGCACGAATGGCCACATGCTGACATTCCTTCACAATATCCATCAGCTGATCATAGTCCTCACCCTCGATGGTGGTCTCAAAGGGGCCGACATAATAGTTCAGGCCGGTGCTCTTGATGTAGCCAATGACCTCGTCCACCACACGGATCAGTTCTTCGTCATTTTCAGTCACAGGCAGACACTGGATGGCAACGCTTGCTTTCATTTTTTGTTCCTCCGTTCAAAAATAAATCCCCTCGCGGTCATCCCGGCGAAGGCACACAAGCTTTTACATCGCAGATATGCTCCCTACGCTGGCATGATCCAGATCAGGTTCAAGGGTCGCGGAAAACATCCGCCTCTCAGCCCATCACTTTGGACTCCCCGTATTTGTCTGCAGTATATGCCGATTCCAACTTTTTGTCAAGGCGGACGCTTTTCTTTTCCGGTCCCCTGATATATAATATTCTACAACATTGAATTTCCACGGAGGACAACACCATGTCCAATATTATTGAAATCACAGACTTCTCTGCACCGGAGCTGGATGTATTTGCCCGCCTAACAGAAGCGCAGCTGCGCAACAAACTGGAGCCGGAAAAAGGTATTTTTATCGCCGAAAGCCCCAAGGTCATCGAGATTGCCCTGCGGGCAGGGTACGAACCGATATCCTTTCTCATGGAGCGCAAGCATATTGAGGGGCAGGCTGCCGGCATTATTGCCAATTGCGGCGATATTCCCTTGTACACCGCAGATCGTGATCTGCTCACCAGACTTACCGGTTATGAGCTGACCCGCGGTATTCTGTGTGCCATGCGGCGGCCAAAGCTCCCTACAGTAGAGGAACTGTGCGCCGGCGCAAGACGCATCGCTGTTCTGGAGGGCATTGTGGACCCCACCAACATCGGCGCTATTTTCCGCTCTGCCGCCGCACTGGGCATGGACGCTGTGCTGGTGACACCCACCTGCGGTGACCCCTTATATCGCCGCGCCGCCCGTGTCAGCATGGGTACCGTGTTCCAGATCCCCTGGACCCGCATCGGTGAAACCCACACCCAGTGGCCAAAAGAAGGGATGGCGCGTCTAAAGGCTTTGGGATTTAAAACCGCTGCCATGGCACTCAGTGACGACTCCGTCAGTATTGAAGACCCTGTTCTGCAGCAGGAAGAAAAGCTGGCAATCATCCTCGGCACCGAGGGCGACGGTCTGGCTGCTTCCACCATCGCAAACTGCGACTATACCGTGCGGATCCCCATGGCTCACCACGTAGATTCCCTGAACGTTGCTGCCGCAAGCGCCGTGGCTTTCTGGCAGCTGCGCACACATGCTCAGCCACACAACAGTTCATCAGTGCCTTTGATTTAAAGCTGCCGGACACTATCGTTCTATGGCAAATATTAAAAAGAGGAACCATCCTGAACAGGATAGTTCCTCTTTTTGATTACCCTTTAAACAGGACATATAGCAGCGTCAGCGACAAGCCAATGCCCATCAGAATAATGCTGTACGCAAAGGAATAGCGGAAGCCAACACGGGATTTCGGCTTTGCATCGTACGCTGCAAACTCCTCGTCCTCCGGCGGACACACATTGCGGGTTTGACCTCGGTACAACAGGTCACTGAGCAAATGAACCGTTCCTTCCACGATCCCTTCTGCCACACGGGCAAAGAACGCCCCGATAAAGGGCAGGATCACGCACAACAGCGGACGGTACAGACCGGTTTCCAGATCAAGCTTCTGTGGCCAGCGGTCGGGGTAGGACACACCGGTGCAGTCGCGAACTGTCAGGAAGGGTCGAATGATCAGCAGATACACTGCCACACCGATGCACAGGCTGATGAGGGAGCCTTTGAGGTTCGCCCATGCAAAATATTCTGCCGCATGGGCAGGCGCTTCACCATGCATGAAACCGCGGCCGAGAGCTGCCAATCCGTCCATGACCTTGTTGGGCAGCAGCCCCATGACGGGCATGACCGCTACCAAACCAGCAAGGGTTCCCATAGACAGCTTGGAGGCATACTTTTTCTTTCCTGCCCAATGTGCTTCTTCCGCAGGAGACTGAATGAAAATGCAGATAAACAACTTGAGCATATACGCCGCAGTCAGGCCACCTGCAAACAGGAATGCCCATTCCACTGCAGTAAACAGTCCGGCAGTCTGGGGTACAAGGTGGATGTACTCCACAATGCTTTCATGGAGCAAGGTCTTGCTGACATAGCCATTGAGTCCGGGCACACCTGCAAGGCTTGCCATGGGGATGCCCATGACCAGCATCAGCAAAGGCTTACCCTTGCCAAACCCTCGAATCTTGTTTAAATCAAAGGTATGGGTCGTACAATAGATCACACCCGCCGCAGGGAACAAAATCAACTTCACAGATGCATGGTTGACAATATGCAGAAGCGTACCATCCACCGCCATTGCATTGTGATGTCCCAGCAGACACTGCATGGCAATACCCGTGAGAATGAAACCGATCTGAGACACAGAAGAGCAGGCCAGTGTACGCTTCAGGTCGATAGAAAACACCGCCAGAACCGCACCGAGTACCATAGTGATCACGCCGAGAGCCAGCATAACGATGCCCCAATTATAATCATAACGGAACACCTGCGTGCTGAGCACCAGAATCCCAAAGATACCAGTCTTGATGATGACGCCGGAAAGCACCGCACTGGCAGGGGCAGGAGCAGCGGAGTGTGCTGTGGGCAACCAAATATGCAGAGGGAAAGAGCCCGCCTTGGCCGCAAACCCCACCAAAGTCAGCAAACCAGCAACCCACAAGGCCCCATTGCTTTCCACCGCAGATGCCGCGTGGTACAGGCTGTTGATCTCCAAGGTTCCCAGCAAATGATACAGCAGGAAGATACCCATCAAAGTCACCAGACCACCGATGACTGCAACTGCCAGATATGTCTCCGCGGCCTTGATGGCATCGGGCTTTTCGGTATGAATGACCATGACCCAGGAAGCAAAGCTCATGACTTCAAAGAATACGAAAGTCGTAAACAGGTCTGCCGACAGGAACACGCCAACAGTACCGGTAAGGGTCAGCAGCCAGAATACATAATAACGATTGCGGTTACGGCTGTGAGCAAAGTACTCCCGCAGCATCAAGGTAGCCTCAAACCAGCCGATGGCTGCGATCAACGTCATCAGACAGCGGAACCCGTCCGCAGCAAAGCCCAGCCCCAGTCCGCACACGCCATCCAATCGCACGGCCGCTTCCCCGGAGGTCATCAGCAGTACCGCAGCCGCCAGCTCCAGGCCAGTCACGACCGCAACAAAATAATTGCGCATACCCTTACTTTTTCTGCCAATGAGATAGCTCACAGGCGCACAAACGGTCGGAAAGAAAACCAGAAACAGCAACAGAAATTGACTCACATGCTCACCACCTTTCGTCGCATCTAACATTCATCATAATAACACTCCCAGCAGCTGGCTAACCAGTTCCAACAGGGGATGTGCAAACAGAGATACCGCCACACACAGACAAGCCAGTGCCACTAACGGCCCTTTCATCAACCAGTTGGGGTCTTTGTTTTCTGCATGAATCGGCTTCTCGCCGGGGGCATACACCGCAAACAGAATACTCATCAGATATAATGCGGTCAGCAATGCGGAAATGATCAATGCGCCTGCGCCGATCCAGCCGACAGTCAATCCTGTTCCCATAGCCGCAGTACCCAGCATCCACTTGCTTGTAAATCCACACAGAGGCGGAACGCCCATGAGGCTCAATGCTGTTGCCGCAAAAGTTGCCATGGTCACAGGCATCTCCTTGCCGATATACGCCAGTTCATATACATATTCTTTATGGGTTCTGTAATACACCGCGCCGCAGCCGAAGAACAAGGTGATCTTGTTGACTGCATGGAACAACATGTGGGCGACACCTGCCACCAAGCCAGCAGGGGTCATCATAGCAACGCCTACTAAAATGTAGGACAGGTTGCTGACCGTGGAGTATGCCAGACGCCGCTTGAAATGGGGGGTACGCAATCCGTTTGCAGAACCATACACCACTGTAAATGCCGCAGCGCAGACGACGATCACCTGCGCCCATGTACCGAAAATCGCTTCATAATGGAAAGAATAGTAGGTCAGGCGCATCACTGCAAACACACCCGATTTAACGACAGCTACTGCATGGAGCAAAGCCGTGACCGGAGTCGGTGCTACGGAAGCATCCAGCAGCCAGCCGTGGAACGGGAAGATCGCCGCTTTTACCCCAAACCCAAAGAATCCAAGAACAAAGAACAGAAGCATGGTATTTTCACTGCCTGCAATTGCATTCATATCCAGAGTGCCGCCCAGCGTAAAGTCTCCGCCACCGTAATACTGCAGGAAGATCATAGACACGAAGCCAAGCCCTGCACCGGTCATGGAATACAGGATATAGGTTTTGCCTGCATAACGAGCCTTACCATTCATAGCATGCATGACCAGAGGTAAGGTCGCCAAAGTCAGCAGTTCATAGAACAGGTACATGGTCACGATGTTGGCGGAAAACGCCACCCCGAGAGTCACGCCGAAGCTGGCAAGGAAGAAGCCAAAGAAACGTGTTTCCGCCCCCTCATGCTTCATATACTCCAGTGCATAGAAGGATGCGATCACCCACAGCACCGAGACCATCGCAGCGAACACACTGCCCAGTCCATCTGCGCCAAAGGTCAACGCGACTGTCTGCGTGAATCGTACCAGCACCGTTTTGGTGCCGTATCCTGTCAGCACCGCCGCAATGGCAAGTCCAGCCGTGAACACCGCAGTTGCAATCACCCATACTTCCCGCCTGTGCCGGTCTTCGGTGCCGCTGAGCAGCAGAGCAAAGCCAGACAGAATGGGGAATAAAACAGAAATCAACATCAACATATCCGTGTTTTACCCCCTTTCAGGAAAACAGCAGTGCTGTAACAGGCTCGATCAGCCAGTTCAGCAAGCCGGGAAAGATACCCAGAATTACGATGCCAACAGCCAGAACCAGCATAGGCCCCCTCATACGCCAGTTAATATGCCGCTTTTGCGGCTGATGCAGGCGCTCATAGTGAAACTCTGCACCCGGGAAAAAGCTGTCCGCCACAATGGGCAGCAGATAGGCTGCAGTCAGCAGTGCAGAGATCATCAGTACCGCAACCCCGATCAGACCAAGTACACCGAGCTCCAGACCGCCCTGCGCCAGAAACCACTTGCTGACGAAGCCGGCAGTAGGCGGGATCCCGATCAGGGATAAGGCATAGAGTGCAAAGCTCCACATGGTGATAGGCAGAACTTTGCCGGCGCCACGCAGCTCATAAGTTTTGGTTTTATAAATATGGAAAATAATCGCACCGGCCGCAAGGAACAGACCATTCTTTGCCACTGCATGGAACACCAGCTGCATCAGCGCGCCGGTAAGCCCCTCAGAATTCAGCAACAGAATACCGAACAAAATGTAACTGACCTGGCTGACAGTGGAATACGCCAGACGTTTTTTCAGCGTTTTTTCCTTAAGGGCCAGCATGGATCCCATGAAAATCGTATAGATCACCAGTGCAAGAACGACTTTCTGCACCCATGTACCGGACACGAAGTCCACGCCAAACTGGTAATAGATCACACGGATCATGGCCAGAACGCCCATCTTGGTGATCAGACCGGACAGCACCGCACTGGCAGGAGAGGGTGCAACCGGATGGGCAGTGGGCAGCCATGCAAACAAAGGCAGCACACCCGCCTTAGCGCCAAAGCCAATGAGCATACAGAACAGTGCAATTTTCAGACCGGAAGCATTGGTCACTGCCAAGGCCGCATCCAGCGTACCGCCTGCTATAAACAAGTCAGTGGTCTGATTGCCCTGCAGATAAAACATGCCAAGCAAACCCAATGCTGCACCGCAGACAGAGAAGCCCAGATACTTGATGCCCGCATCAATGGCTTTGCTGGTCCCCGCATGGATGACAAGGAACACCGTCAGCAGGGTCATCATTTCATAAAACAGATATAGAGTAACAAGATTTCCCGCCAAACAAATCCCGATCAGAGACCCCAGAGACATGATATAGAACCCAAAGAAGCGGGACTGATTATGTTCGTGGGTCATGTATTCATCCGCAAAAACAGAAACGATGAGCCATAACACTGCCACCAGCAGTGCAAACAGCCGTCCCAGACCGTCCGCACCCAGAATGATGCGGGCGCTGCCCCACAAGCTCAACACATGGCAGAGCTCACCCTGCCAGTCGATCAGGCACAACAGGATCACTTCCAGCACCAACAGTCCCGTGATATAGTTCCGGCGCATGGTGCGGGTATTCATTTTAAATACCGGCAAGCCACCGACCAGCGGCAGCAATACAGGTGCCAACAGCAAACTGTGCTGCATAGTGTCACCTCAGTTCAACAGTGATTTTACAGCAGGCTCAGCCCCAGTTCGATGAGTTTGATCATCGGACCAATGGCCACGCCGAGGAAAATGTTCAGGCCAATAAACACAGCAGTGCTCAGGATAAAGCCCTTGTCCTCCCGCTCTTCCGCCAGAGGTTCGGCTGCTCCCTTATCCGCAGGGAACCAGATACCTACGATCGCAGGCAGATAATACATAGCATTGAGCACTGAGCTGCCCGCCAGCACCAGCAGCGCAAACAGCATTTTTTTCGGGTCGCCCATGGCTGCCACCCCCAGATAATACTTGGCGGCAAAGCCTGCCAGCAGGGGAAGACCGCACAGAGACAGGCCTCCGATGGTAAAGCCCACACCTGCCAGCGGGTTTTTCCGAGCGGTACCTCGCAGGTCGTGGAGGTTTTTGCTGCCGTGAGCACTGCGGATCAGCATACCCGCAGAGGTAAACAGCAGGGGTTTGGTGATCGTGTGTGCCAAAATCTGATAGCAGGCCGCTACCATACCTTCATGGGTGCCGAGACCGATGCCCATAAAAATATACGCAATCTGCGCAGCACTGGAGAAGCCCAGCATACGCTTGGTGGACTGTTCCTGATAAGCGCGGATGGATGCTATGATCATACCGCTCAGGCCCATGACAAACAGTGCCTGCAGAATATGCAAATCACGCATAACTTCCAGCGTAAATACCCGGTAGATCAGCTTGATAAACAAAATGACATAGCCTTTGGAGATCAGCCCTGCCTGCACAGCAGAGCCGCTTGTAGTTGCGGAAGCATAAGCATTGGGCAGCCAGCCATAGAACGGGAACAATGCCGACTTGATGGAAAGTCCTACAGCCACCAGTGCCACCGCGATCAGCAGGGGCACACGATATTCCCCGCTGGCCGCCAGTGCCTGCACCGCAGTATCCATACCGGGCATCAGCAGCTGGCCGGTACAAGTATAAAGCAGGACAATGCCCATGAGGAACAGGCCGGAACCCACACAGCTGATGACCAGATAGCGGACTGCCGCCACGAGGCTATTGCCGAAACGACGGGCCATAACAATGCCGCAGGCAGAAATCGCATTGATCTCAATGAATACATACGCAGTGAATACGTCATTTGTATATACCAAAGCCAGTACAGATGCCAGCAGCAGATTCAACATCAGGCAGTAGCTGTTCTGCTTGTGGGCGGAGATATCGTCAAACATGTCTCTTCTGCCGCCCTCGAGCCCCAGGATCATAATCATACAAAACGCCAGTGCCATCATTGCTTCCAGCGGGCCCGCACGGAGTTCGTTGCCCCATGGTGCCGGGAAGTGGCCCATCATATATGTAAAGCTTTCACCGGAGGCCACCACTGCACACAGCAGCCAGGCAGACAGCACTCCGATAATCGCCGCAGCCGCTTCCGTGACGCGCAGTGCGATGCGGCCATTTTTGATCAGCGGCATGACAATGCCGCCCAGCATGGCAATGAATATGCTAAAAAATGGAACATTGTTTACAAAAGGCATAAACACGGCTCCCTTTCGTGGAATTTAAAACTCAATAATGTTCGCTCCGCTTTGCAAGGAGCAGAATTTCATCCAAATTCAGCGTATGGTACATGTAATACAGGCGCTGGATCAACGCCAGAAACAGCGCTGTGGTACTGACAGCTACGACGATGCCCGTGAGCACCAGACCGCCGGGCACGGGGTTGATATAATAGGATGCATCGGTAATGCCATCCACGATGATGGGGGCCTTGCCGCCGTCAATATAGCCCACCGCTGCCAGCATCAGAAACACCGCAGAGTCCATCAGGTTCAGGCCAATGACCTTCTTGATGAGATTCGGATGCAGAAACAATGTCGCAAAGCCAATGCAAAACAAAATGACCGCTACAACCTGGTAACGCATATCGATCAAAGTCTGAAGATCCAGCATATCTTATTCCTCCTCTACTTGAGAAAACAGAGAATAGAAGCTGAACATAGTGCAGGCAACAATGATACCAACACAAATATTCAGCGGCAGAATAAATCCGGAGCTGAGAATATCCCCGGGGGTGCCCTTGGGAATCTCCCAACCTACATGGTTGGCTCCTGTGAAGAAAGAGTACCCCTTCATCGCCGCATAGGCCAGCAGGCAGGCTACGCTCAGACCTGTGGTCACATTGGCACTGAGTACGCGAACCATTTTTTTCTGGCCAAACATGGAGGACGCCAGAATCAGGCCGCCGCCCAGAACCGCGCCGCCGGAAAAACCGCCGCCGGGAGAGAGGTGCCCGTTGAGCACAACATAAATGCCATACACAAAGATCATGGGCAGCAGGATCTTGCCTACGACCTGTAAAATCGGGTCCTTGCTGGAGTCGGCAAAGGGGCCGCGCTCCGTCCATTCTTTGGTATGCTTACTCAAAGTGATGAACAAAACTGCGGCAGTCGCCGTAAACAGTACAGTCGATTCACCGAAGGTATCGAACGCACGGTAATCCAGGATCATGCCTGCAACGGTATTCACCGCGCCGGTCTCCTCCATCCCCTGTTCCACATAGCGCTGAGACACTTCATTATTGGTGGGCGCACTGGGGTCATTGTAGGTCGGCAGGCACAGCACCGTATAGGTCAGTGCCAGCATCAGGGAAACGCATACCAGAACCGCAGAAACTCGATAAGCAGCAATCTGTCTGTTCAAATGCCGCAGAGGATCAGTATGCTCCGGCTTTTCTTTGGGCGGCTTGGCTTCCGGCAGCGACCCCACAGTACGGATATTACCGGGACGATCGTCCGCCACATCCCCGTTGACCCAGTCGACAAAACGGTGCAGCAGAGATTTATTTTTCATCTTTTTCCGTTCCTTTCAGGGCATGGATTCGCTTCAAAGTCACAAGAAACAGAATCGTGTCAACACCTGCACCGACCGCAGCCTCTGTAATGGCAAGGTCGGGGGACTCCAACAGCAGCCAGATCACAGACATGATCGCACTGAATGCCATAAACACAATGATACTGGACAGCAGATTGCGGGTAAATACTGTACCCACTGCACAGAAGATCAGAAAGATCAGCAGCAGAAATTCAAAATAAATCACAGCAGCAATTCTCCTTCCTCGTGAGGGGCTTCCGCATCAATATTCCGTTCGGTCAGCAATTCCATTTTGGCCACCAGATGGGTCACTACCGGGCCCGCCAGCCACATAAATACAATGATGATACAGATCTTTACAGTCATGACCGTCCAGCCGCACAGCAGCACCAGACCCAGCATCAGGCCCAGCACACCAAGGGTATCCGTAACCGCAGCAGCATGAATACGGTTGAGCACACATTGGAAACGGAACAGCCCCAGCGCAGATACGCACACAGAGAACATGCCGAAACACATAAGTGCCACCGCCAGTATGGTTCTAATCATGGCGCTCCTCCTTTCCTTTCTGCTCCATTTCGTAGTGTCTTTGCGTGGCCACACGGCACAGTACGACGACTACCAGCATATTCAGCAAAGCATACAAAATCGCCACATCCACCAAAAAAGCCTCTTCCAGCAAATAGGATACGATACAGACCATCATAACCACCAGCGTGCCGATCATGTTCAGAGCTACAACACGGTCTGTGACACGAGGCCCTTTCAGTGCCCGCACCAGGCACAGATAGGCGATCACTGACAGCATACACAGGATAACGATCAGAAAAGTACGCAAAAAGGGAGTGATCTCGATCATATTACAGTTCCTCCATTTTGCGGATCTCTTTTACAAAATCCGAATCTTCCATACCGCCCGCAAATTGCCCATCCAGCGCATGCACACAAAACAGATCCTCCCCCACACCACAGGTAATGGTGCCGGGAGTCAGAGTAATGGAATTGGACAAGATGACCTTGCCGATCTCGCTGCGCACAGGGCTTTTGAAGAACACCAGACGGGGTTCCACTTCCTTTACTTTGGGAGACAAGGTCAGTGCCATGACCTGCAAACCGGAAAGCACCACATTCCACACGAGCAAAAACAGATATTTGACTGCAAACAGGGTGCGCCGGGCCAAGTCCGCCTCTCTTTTGGGAGAAAACTTCAGGACTCTGCAGCACCAACCATAGATCACACCGCAAATCAGAATCCCCAATACCACTATTTCAGCAGTGATTCGTCCATTGAGCAGCAGCCAAAACGCCAACAGCAAAAGAAACATCACACCACATCCTTCCTTTATATCCCTGTCGTGGGAATTTGGGAGGGTATACCTCCCCTTATACGATATATTCCAATATACTGCAATTTTTGTATTCACACAAGCCCAGCATACTGTTTTTCCCATTTTTCAGTGGTTTTGCAAAAGAAAAAATCCGAAATTTATTACAACACACCAATTGAAAGTCATCACGCAAGATAGACCACTATACATTTAAATATATGATATGGAGAAAGCGGGTATC
>JAGBAT010000076.1 GCA_017938835.1 Oscillospiraceae bacterium | reverse complement strand
TAAAAACTACTACTCTATAATACAAGGAGCATGGGCTCATGACCAAGTTTTTACCTTATCAGCAATATGATGTGCAGGCCATTGAACAGTGGCTGAATGAACAATCCCGTAAAGGCTACCGGCTGGAGAAAATGGACAGTGTATTCCCCCAGTTCAAGAAGTACTACGATCACCAGATCTATTACCGGGTTCGCTACATCCCCAACAACACCAAAAAGAATCACAGCCATTACTGGGGCGACCTGTACATTTATGAAGCCTACTCCAAAGAGGAGCTGCCCAGCGCCGCTTATGAGAAAAGCTCCATCATGGCAGCGGAAAACCAGAAAAAGCCTTATTATGCCATCGCTCTGCTGATCGCCATGTTAACCGTCGCAAGGGCGCTGTTTTCCGGTGTCTCCACCACGCCCGTATTCGTCGGCAGCGCGTGTGTGGCAGTCATCGCAATGCTTGTATGGCTGGTATCCATTTTTCTGGACTGGCAGCGTGGCCGCAGTATTGCCGATGGCAGACTGAATCCTGCTGAAAATCCGCCGAACCCCAAGTCAAAAGCAGTTCTTACCATCAGCAGTATCGTTTCCATCCTCGCCACCGCCATTGCAGTTTTGCTGGCAGAGACCCTGATTTAACCGAATCAATCATAACCACTCGTAAACGAGCGGTGGACTTGCAGCAGGCTGATATGTATTTTTTGCCACGCTCATGTCGCGACAAAAAATGGATTGAATCTTATTCGTCCTTGCAGACGAAACTCTGCGAGGCGTTTTTCTGACAAGCTGAGACAACACCGCCGCGGATACTCCAGCGGCGGTGTTGTTTATTACAGATAAATATCCGGACTATAATGCTCAAAAATAATGCCGTCCTGTGCTTGTTTATCCAGTAGGCTCTTACTGGTCCAACTGAACTTCATGGCACCCATGGCTTCTGCAATGCAGGTACCCAACGGTTTTTTGCCCAACTTGTAGGCAATAAAATGGGGTCTGCCCAAAAAATTTGTTAGACTGTGGGCCAGTGCAAAAGACAGGATCTTCGGCTGTGTCTCCGGATAAAACTCCGCAGGCTGCGCCAGCTGACCACGGATATATTCCGGAGCGTTCAGTCTCCACCAGCGAACAATCCGGGGATCAAAGCTCTCAATGCAGACATCGCCCACATACCCCTTTAGCAGTTCGTAAGTCTTTTCGCACAGCTCATACTTACGGGGGCCGGTCTTCAGTTCCAGTACCATGGGGCCCGCACCCGCATACACCTCCAGTACCTCTGTGAACAGAGGGATGCGGTGCTCCGTACCTGCCAGTGTCAGCTGCTGCAGCTCAGCATAGGTGAAGTCCTCCGTCTTTGCATCTACGCCGCACATACGCAGCAGGTCGTCATCGTGAAAGACAATGATCTGATCATCTTTCGTAATATGCACATCCAACTCAATACCGTATCCGCGCTCTGCCGCCAGCCGGAATGCGGGCAGGCTATTCTCGGGAGCAGTACCGTCCGTGTTGTGCAGACCGCGGTGGGCATAGTACCTGCCGAGAAACGGTGTTTTCTTCTCCTTGCTTGCGCGGGCAGGTGCCAGTGCGAATACTGCCGCACCCGCCACAACAGCGGCTCCGACCACTACGCCTGTGAGCTTAGACATAATGCGTTCTCCTTTGCAATGAATCATTAAAAATATTGTATTCCCCACTACAGGGAAAGTCAAGCAAAGCAACTATAAAGTATTTTTCCCTGTTTTTACGGAATACTGATTGCAAGTTTACATTCCATTCGATACAATATCATTGGTGGTTTTCCGCCAAAAAGCATAAGAACAAGGTGAAAATATGAAACTGAATTATAAACGCACCATACTGGTGGGCTTTGCCTTCTTCCTGATCAGTCTGTTCTGGCAGGCCTACGACAGCACCATTCCCCTGCTGCTGACCAACAAGTTTGGTATGTCTCAGGGCTGGTCCGGCGTAATCATGGCCATTGACAACATTCTGGCTCTGTTCCTGCTGCCCCTGTTCGGCAGTCTGTCCGACAAGTGCAGCACTCGTTTCGGCAAACGCACCCCCTTCATCGTCATCGGCACCACCATTGCTGCTGTAAGTCTGGTGGCGTTGAGTTTCGTGGATGCTGCACAGCTGAAGAACATCGACGCAGTAGCCGCCATCGACGACCCCGCTGCACTGGAAGTGCTGTATGACAGCCAGTGTGATGCCGAACTGATCACCCCCGAAGGCGATACATTCGTCCTCTCCAATATATTCACCAAGGACGAGTTCACCGCCATTACCAGCAAGATCACTGACGAAGGCGGCAATTCCGTCACCAATCCCGATTACACCAACTATGTTTCCCCTGCCCGTCAGGCATACGCAGCACAGGTCACCGCAGAAAATCCCGGTACACTGGCTGCCTTCGTAGCACTGCTGCTGATCGTGCTGCTGGCTATGGCCACCTTCCGTTCTCCCGCCGTGGCACTGATGCCCGATGTGACCATCAAACCTCTACGCAGTAAAGGCAATGCCGTTATCAACCTGATGGGTACCGCAGGCGGGATTCTGGTGCTGATCCTCGGTATGATTTTCTCCACCTCCGCCGTAAAAAACTCCCTCATGAGCTACACATCGTTCTACACCGTCATTGCAGGCATTATGTTGGTCTCTTTGGTCATCTTCCTGCTGACGGTCAAGGAACCCAAGTGGGCCGCTGAAATGCGGGCCGACAGCATCCGCTTCGGCATTGAGGAAGAGGAGCCGGAAGAAGGCAAAAAACGTGGTCTGAAGCCCGATGAAAAGCGCTCTCTGCTTCTCATTCTGGCCTCCATTGCCCTTTGGTTCTTCGGCTATAATGCCATCACTTCCAAGTATTCCGTTTACGCCGCCAATGTGCTGCACAAGGACTACAATACCACCATGCTCATTGCCCAGGCCGCAGCAATCGTTTGTTACCTGCCCGCGGGTATGGTGGCTTCCAAGATCGGCAGAAAGAAAACCATCTTGGGTGGTGTTGTAATGCTGGCTTCTGCTTTCGGCATTGCAGCGTTCATGCGCGCCGACAGCCCCACCACGGTCATGAACCTGCTGTTTGCTCTGGCGGGCATAGGATGGGCTACCATCAATGTTAATTCTTTCCCCATGGTAGTTGAAATGTGCAGTGGAGCAGACATCGGCAAATACACTGGATTCTATTACACTGCCTCCATGGCGGCCCAGATCGCCACACCCATGCTGTCCGGTATGCTGATGGACAAGATCGGCATGACCGTGCTGTTCCCCTATGCAGCCGGTTTCGCCGCCTGTGCGTTCATCACGATGTCCATGGTAAAGCATGGTGACGCAAAGGTGGACGCAAAGACTGGTCTGGACGCTTTTGATATTGACGACTGAGCACAAAGAAATCAACCCCGCACTCCGACGGTTTAACGGAGTGCGGGGGTTTTGTTTTTGCAAGAGACGGCATACTGATCGCCTTTGGGGGTTCTCAAATAAGCGTTATCAGACGGTTGTTCAAGGCCTTAAAACGCCCAAGTGCCATTGCGGAAGATTGCAACTTCCTCGCCGTCAGCGGTGATGCCGGTGATGGATAGGTCCTCACAGCCGATCATGAAATCTACATGGATGATGGAATCATTCACGCCGAATGCCATGCGTTCTTCCTTGGTGTATTGGTCATAGTCCTTGATGCAGTTGTCAAAGCCCATGCCCAGTGCCAGATGGCAGGCCGCATTTTCGTCAAACAGGGTGTTATAGAAGATCAGACCGCTCTGGTTGATGGGAGAGGACACAGGTACCAGCGCACATTCGCCCAGATAAGCTGCGTTTTCGTCCATTTCCACCATGCGCTGCAGCAGTGCTTCGTTCTGCTCTGCCTTGACAGAGACGACCTTACCGTCTTGGAATTCCAGACAGAAGCCGTCGATCAGCTGTCCCTGATAGCTTAGAGGCTTGGTGGAGTAAACAACCCCCTCGGCCTCACCCTTTTTGGGTGTGGTAAACACTTCTTCAGTGGGCATATTGGGCTGGTATTCCACGCCGCCCAGTGTGAATTCACTGCCGCCCATGAAGATGCCCTGCTCCATCAGACCCACGGTCAGGTCAGTGCCGTTGGATGCAGTGTAGTGCAGCTTGCGCAGGTTCTTGCTGTTCAGGTATTCGCAGCGTGCCTTCAGATCAGCACTGTGTGCCCTCCATGCTGCCACTGCATCGCCGTCAGCACGGGCACAGTTCAGGATGGCTTCCCACAGCGCTTCCACCGCCTGCTTTTTAGACAGGTGGGGGAACACCTTCTTAGCCCACTTTTCACCGGGTACAGCAGCAATGCACCATTGATGAACATTGTCAATGGCATCACGGTAGGGCTTGACCACCTTGCTGCGGGCTGCCATCGCCTTGGAGTATTTGGGCTGGGGAATGCCCTTGAGCCCGTCGGGGTCCTCGGATTCCAGATAAATGCGGCAAGGCAAAGTATCCACCATGTGCTGCAGCTTTGCCTTTTCCCACTCTTCCACAGCAGCCAGCACAGCCTGCTTCTGGTATTTTGCATGGAGTTTGGTCAACTGGTCATACATCCATTCCACGCGAACCTTCTTTGCCCCTGCCTTGTAGCAGGCCTCCGTCAGATAAGCTACAAATTCAGGCTGATCCAGGCCGGCAGTAATGATGACCTCCTGTCCCTTCTGGACATTGGCTCCCACTTCAGCGATCAGTTTTGCATATTCTTTCAGTATGGTTTTCTTCATTGTGATATCCTCATATCTTAAAATTTTGATAAACACATTTAAGCACAGGCTTACAGGAAAGTCAACGAATGGGGTTTGACTTTTACAAAGCCAATGGTAAAATAATTATGAATGGAGGTGACCCTTATCAGACCGTTTGCTCATTTCAAAACCATCACGACCCATAAATGGTTCGTGTGCAAATACTGTTTCCGGGCAGGCCTGTACTGGCAGGGGCTGACCCATGACCTGTCTAAGTACTCCCCTGTGGAGTTCTGGGTCGGCGCAAAGTACTATCAGGGCGACCACAGCCCCAACGATGAGGAACGCAAAGACAAGGGATATAGCTCTGCATGGCTGCATCACAAAGGCCGCAACAAGCATCACCTGGAATACTGGCTGGACTATCACAAGTTTCCGGACGGCACCCGTCTGGCCGGCTCACGCATGCCGGAGAAATATGTGGTGGAAATGTTCTGTGACCGCATCGCTGCTTCCCGGGTCTACCGCGGAGAAAATTATGACCGCTCCGCTCCTTATGAATATTATATGAGAGGAAAGCACGCGACCCCGCTCCATGAAGACTCTGCCGCACTGCTGGAGACCCTGCTGCTGAAGCTGCGGGATGAGGGAGAAGACGCAGTATTTCAGTATATTCGTACACAAGTGCTGAAAAAGAAAAAATAATGTCGGAAATCATCTTGAAAAGCAAGACCGAAACCAGTATAATCGTGTGACTATCTATGATATAAAGGAGTTATCCCCATGGAATTGAACGGCGATACCTTATTTTTCATTGTTGAAATTCTCGGCACCATTGCATTTGCCATTTCCGGCGCCATGATCGGCATTGATCGTGAGCTGGACCTGTTCGGTGTCATCTTTATGGGCTGCATCACTGCATGCGGCGGCGGTATGCTGCGAGATGTCATTCTTGGCCAGACTCCGCCCCAGTCCTTTATCAATGCAGTATATCTGTCCTCTTCCGCTGTCACCAGCCTCCTTGTATTTCTTTACAGCTGGCGCCGCCACAAGCGTCTGACAGACCTCCATGCGATCGGAAGCATTACGCTGGATATTGATATGCCCTTGAATGTCATTGATGCCGCCGGTCTGGGTATTTTCTCTGTCATCGGCGTACAGAACACCATCAATGCCGGTTACGGTGAAAATGTGTTTTTCTGTGTATTCCTCGGGGCTTGCACCGGTGTGGGCGGCGGTATGCTCCGCGATATGATGAGCAACGCTACCCCCGCTATTTTCCGCAAACACATTTATGCAATTGCCTCTATCATTGGTGCCATCTGCTATTATTATCTGATGCCCTACGGCCGCGGCATGGCAATCGTCGTGACCACCGTACTGGTCATTGTTCTGCGTGTACTGGCTTCCAAGTACCGCTGGTCTCTGCCGAAAATCGAAACAAGCATCTTCTCCAGAGAAAACTAAATTACATACCCAGGGTAATGGAACGAATTGCTTCCATTACCCTGTTTCGTAATTGACACTGTTTTCTCTCCATGATAAAATATATCGATTAAGATGAAAGGAGAAATTCGTACATGAAGTACCGCTTTGAGAACGCATCTGTTTACAATGCAGGTCAGTTCGAGGACAAGTGTTTCCATTTTGAGTCCGGCAGCGAAGCCGGCGAAAGTGTTTTTTCCCATCGATATGTTATTATGCCCGGTTTCTGTGATGTACATGTTCATTTCAGACAGCCGGGTTTTTCTTATAAGGAGACCATTGAAAGCGGCTGCAAGGCAGCTGCCCATGGTGGTTTCACCGATGTGTGCACCATGCCCAATCTGAAGCCGGTGCCTGATACCATGGAGCACCTGCAGCAGCAGTTGGACATCATTGCCGCTGATGCCTGCATCGGTGTACACCCCTATGCCGCCATTACTCTGGAGGAAAAGGGTGAGACCATGGTGGACATGGCTTCCATGGCTGAATCCGCCTGCGCCTACTCAGACGACGGCCGCGGCGTACAATCCGATGACATGATGCGCGCCGCCATGACCGAGGCAAAGAAACTGGACAAAATGATCGCTGCTCACTGCGAAGTCAACGAGCTGCTCCGCGGCGGCTACATTCACGACGGCGAATACGCCCGCACCCACGGTCACCGTGGCATCTGCTCTGAAAGTGAATGGGGCCAGATCGCCCGTGACATCGAATTGGCAAAGGAAACCGGCTGCAAGTACCACGTCTGCCACATTTCCACCAAGGAGAGCGTGGAGGTCATCCGCAAGGCCAAAGCCGACGGCGTAGACATCACCTGCGAGACCGGTCCCCACTATCTGGTGTTCTGCGATGAAGACCTGCAGGAGGACGGCCGCTTCAAGATGAATCCCCCCCTCCGCAGCAGAGAAGATATGAAGGCACTGATCGGCGGCATTGTAGACGGCACCATCGACATGATCGCCACCGACCACGCTCCCCACAGTGCAGAGGAAAAAGGCCGGGGTCTGGAAAAGAGTGCCATGGGCGTTGTGGGTCTGGAAACTTCCTTCGCCGCATGCTACACCTATCTGGTCAAGACCGGCATCATTACGCTGGAAAAGCTGGTGGAACTCATGAGCACTGCTCCCAGAGCACGCTTTGGTCTGCCTGCCGGCAATGACTTCACCGTATGGGATTTGGACGCAGAATTTATCGTTGACCCTGCGGACTTTCTGTCCATGGGCAAGGCAACCCCCTTCACCGGAACGAATCTCTGTGGCAAATGTGTCCTGACCGTTCACAACGGCAATATCGTATATATTGATAAGGGGGCTCTGAGATGAAACAGGGACTGTTTAAAATTCTGGAAAATAAAGAACTGGCTCCCGATGTACACCAGTTGGTCCTGGAAGGCGATACCTCCGCTATTCGGTGTGCTGGTCAGTTCATAGACATCCGGCTGGACGGTCACTTTCTGCGCCGCCCCTTCTCTATTTGTGACTGGACCTCCTCTACCCTTACAGTGGTTTATCGAACTGTCGGCAAAGGCACCGCAGAACTTAGCGAATACCAGACCGGCAAAACAGTCGAACTGCTTACAGGTCTGGGCAATGGTTTTGACACCACAGTTTCCGGTGACAAGCCGTTATTGGTCGCCGGCGGCAGCGGCGTGCCAATGATGTATGCACTGGCAAAGGAATTGATCGCAGAGGGCAAGCAGGTTTCTGCTGTGCTTGGCTACCGTACTGCTGCAGACGTATTCCTTGCTAACGATATTGAAGCACTGGGTGTCAATGTTACGATCACCACGGAAGACGGCACTTTGGGTATCAAAGGCTTCGTCACCGATGCCATGCAGGATATGGACTACACCTATTTCTACACCTGTGGCCCCGAAGCTATGTTTAAGGCCGTCCACCGCATTGCAGCGACCTCCGGTCAGTTCAGCTTTGAAGCCCGCATGGGCTGCGGCTACGGTGCCTGCATGGGCTGTACCATGGAGACCAAAAACGGATACAAACGTATCTGCAAGGACGGCCCCGTTCTGGTAAGGGAGGAACTGATATGGTAAATACCAAAACAACACTCTGCGGCATTGAACTGGACAATCCTGTTATTCCCGCCAGCGGCACTTTTGGCTACGGTTCTGAATTCGCAGAGCTGTATGATATCAACTGTCTGGGCACCTTATCCATGAAGGGCAGCACCCGTGATCCCCGCTTCGGCAACCCCACACCCCGCATCGCGGAATGTGCCGGCGGCATGATGAACTCCGTAGGTCTGCAGAATCCCGGTATCGACGCCGTCATCAGCACCGAGTTGCCTAAGCTGAGGAAGGTGTTCCACAAGCCCATTATGGCAAACATCTGCGGTTACAGTTTGGACGAATACGCAGAGAACGCAGCCAAGATGGATAAAGCCGAACAGGTCGGCTGGCTGGAGATCAACATTTCCTGCCCTAATGTGCACTGCGGCGGCATGAGCTTCGGCACCGTACCAGAAAATGCAGCAGAAGTCACCAGAGCCGTCAAGGCCGTGACCACCAAACCTGTCATCATGAAGCTGACCCCCAATGTCACAGATATTGTTTCCATCGCCCGTGCCTGCGAAGAGGCCGGCGCAGACGGTGTTTCCCTCATCAATACCATGATGGGCATGGCTATAGACCTGCGCACCAGAAAGCCTCTGCTGGCTAATATCACCGGTGGTCTGTCCGGCCCCGCAGTCAAGCCCGTGGCACTGCGCATGGTCTATCAGGTCTCTCAGGCTGTGAATATCCCCGTCATTGGCATCGGCGGTATTACCACCGCGGAGGATGTGCTGGAAATGATGCTGGCAGGCGCCACCGCTGTGGAAGTAGGGGCAGCAAACGTAGCCGATCCCTTTGCCTGCAAGAAGATCATCGACAGCCTTCCCGCAGTTATGGAAAAGTACAACATTCAATCTTTGAAAGATATTATAGGAGGAGCACACTAATATGGGTAAAGATGTTATTATCGCCTGCGACTTCAGCAGCGCAGAAACCTGCCTGAACTTTCTGGATCAGTTCACCGAGGAAAAGCCTTTCGTAAAGATCGGCATGGAGCTGTATTATGCAGAAGGCCCTTCCATCGTAAAGGCACTCAAAGCCCGGGGCCACAAGGTATTTCTGGATCTGAAGCTGCATGATATTCCCAACACCGTTAAGAAATCTATGAGCGTTCTGTCCAACCTGGGCGCTGATATTGTCAATCTCCACGCAGCAGGTACGATCACTATGATGGAAGCCGCATTGGAAGGTCTGACCCGTCCCGACGGCACCCGCCCCCTGCTGATCGCCGTCACCCAGCTGACCAGCACCAGCCAGGAACGCATGACCGCTGATCTGCTGATCGACCACCCCATCGACGAAGTCGTCCTGCACTATGCAAGCAATGCAAAAAAAGCCGGTCTGGACGGCATCGTATGCTCTCCGCTGGAAGCAGGCAAGGTCCACGACGCCTGCGGCAAAGGCTTTTTGACCGTCACCCCCGGCGTCCGTTTTGCTGACGGCGAGATCGGTGATCAGGTTCGCGTCATGACCCCCGCTCAGGCAAAAGAGATCGGCTCCGACTACATTGTAGTAGGCCGTCCTATCACTGCCGCGGCTGACCCAGTAGCAGCATACAGAAGATGTGTCGCTGAATTTGTCGATTGACCTCCCAACGGAGCTCAATCGAAATTTGCTCCCGCTTCACAGCGATGAGCCAACAGGCTTTTGCGCGCACTCGCAATCTCGCACGCTGAAAAGCCTGAGATGTGTTTTTCGCTTCGCACATGTCGGCGCGAACAATGTATTAAATCTTATTTGTAAAGCATTCGCGGCCCTCACTACCCACCTCATTTTGTAGGGATTGGCCTCCGGACGGTCCGCAAACCGGGTAGTACCACACGTTTACAACAACACTTTAGATATATATGGAGGATAAAAACATGGAACTGCATACTCTGATTGCAAAAGACCTGCTGAAAATCAAGGCTGTATTTTTCCGCCCCAATGAACCCTTTACCTGGGCAAGCGGCATCAAGAGCCCTGTTTACACCGACAACCGCCTGACCTTGACCGATGTGGAAGTCCGCACCGATGTGGAAAACGGTCTGGCTCAGCTGATCCGCGAAAACTACCCCGATGTTGAAGTGCTGATGGGCACCTCCACTGCTGGTATCGCTCACGCTGCTATTACCGGCCACATTATGGGCCTGCCCATGGGCTATGTCCGCGGCAGCTCCAAGGATCACGGCAGAAACAACCGCATTGAAGGCAAACTGCTGCCCGGTCAGAAGGTCGTTGTTGTGGAAGATCTGATCTCCACCGGCGGCTCCTGCATTGATGTTGTGGAAGCTCTGCGTGAAGCAGGCGCAGACGTTCTGGGCGTTGTTTCCATCTTCACCTACGGCATGGAAAAGGGCCTGAAGCGTCTGGCTGCTGCCAACGTGAAGAACGTCAGCCTGACCAATTTCGACGTTATCGCAGAAGTTGCAGCAGCAGACGGCTACATTGCAAAGGAAGATGTCGCCCGCCTGCTGAAGTTCCGCAACAACCCCGACGACGAATCCTGGATGGAGGCTAAGTAATGAGATCTCTCATTAGTATCCTTGACCTGTCCGTCGAGGAGCTTGACGAGCTGATCGGCGTTGCCAACGACATCATCGACAATCCCGCAAAATACAGCGAGATCTGCCGCGGGAAGAAGCTGGCAACCCTGTTCTTCGAGCCCTCTACCCGTACCCGCCTGAGTTTTGAAGCCGCCATGTATGAACTGGGCGGCAATGTACTCAGCGTCACCGGCGCTGGTAGCAGCTCCGCTGCCAAAGGTGAAAGTGTGGCTGACACCGCAAAGACTGTCAGCTGTTATGCAGATATCATCGCTATGCGCCACTCCAAGGAAGGTGCACCTCTGGTGGCTTCTATGAATGCTACCATCCCTGTCATCAATGCAGGCGACGGCGGTCACAATCACCCCACCCAAACACTGGCTGACCTGCTGACTATTCGGCGTGAAAAGGGTAGACTGGACAACCTGACCATTGGCCTGTGCGGTGACCTGAAGTTCGGCCGTACCGTACACTCTTTGATTGAAGCCATGGCCCGTTATACCGGGGTCAAGTTTGTTCTCATCTCTCCCGAAGAGCTGAAACTGCCCAGCTATGTCAAAAGTATCATCAAGGAAAAGAACATCCCCTATGTTCAGACCACTGATTTGGAAGCTGCAATGCCCGATCTAGACATTCTGTACATGACCCGCGTCCAGAGAGAACGCTTCTTCAACGAAGAGGACTACCTGCGTCTGAAGGACAGTTACATTCTGACCCCTGACAAGCTGAATAACGCCAAGGCAGACCTGTGCATCATGCACCCCCTGCCCCGCGTCAATGAGATCAGCGTAGCCATCGACAACGATCCCCGTGCCGCTTACTTTAAACAGGTGCTCAACGGCAAATACATGCGTATGGCTCTGATCTGCAAACTTCTGGAGGTGCTGTAAGTGAACATTGATTCTATCCAAACCGGTATCGTCATTGACCACATCACCGCAGGAAAAGGCATGGAGATCTACAACCTGCTCCATCTGGACAAGTTGGACTGCTCTGTTGCGTTGCTGCTGAATGCAAGCAGCAACAAAATGGGCTGCAAGGACATTATTAAAATCAATCAGGACATCGACATTGACATGAATGCTCTGGGTTATGTAGATCCCGGTGCCACGATTGTCATTATCCGCAACAGTAAGGTCGTGGAAAAGCGTACTGTTTCTTTGCCCGAGAAGCTTACCAACGTTCTTAAGTGTAAGAATCCACGCTGCATCACCACTACCGAACAGGAACTGCCTCATGTATTCCTGCTCACTGAGCCTTCAAAGCGTGTCTACCGCTGCATGTACTGTGAAACCAAGGCTAATTCCAAATAAAGCAATTATTTAAGCTGCTCCGTATAACTACGGAGCAGTTTTCTTTTGATAAATCCTTCAACTTCCTATTGACTTTCTCTGTGTATTGTGGTTATATGAATATATGAGCAATCGTTCATATATTCATGACATCAGGAGGTATCTCAGATGGAACTGAAACAAGAACACACCCATCACCGCACACATGAAGATAACTGCAGCTGTGAACATGAACAGCACCACCACGATGAACATTGTGGCTGCGAACATAACCACGAGCATGAGTATCATCATGATGACCACTGCGGATGCGGACACGATCACGAGCATGAGCATCATGAGAAAGAGATTCCCATGACAGCAAATTTCCAACAGATCTTCCTGCTGGAAAACCTCGGATGCGCCAACTGCGCCATGAAAATGGAGGCAAAGATCAGCGCTATCGATGAGGTGGAGTTTGCAAGCATTACTTACTCCACAAAACAGCTGCGCATTGCTGCAGCTGGAAATATTCAGCAGTTGCTCCCTGAAATCACAGCGATCTGTCAGAGTATTGAACCGGATGTTCAGGTCGTCCCCTACCGCCGTAAAAAAGCAGCCGCAGAAGAACGGGAAATCGAGGCTGCCAGAGAAAGTGTTGAAATGCAGAAGACGGTCGCTGTTATTGCGGCCAGCGGCATTACATTGGTAGGTGGTCTGCTGCTGCACCATTTCGGAATCATTCCCAATGCCCTGTTTCTGCTCATGATGCTGTTCGGCTATCTGCTGGCCGGCGGTGAAGTGCTAAAAGAAGCTTTTGACAACATCCGTCGCGGACAGATATTTGATGAAAACTTCCTCATGTCCATCGCCACAATAGGTGCCTTCTGTGTAGGCAGCTACGAGGAAGCGTTGGGCGTTATGCTCTTCTACCGTGTCGGTGAGCTGTTTGAGCAGGTCGCCACCCGCCGCAGCCGCAGCCAGATCATGGAAGCCGTTGACCTGCGGCCTGAAGTGGTACACTGGGTCAAGGGTGACGAGATCCGCACTATCCCCGCAGAAAATGCCGATATTGGCGACATTCTGCTGGTACGCCCCGGTGACCGCGTACCTTTGGACGGTATCGTCGTGGATGGGGAAAGCTGGCTGGATACTTCCGCCATCACTGGTGAGCCTGTTCCCGTTCGTGCAACAGTCGGTAGTGCCGTCACCTCCGGCTGGGTCAACAAAGAAGGCGTACTGAAAATCCGCGTGGAAAAGTATCTGGAAGATTCCATGGTCACCCGTATTCTGGATGCCGTAGAAAACGCTGCCGCCTCCAAACCCCAAATCGACAAATTTATTACCCGTTTCTGCCGGGTCTATACTCCTATCGTCTGCCTGCTGGCACTACTGACAGCGGTAGTGCCCTCGCTGTTCACAGGTGAATGGGGTTACTGGATCTATACAGCTCTGACCTTCTTGGTCATCAGCTGCCCCTGCGCACTGGTACTGAGCGTGCCTCTGGCCTTCTTCTGCGGCATTGGCCGCGGCTCCAAACAGGGTGTGCTGTTTAAAGGCGGTGCCGCATTGGAAGCCCTGTGCAACATCAAGGCCGTAGCTATGGATAAGACCGGCACCATCACCAAGGGTATCTTCAAAGTGCAGGACTGTCTGCCTGCCGACCACATTGCGGCCGATGAGCTGTTGGCACTGGCTGCCGCCTGTGAACAGAATTCTACCCATCCCATCGCACAGAGCATCCTCCTTGCAGCCCGTGAAAAGGCTTTGGAAGCGCCCGTTACCGAATCTGTGAAAGAAACTGCCGGAGCCGGTATCTCTGCTGTGATTGATGGTCAGACCGTACTGTGCGGCAATGCAAAGCTGATGGCAGAATACAATGTAGCCATCCCCAATGGACAGGTGCACGGTACACAAGTGCTTCTTGCAAAGAACGGCTGCTACATTGGCAGCATCGTGATCAACGATGCCGTAAAAGCAGATGCCTCTGCTGCTGTGGCAGAACTGAAAACCATGGGCATTACCGCCTCCATACTTACTGGCGACACTGAGGCCAGCGCGCAGGACGTTGCGCAGCAGGTCGGGATCACCGATGTTCATGCAAAGCTGCTGCCCGGAGAAAAGTTTACTGCACTGGAAAAGATTCGCAACAAGTACGGCCCCGTGATGTTCGTTGGTGACGGCATCAATGATGCCCCTGTTCTGGCCGGTGCTGATGTGGGTGCTGCCATGGGCAGTGGTGCTGACGCAGCCATTGAAGCAGCTGATGTGGTGTTTATGACCGGTGAGGTCTCCGCCGTAGCAAAGGCCCTGCGCATCGCAAAACTCACCAACAATATCGCAAAACAGAATGTAGTGATTGCCCTTGGCATCAAGCTGGCTGTTATGCTGCTGGGTCTTCTGGGTTTTGCAAATATGTGGATCGCGGTCTTCGCCGATACCGGCGTAGCGATGCTGTGCATTTTGAACTCCATTCGCATTTTATATAAGAAAAAGTAAAAAAATGCGGCT
>JAGBAT010000075.1 GCA_017938835.1 Oscillospiraceae bacterium | reverse complement strand
GTACAGAAAATACCAGCTACATTCTGACCATTAAGCTCACCAATCCTTCCTACGCTTCCAAGTATATTCTGGAAAACTGGAAAGAAGGAGACGAAGTCAAAATTAGCGGACCTCTAGGAGATTTCTACTATCAGAACCTCCGTGACGCAAAGCATGTCATCGCACTGGCAGGCGGTTCAGGCATTACGCCCTTCTATTCCATGGCAGCGGCCATTGCTGACGGCATTGAAGATTTCGATATGACCATTCTGTACGGCAGCCGCACCGCGGACGGCATCCTGCTGAAGGATGAAATTGAAGCAGTCGCAGCTCGTTCGGGCGGCAGAGTTAAGGTCATTCATGTACTGTCCCACGAAGAAAAGGAAGGCTATGAACACGGTTTCCTGACTGCCGAGCTCATCAAAAAGTATGCTCCCGAAGGTGACTACTCTGTATTCATGTGCGGCCCCAAGGCGATGTACGACTATGAAGAAGGCCAGATGAAGCTTCTCGGTCTGCCCAAGCGCCGTTACCGCATGGAAATGAGTGGTGACTACATGGGAGTGGAAAAGAATACTGATTATCCTGCTGATGTTGCAGGCAAGGTGTTTAACCTGACTGTGGATATCCGGGGCAAAAAGCAGACTGTTCCTGCAAAGGCAGGCGAAAGCCTGCTGTGGGCAATGGAACAGGCCGGTATTGCAGCACCTTCCCACTGCCGCAGTGGTGAATGTGGCTGGTGCCATTCCAAGCTGGTTTCGGGTAAGTTCTACTGCCCCGAAGATGCCGACGGACGCCGCGCCGCTGATATCAAGTTCGGTTGGATCCATCCCTGCTGCTCCTTCCCCTTGAGCGATATTGAAATATGCGTATATCCCACCGAAACATAATCATAAGAATGTAAACTAAAATCATATAATTATAAATCCGCAGTCTTCTGATCATCATTGAAGACTGCGGATTTCGCTTTCATATTCGTATTAAAACTGTTTGCAAGGCTCTTTTTCTCGGTCATTTGCATTACACCATTAAGACTCCATACAGTGTTTTCAACTTATACGCCATCATGGTGTCACATGGCATTTTATTCTATATAAAAGTTCGGAAAAACGTTCAAACTTACATTTTATGCAGGTAAAAGAGGCAGATTAGTTAGGCGTCCTCCACCGATACCCAGCTTCAAATATTTTATCTTCTTAAATCTTGATGTATCAATCGGTGCAGTACATTGACATAATATACCATTATATTTAAATAGCATTTTGTTTTAACATGATATAATTTATTTCTCAATAAGATACTCAAAATAATTTTATAGCGCATTTAAATTGAACACACATATTCGACAAATTCTATGCCTTCGATTTTCATCGAATTCTGCTGGAAAACACATACAGAACTTGATATAATATGGATATATAAACGAACTATATGGGTGTTATTTATGAGCAGCAAAGCAGATCGAAAAACAGTTTTAATTACAACAATATATTTGAAAGAGTTTGCCGGAAGCGAACTCAACTGTCTGAGTCTGGCAAAGCGTTTTATACAGCTCGGCTATGACGTTGAAGTTGCAACCTTTGAATACGGTGAGCCAATTTCCTCTGTCTTCCAAGAAGCCGGAATCCATGTTACAGAGATTCCGGCGCAGGAGCTTTCCCACATACATTACGATCTAATATGGGCTCACCATGCAATGATTTTCAACTATCTGTTTTTCGAGAAAGAAATTTCCGCAGAGCGGATCATTCTAAGCTCCCTGTCTTCTTTCGAGCCTTATGAGCAGTTGCCTCTGTGCGCAAACGCTTGTTCCCTGTGTCTTGCCAATAGTTATGAGACCCGTGATCAGTTGGTAATCGAAGGGGTTAACAGGGAACATATCATCGTGTTTCCCAACTATGTTGACGATGAATGGCTGCAATATCCGGTAAATCCGCAGAATCGCACAACCCCTGCAAAAATCGCCATCGTATCAAATCATATTCCAGAAGAGCTGCTGGAGACAAAACAACTGCTGGAAAAAGCAGGCTATCAAGTTGTGATTTATGGCTTGGGCCACAATGTTGTTATGATCGAACCGAAAATTCTGAGCAAGTATGACCTGGTCATCACAATTGGCAAGACGGTTCAGTTCTCCATGGCGATACAGACACCGGTTTATTGCTATGATATTCATGGCGGTCCCGGTTATCTGACAAAAGAGAATCTAGAAAAAGCCGCTTACATGAATTTCTCAGGCCGTGGATTCGCTCACAAAACGGCACAGGAAATCGCCAAGGAAGTTCTCAACGGCTATAAAGAAAATTTAAAGATGCTGCCCGTTCTGCTGGAATATGTTCAGACACACAGCATTCTGGAGAAGAATATGGATGTTGTTCTGGAACGAGTCTTTGCTTCTCCCGTACTGGATTGCAGTAGTATTCGCCAGCAGTACGCAAACAGCAGACGTACCAATCAGGCACTGACCCGGCTGTTCTTCCGCAATCGCGCAAAGCGAAAATACATCGCCGAGCTTGAGGAGAAATGCCGGATTGAACGAGATATTGATGCAATTTACAACTCCACCAGTTGGCGCGTAACTGCACCGTTCCGTAAAATCAGCAATTTTATCCACAATCTATTCCATCATTAAGCTAGAAAGAGCTGCACCGCATAAGCGGTGCAGCTCCGAGTCTGTCAAAATACTCCTACGGAGCATTTTGACAGAGACGTCCCCGCTAACGCGATGGACTTGCAGCCTGCTGCAGCGCACGCATTGTTTTTTTGATGAAAAACAATTTGCACGTTTGCAGGCTGAGATGTATTTTTTGCCACGCACATGTCGCGACAAAAAATGGATTGAATCTCATTTCGTCCTTGCAGACGAAACTCTGCGAGGCGTTTTTCGACAAGCTGAGAGCTGCACCGCATAAGCGGTGCAGCTCCTTTTCGTTATTCATTGGTTTCGGAAGGTGCTTCCTGTGCGGGAGCTTCCTCTGTTGCAGGTTCTTCTGCAGGCAGTTCGGGAACACCGCTGAACATTGCCACACGCTTTGCAGCAGGTTCGATGGTGCCGTCGTTCTTGATGGGCAGCTGCTTGTATTCGCAGATATATGCGAAGTCTGCGCCTTCCATGCTCTCGTGAACCAGCAGATAGTCAGCTACCATGCGCAGCTCTGCTTCGTGTTCCTTCAGAATTTCCATGCAGCGCGCATAGGACTCGTCAAAGATCTTTTTGACTTCCTCGTCGATAACTGCTGCAGTCTCTTCGGAGTAGCTCTTAGTCTGGCCAAGGCTGCGGCCGATGAACACATTCTGGTCGGAAGAATCATAGCAAATGGGGCCCAGTCGCTCGCTCATACCATAGACGGTGATCATCTTGCGTGCGATATCCGTTGCATGGTGGATATCGCCGGAGGCACCGGTGGAAATATCGTCCAAAAACAGCTGCTCTGCCACACGACCGCCCAGCGCCATTACAATGTTATCCAGCATTTCCTGCTTGGAAGTATAGCTGCGGTCCTCATCGGGACGGAACAGGGTGAAGCCGCCTGCGCCGCCTCTGGGGATGATGGTAATATAGTGAACAGGGTCGGTATTCTTCAGATAGCGGCCGGCAATTGCGTGGCCTGCTTCGTGGTAAGCAGTGAGTCTGCGCTCCTTATCTGTGATGACATGGGACTTCTTTTCAGGGCCCATTTCCACCTTCAGAATTGCTTCGTCGATGTCCTCCTGCATGATGAACTTGCGCTTTCTGCGAACTGCCAACAACGCTGCTTCATTCAGCAGGTTTTCCAGATCCGCACCGGTGAAGCCAGGAGTACCGCGAGCAATGTTCTTCAGGTCAACGTCGTCGCCCAGAGGCTTGCCTTTGGCGTGCACCTTCAGGATGGCTTCGCGGCCCTTGACATCGGGTACACCCACATAAATGCGGCGGTCGAAACGACCGGGACGCAGCAGCGCGTTGTCGAGAATATCTGCACGGTTGGTCGCTGCCATGACGATGACGCCGGAGTTCTTTTCAAAGCCATCCATTTCAACCAGAAGCTGGTTCAGAGTCTGTTCGCGCTCATCGTGACCGCCGCCCAGACCGGAGCCTCTCTGGCGACCCACAGCGTCGATTTCGTCGATAAAGATGATGCAGGGCGCAACCTTCTTGGCCTGTTCAAACAGGTCACGGACACGGGAAGCACCGACACCCACATACAGTTCCACGAAGTCGGAACCGGAGATGGACAGGAACTGAACCCCTGCCTCGCCGGCAACAGCCTTTGCCAGCAGGGTCTTACCGGTACCCGGAGGGCCCACCAGCAGAACACCCTTAGGAATACGGGCACCCATAGAGGAGAAATCCCGGGGATTCTTCAGGAAGTCCACCAGTTCTTCCAGTTCAGCCTTTTCTTCGTCAGCACCTGCAACGTCCTTGAAGGTGACCTTGGAGGTGGTCTCATTTGCATTCTTGGTGCGGGCCTTGCCAAACTTGCCCACACCAGGAGCTCCGCCACCTGCCTTGTTCATCATGAACCACCACACACCGATGAGCAGGAACATCATCAGCATATAGGGGATCATAGACATCCACCAGGGAGCAACCCAGCCCACCTTGTAGTCATATTCGGTCAGCGTGCCGTTGGCAAGCTGCTCGTCAATCAAAGCGCCCAGTTTTTCATTGAACAGATCGACATCATACAGTTCATATACGATGTCCTCTTCTTCGTTTCTGATGTTCAGAATCAAGTTGCTGCCTTCGACAGTAAATGCTTCGACCTTCTTGTCTTCGAACAACTCGATGATTTGAGAGAATGTCAGTTCCTCTGCCTGCTCAGAGGGAGAGGTCAGCATATAAACTGCACAAAGAACGATTACCAGAATCAGAAGATAGAAGGCCAAATCTCTGGAACGCTTCTGTTTGGGATTCATCCGGTTTTTCACATCCTTTTCTAATAGTTCAAGCCACTTTATTCATAGATTTCGTGCTTGAGAACGCCGATATACGGCAGGTTGCGGTATTTTTCCGCATAGTCAAGGCCATAGCCCACGATAAATTCATCGGGAACTTCATAGCCGTAGTAATCTGCATAAATGGGAGCCTTGCGCCTTGAAGGCTTATCAAACAGGGTTACGATCTTGATGGATGCAGGGTTTCTGTTTTCCAGATAGCCCTTGAGGTAATTGAGCGTCACACCACTGTCCAGAATATCTTCCACGATCAGCACATCGCGGCCGGCAATGTCAAAGCTCAGGTCCTTATTGATCTGAACTACGCCGGAGGATTTGGTGCCCTTGCCGTAGGAGGAAACTGCCATGAAGTCGATCTCACAGGGCAGATCCACAGAACGCATCAGGTCAGCCATGAACACAAAGCAGCCCTTCAAAACGCCTACAAAAATAGGAGACTTGCCCTGATAGTCGCGGGTAATGGCTTCACCCAGTTCCTTGACCTTAGCCTGCAGTTCTTCATGAGAATAAAATACTCTTTCAATGTCGTTATGAATACTCATATTATCCACCATTCTCTCTTATATTTTCACATTGAATATAAATAACTGTATCGCCAATTTCAGGCACACATCTTTGTGCGATCCCGAAACCGTATACCGCAGCGATTCCCTGTTCATCCCGGAACACAGGAACCGAAGCGCGCTGGGGCTGCGTGAGTTTTCGTTCTTGAAAGAGCTGTTTCAGCTTTTTCGTGCAGGAGCCTCCTGCCAGTTTTACACGGTCACCATCCTGTTTGGCGGTAACTCTTACAGTGCTTTCAATACTCTCACATTTTACGCAAAAAGTGTTTAATGAATTGTGAATTTCCTGAATGTTGTGCTCAACCTTCCAGCGGATTTGAAAACCACCGGTGGTTGCCTCTCCCCGTTCCCCTGCCAGCACAATTTCCGTCAGGGGCATTTTATTTGTCTCCGTCCATAATCGGCCTGCATCATATCGCACCACTGCCCCCGGTACGTGTGCATAGGCCAGTTCACTGCGGTCACACAAGTCGAGAATGTGCTGTACATGACCAGCAGTCAGACCGTTTCCCCAGACCATACGCACCACGCGTGAGGCCACAGGCCACTCCAGCGCGGACAGCGCCTTTCCGTCGATTCCCTGTTCGGGTGGGTGGTTCTGCATAAACAAATCTGCCTGCTTCTGCAGATATTCATCATCCTCCCGCAGCAGCAGGGCAGACTGGGCAGCGTGTCGGACAAACTGTGGATTGATTTCCTCCAGTACCGGCATCACCTGATGCCGGATCTTATTCCGGCTGCAGTCGGTCAGTGCGTTGGTGCTGTCCTCCACATAAGTGATCTCATGAGACTGCAGCCAGTCATTGATCTCACTTCGAGCGGTCAGCAATAGCGGGCGCACGATATGTCCCCGCCTTGGCGGGATACCACTGAGGCCTCTTGTTCCCGAGCCACGCGCCATCTGGAACAACATGGTTTCCGCCAAGTCATCTGCATGATGGGCCGTTGCGATCACATCCGCACCAATTTGCTGTCGCGTATGCTCCAGAAAGTCATAACGCAGGGCTCTCGCAGTCTCTTCAATGCCCTGCCCGCAGGTTTCTGCCCACATCCGGACGTCACTCCCGCCCACGAAAAGCGGGACACGGAGTGTTTCACACAGCGCAGCCACGAATTTCTCGTCCCTGTCTGATTCTGCGCCGCGGAGATGATGATTGAAATGTGCTGCGGAAATGGTCAGTTGCCGTTCCTCTGCCCACTCCAGCAGCCGGTACATCAGATAAACCGAGTCCCGTCCGCCGGACAACGCACACAGCACATGACTTCCCTTTGGCAGCAGCTCATACCGATCAAGAAACTCAGTATTCGTCATCATACCGTCCTTCATAGGGAGCAAAGGCAGTGTATTCCGGCAGCCATGTCAGCTTGACCGGACCAACCTCGCCCTTACGGTTTTTCAGAACCAGAGCTTCCGCCACATTGGGAGTCTCACATTCCTGATTGTAGTAGCCCTCGCGGTACAGACCGATGACCACGTCCGCATCCTGTTCGATGGAGCCGGATTCACGCAGGTCGGACAGCTGAGGACGCTTATCCTGACGGGTCTCGCTGGCACGGGACAGCTGGGACAGACACACAACCGGAACATTCAGCTCCTTCGCCATGATCTTCAGCATACGGCTGATGTCACTGACTACCTGTGTTCTGCTTTCAGAGGCATATTTCTGTTTGCCGCCGGCAGAGGTCATCAGCTGCAGATAGTCGATGACCACCAGACCGAGGTTATCCACTCTGCGGCAGGCCGCGTTCATATCCGCAACGGACAGAACGGGGTTGTCGTCCACATACATATTGGTATTGCTGATGACAGACGCAGCATCGCCGATACGGCGCCAGTCTTCTGCAGTCAGATTACCGGTCAGCAGTTTTTTGCCGTTGACCAGACCTTCGTAGGCCAGCATACGGGACACGATCTGCTCGCGGGCCATTTCCAGAGAGAAAATAGCCACTGCTTTATCCGTGTTCTTGGCAACAGCCAAAGCGATATTCAGCGCAATACTGGTCTTGCCCATACCGGGACGAGCCGCGATGAAGATCAGTTCACCGGGATTCATGCCGAGAATACGCTTGTCAATGTCCGGCAAGCCGGTGGAAAGACCGGGAATTGCATTCTGGTTTTCCGCTGCCTCCTGAATCTGGGCATAGGTGGAGTTGACCACCTGCGAAACAGGCAGCAGACCACTGGTATTGCGTCCCTGACGCAGGGCATAGATCTTACGCTCTGCAGCGTCCAGAATAGATCCTGCCTCTCCGGTACCGTCGCTGACCATTTCCTTCACATCATCTGCAATTTCCAGCAGACTGCGCAGCATAGCCTTGTCCTGCACGATGGAGCAGTACTCCATAACATTTGCAGCCGTTGGCGTGATCTGCATGAGTTCCCGCAGATAGCGCTCGCTCTCATTTTCCCGGTAGAACCCGCGGACCTTCATCTGATCCAGCACGGTAATGGGGTCAATGGTCTGGCTGTAAGAGAACATGGTGTACATGGTCTCAAAAATCTGCTGGTTGGCGGTGTGATAGAAATCTGTTGCAGTGACCTTGCCCACTACATCTGCCACGCAGCGGGGGTCAATCAGCATGGAACCGAGGATGGCCTGTTCAGCCTGCGCGCTATGGGGAACTTGTTTTCCAAGCAATTCTTCCATGTGCTTCCCTCTTATCTCTAACTTAATCGAAGCAAAACAGCTTCGCAGAATTTGTGCCTACCGCACAAATAAATTCATATCATTTTTCGTCGCGACATGTGCGTGACGAAAAATTCTTCCCGCCATTCTGCGGCGCATACGCTGCAGAATGGCGCTGATCCATCGCCATCGGCGGGGAAATTCTCGATTGAGCTCCGCAGGAGGTCAATCGAAAGGCTCATCCTTCGCAGACCTGAACGCGGATCACACCGCTGATCTCGTAGCCAAACTTGCACTTGACTTCGTAAACGCCATAGCTCTTAATGGGTTCTGCCAGAACGATCTTATTCTTTTCGATATTCATTCCGTGCTGCTTTGCCAGAGCTTCACTGATTTCCTTGCTGGTAACTGCACCGAACAGTCTGCCATTGGAGCCTGCCTTCGCAGGAACCTTGACGATCAGGGATTCCAGCTTCTTAGCATTTTCCTGTGCCTCAGCCTTTTCTCTTGCGATCTGTGCAGCCTTGGCCTTTTCCTGCAGCTTGAAAGTGTTCAAGTTATCTGTGGTAGCTTCCTTCGCCAGCTTTTTGGGCAGCAGGAAATTTCGTGCGTAACCGTCGGAAACATCCTTCAGTTCGCCCTTCTTGCCCTTGCCTTTTACGTCTTCCAAAAAAATTACTTTCATGGTCCAGTTCCTTTCTATTCACTCATCTAAATAAGCATCGATGGTTTCATACAATTTCTTCACAGCCTCTTCCAGCGTAATGTCCGTCATGCGGGCCGCTGCAGCAGCGCGGTTGCCGCCGCCGCCCAGCTTTTCCATGATCAGCTGCACATTCATCTCTCCGATGGAACGGGCAGATGCAAAAATCGCACCGTCTGCGGTGGGATAGATGACAACAGAAGCTTCCGCTCCGGCAATGTTCAGCAGATCATCCGCTGCCTGCGCCGCAGTGACACGATTTTGAGGTGTATCGGGAGCTGCAATCACAACCCCACGGTAGGCCCTGGCGCACTGCATAATACCGTATTTCTGGACATTGCTTTCCACATCACTCTGGAGCAAACGCTTGACCTGCGTGGGGTTGGCACCCTCTCTGCGCAGATAGGCTGCTGCCTCAAAGGTATGGTCACCGGTACGGATGGTAAAGTTCTTGGTGTCCAGCATAATACCGGACAGCAGTGCCTCCGCCTCGGATGCAGTCAGGTCATCACTGTTCAGGATCTCCTGCAGCAGTTCACTAACCAGCTCACTGGCAGAAGATGCGCTGGGCTCCAGCAGTGTCAGCACTGCATTGTTGATATAAGCCGCGCCGCGGCGGTGGTGGTCAATGACAGCCACACGGGTACAGGTCTGCAGCAGTGCCTCATCCTGTACCTGCACAGGCGTATTGGTATCCACAACGACCAGCAGGGTCTTGCTGTCGGCACGCACCATACCATCGCGTCCGGTAATAAACATGGTTTTAAAGGAGTCTTCCTTTTCCAGCTTTTCCACCAGAGGCAGAGCCGGACAGTCACTTCTGTCAACGACTACATGGCTCCTCACATTCAGTGCTCTGGCTGCAGCGCATACACCCACTGCTGCACCGATGGCATCCAAGTCCGCGGACTTATGTCCCATGACCAGCACCATACTGGAATCCACGATCAGCTTTCGCAGTGCAGATGCCATAACACGGGTCTTGACCTTGGTACGGCTTTCCTGCGCACTGCCTCTGCCGCCGAAAAACTCAAAATTGAAACGATTTTTGATAACAGCCTGATCGCCGCCTCTGGATAATGCCATTTCAATTCCCAGATTTGCAAACTGCAGATTTTCCGCAAATCCACCGCCGTCACGGCCCACACCGATGCTGACACTGGCGTGGATGCCATTGGGATTGACCACAGAATGCACCTTTTCCAGCAGAGAGAACTTGTCTTCCTGCACAGTGGCCATGTAGCGTTCTTCAAACAGAAGCAGATAACGGTCACGGTCATACTTCAGGAACATGGCGTTTTTATTTTTCGCCCATACCAGAATTTGCTCTTCCACTTCATCACGCAGCTCTGCGCGCTTGCGGTCCGGAAGATTCTTCAGCAATTCTTCATAGTTATCAATTACGATCAGGGCAACAACGGGCTTGGAAGCTTCATACTCCCGACGGGTGTTTTCATAGTCGGTCACATCCACCCAGTATGTGATACCCATGAAATCATTGCTCTGCTCTTCTTTTTCACCGCGGATCATATTTCCGTGGACGCGGTACTTTCTCCCCTGCACTTCCACCAAGCCGGGATACTGGTTCTTGCCCTCCAGCAGCCACTTTCCGTTGAAGTTGGGCAGGAATTCCGTAATGGCTCTGTCATATCGCATGCCGCTCCAGCCACAGGATTCAAAGAACATTTGATTTGCCCAAATCACACGGCTGTCCTGAATGCGGAATACCGCAATTGGCAGCGGAAAATTGGTCAGCGTACTGTTGCGCGCAGTATCTGCGTTATAGGTGACAGATTCCAGCATCTTTTCCAGTTCCTTCTGGCTCTTCCGGTTGACGATATACGCATAGACCATCAGGAGCAAACAGAGAATGCCCTCAGCTGCTGCCAGATAATACTGTCTGAGCACAAGCGATGCAATTGCAAAAATCACAAGACAGAACAAATATAGTCTCGGACTGCGCTGATTTCCCAGCTGCATTTTCTTAAACATCCCTTGACCTCCTCTTTCCGTTTGGACAGAATACTCCAATATAGGGAATTATTATACCAAATTACATGGACAAATACAAGCGTCAGCTCACGAACAAAACATTTCTTTTTCGGATTTCGCTCCAGAAGTTGAATCTTTTACCAATTCACGATATAATACTTGCAAAGGATGTGAAACCATGAGACCTCAAATTACTTTTTCTGAAGACCTTTGCATCAAATGCGGTCAGTGCGCCGCAAACTGCCCCACGCACCACATTTCCATGGAGGAAGACGGCCCTGTCTCCCACCATAACCGCCGCTGCCTGCAGTGTATGCACTGCGCAGCTGTCTGTCCCAGAAAGGCAATTCACTTTGAGCACGTTCCCGCATACGCAGAATACCCCGAAACACCAGAAGATGAAACCCTGAAGCTGATTATGACCCGCCGCAGCGTCCGTCACTTCAAGCCTGATGCGCCCGAAGCCGATGATATTACTTGGGCGCTGGACATGGCTCAGTGGGCACCCAGCGGTAAAAACCGTCACCTGACCCAGTGGCTGGTAGTACATAGCAAAGAAAAATGCGATGCCGTATATAATTATGTCTGCGATGTCACCGCAGAAACCGGTGTCATGCCTGCTTTGGCACAGCAGCGTGCCAAGGGCAACCATGACTCCGTCACCTGCGGCTGCAGCACCATTATCATGGCATTGGCTCCCGATGAAGGCAGTGCCCTTACACCGGAAAGCGGAGAGACAGACGCCGTTATTGCCATGGCTACAGCCGAACTGTTGCTGAATAAAATCGGTCTCGGTACCTGCTGGGGCGGTTATCTAACGTTTTTCTCCAATCAGCTGCCGCAGCTGCGAGAGTATCTAAAGATCCCCGCAGGCTATCACATTGCCGGCACTCTGTTATGCGGTATTCCCGATGAGGTATATCACAATATCCCCTACCGCCCCAACGCAACGGTTCACTGGTTATAATTCCTACATAATAGAAATCCCCAACCTTTCGGTTGGGGATTTTTTGTTTTTCATCAAGTAAAGTCGTGGGCCTGTTCCAGAACCATTTCCTTTACCTTCAGCAGACGAACCTTGGTGGAGTTGTCATTTTCTTCCAGTTTCATGGTAATATAGCGGATTGCTTCTTCCATTTCAGGAATCATAACATACTCCAGCGCATTTACACGGCGGCGGGTCTTTTCAATTTCCGCTGCCAACAGCTGCATGGTTTTTTCCACCTGTGCCAGTTCCAACATATCCTGGAACACGGTAGCCAGTTTCTGCAGTGCATCGTCCAGTTCACCGGAAGTCATTGCAAAACCGTAGGGATAGATCTCACTGGGATCGTCGTTCTTTGTCTTGAAGCTGTACTGAGGTACGTTGACGCTCATTACGTTTTTATACTTCATACTCAGTTCGACGGTCTGGCGGGGGTACAGCAGTGCCTGCTCCAGCATCTCCGGAGACATGATGGCACTGGCTACAGTCAGAGAAGCAAATGCTTCGGTCAGACCGGCCTCCACCTTCAGACGCAGTTCCTTATTCAGTCGAACAACTTCCATAAACTGGCGCATCAGTTCGTCGCATTTGTCCTTCATTAACTTGTGACCCTTACGTGCTGTTTTCAGTCTCTTTTTGTACTGATTGAGCACCATACGAGTCGGAGTAATAACGGCATTTGCCATTTGATCACCTCAATTGCGTTACGATGATGCGCTTAGTCCTTGGGCATATACTTGTCGATCATTTCGGGCTTGATACGCTTCAATTCTGCTCTGGGCAGCATTTTCAGCAGATCCCAGCCGAGTTCCAGCGTTTCAATGATGGAACGGTCAGTGGTATTGCCCTGATTGACGTACTGCTGTTCAAATGCATCGGCAAATTTTGCAAACTGTCTGTCGTCTTCGGACAGTGCTGCTTCGCCCAGAATAGTCATCAGTTCCTTTGCATCCTTGCCACGGGAGTAAGCAGCAAACAGCTGGTTCATGGTGCCTGCATGGTCTTCACGAGTCTTGCCTTCGCCGATACCCTTATCCTTCAGACGGCTCAGAGAAGGCAGAACGTCTACAGGGGGAGTCAGACCCTTGCGGTACAGTTCACGGCTCAGAATGATCTGACCTTCGGTAATGTAGCCAGTCAGGTCGGGGATGGGGTGCGTCTTGTCGTCTTCCGGCATGGTCAGAATGGGGATCATGGTGATGGAGCCACTCTTGCCCTGACGACGGCCTGCACGTTCATACAGGGTTGCAAGGTCAGAGTACATATAACCGGGGTAGCCACGACGTCCGGGAACTTCCTTCTTTGCAGCGGAAACTTCACGCAGAGCTTCTGCGTAGTTGGTAATATCAGTCAGGATGACCAGAACCTGCATGCCCTTTTCAAATGCCAGATATTCTGCACAGGTCAGAGCCATACGGGGAGTTGCAATACGTTCAACTGCAGGGTCGTTTGCCAGATTGGAGAAAACAACAGTACGGTCGATGGCGCCGGTACGGCGGAAGTCCTGAATAAAGAATTCTGATTCTTCGAAGGTAATACCGATCGCAGCGAAAACTACTGCGAAGGTTTCGTTATCGCCCAGAACCTTTGCCTGACGAGCAATCTGTGCAGCCAGCTGTGCGTGAGGCAGACCGGAGCCGGAGAAAATAGGCAGCTTCTGACCACGAACCAGAGTGTTCAGACCGTCGATTGCGGAAACGCCGGTCTGGATGAATTCTGCAGGGTATGCACGAGCTGCAGGGTTCATGGGCAGGCCGTTGATGTCCAGATGTGCTTCTGCCAGAATGTCGGGGCCACCGTCAATGGGCTGACCCATACCGTTAAAGACACGGCCCAGCATGTCTTCGGAAACAGCCAGTTCCAGAGGATGGCCAAGGAAGCGAACCTTGGACTGTGCCAGATTGATGCCCTGTGCCAGCTCGAACAGCTGAACAACTGCCTTGCTGCCGTTTACTTCCAGAACCTTGCCGCGGCGCTTTTCGCCGGAAGGCAGTTCGATTTCTACCAGTTCGTCAAAGGTAACACCTTCAACGCCTTCAACGACCATCAGAGGGTTGGCAACCTGTTTGATTGTCTTATATTCTTTAATCATTCTTCGGTACCTCCCACTTCAAGTGCTGCGATCTGTTCCTTCATTTCAGCTCTGATCTGTGCATATTCTGCTTCAAAGCTGTCGGGTGCGCTCAGCTTAGCGTAGCCCAGCTTTTCTCTTGCAGGGATCTTGAACAGCTTGTTCATGTCAGCACCCTTTTCCAGTGCTTCACGACCCAGAGCATCGAAGTACAAAATGGTGTCCAGCAGCTGGAACTGCTTTGCGTAGGAAGAGTATGCGTCTTCGTCTACAAATGCGTTCTGCTGCAGGAAGTCTTCGCGGATAGACTTTGCAGTTTCCAGAGTCAGACGTTCGTTGGGAGACAGTGCGTCAACACCCACCAGACGAACGATTTCGTTCAGTTCATCTTCCACCTGCAGCAGGTTCATGGCCTTTGCACGGTTTACCATGTACCGTTCGCCGAACTGCTCATTATACCAGCCAGCCAGAGTGTCATCATACAGAGAGTAGGAGCTCAGCCAGTTGATTGCGGGGAAGTGACGAGCGTATGCCAGGCTGGAGTCCAGAGACCAGAATACCTTTACGATACGCATGGTAGCCTGAGAAACAGGTTCGGAAATGTCACCGCCCGGAGGAGATACTGCACCGATTGCGGTAACGGAGCCCTTGCGTTCATCGCTGCCCAGACATTCGACAACACCTGCACGTTCGTAGAACTGTGCAATACGGGATGCCAGATATGCGGGGTAACCTTCTTCGCCGGGCATTTCTTCCAGACGACCGGACATCTCACGCAGAGCTTCTGCCCAGCGGGAGGTGGAGTCAGCCAGAACGGCTACGTCATAGCCCATGTCACGGAAGTATTCCGCAATGGTGATACCGGTATAAATGGAAGCTTCACGAGCAGCAACGGGCATATCGGAAGTGTTTGCGATCAGGATGGTTCTCTTCATCAGAGGTTCGCCGTTGCGGGGGTCGTTCAGCTCGGGGAATTCCATCAGAACGTCGGTCATTTCGTTGCCGCGTTCACCGCAACCGATGTAAACGACCAGGTCAACGTCGGACCACTTTGCCAGCTGGTGCTGAACAACGGTCTTGCCGGAACCGAAGGGGCCGGGAACAGCAGCGGTACCGCCCTTTGCAATGGGGAACAGAGTATCAATGATACGCTGACCGGAGTTCATGGGACGGGAGGGAGTGAACTTCTTGCTGTAGGGTCTGGGGATACGTACGGGCCAGCGCTGGATCATGTTCAGTTCATGTTCCACGCCCTTTGCATCCTTCACGACTGCAACGGTGTCAGCAACAGTAAAGCTGCCTGCTTCAACCTTGACAACTTCGCCGGAAATGCCGTGAGGAA
>JAGBAT010000074.1 GCA_017938835.1 Oscillospiraceae bacterium | reverse complement strand
GCTGACTTTCGTCAGTTAAAACCGATCCATTGAAAACTTAATCTAGTTTCAAAATAAATCTCAAAATAGAATCTTTTTTATAGTCGGTTCCCACCGACTTCTCAAAAGAGCCCTTTTATTTCTGGTGCTTAAAAGCTTTTAGCTTTTCTTACATTGTTTAATTTTCAAGGTACACGCCGTCTCGCGACGGTTTTTATATTCTATCACAAAGTTTTCAACTTGTCAACAAGTTTTTTAACTTTTTTCAAGTTTTTCTCGTTTCGAGCCGTCCGCTTCGTGACAGCTTTGTTATATTACCACCTCATTTCCCATTTGTCAAACCTTTTTTTCATTTTTTTAAAAAATTTTTGTTTTAGTAAATTTGTCATATAAATGGAAATTTGGGGCATAATGACTGCATGAAAATGAACAACGAAAATACTGCACAATCTACATTTCCATATCCAATCAGCAAATCATATCTGAAAGAAGTCTTTCATGACTGTTCGGATTTTATGATCCGACAGATCAATATTGGAGAGAACGCTGACTTCCCGATCTACTTTTGTTGGTTTGACGGACTAACCTCCGGTACAGATATTGCTGATAATGTATTGCACCCATTGACTTCCCCTCTCCGATTTGACCACTGCAGCACCTATCAAGACGTTTATGATGAAATCATTCAAGGGGCTGTTTACAGTGTTTCTGTCAAAGACAGGGACGCCACGGATGATTTGGTGGCAGATCTGCTCAGCGGCAGCTGTGCGCTGCTGTTTGATGAGCTGCACCGGGCCATCACCTATGAAACCCGAAGTACCTTTATGCGCTCTGTGGATCAATCCACATTGGAAAAGAGCGTCAAAGGACCAAAGGAGGCTTTCATTGAAAACATCCGGGTGAACACCTGTCTGGTGCGGCGTAAGCTCAGAACCCCAAAGCTGAAAAATGTGCCGGTCAAGGTCGGTGAGAAAAGTGATACGGCCGTCTCTTTATTATATATAGAGGGTGTAGCAAAAGACAGTACGGTACAACAGGTTGATGAGCAGGTGAAACAGCTGGATATTGACGGGCTGCTGACCCCGGGATATCTTGAACAGTACATCGTCGGCTCCCCCCGCTCGCCCTTTCCGCAGTTACTGCACACCGAAAAACCAGACACCTTTGCTTCCATGCTGCTGAACGGCCGTGTGGGCATCCTGATTGATGGAATCCCCGTTGGATATCTGCTGCCTGCGCAGCTGAACCGTTTCATGCAAGTCTCAGAGGATACTGCACGGCATTTTGTGGTTTCTTCTATGCTTATCCTGCTGCGCTATGTAGCCTTGCTGATCGGTCTGCTGCTGCCGGGACTGTATGTGGCCATCGCCATGTATCATCAGGAAATGATCCCCACAGAGCTGCTGACCAGTGTAATTGAAGCAAAGCAGGACGTGCCATTTTCCACCGCATTGGAAGTTCTCGGTATGCTGATTGCCTTTGAGCTTCTGCAGGAAGCCGGTCTGCGACTGCCCAATCCCGTAGGCGACACCGTTAGCATCATTGGTGCGCTGATCGTTGGACAGGCAGCTGTGGATGCAAAAATTGTCTCCCCCATTGCAGTCATTATCGTTGCCTTTTCCGGTATTTCTTCCTACACCCTGCCCAGTCAGGATCTGGCGTCGGCTGTTCGAGTACTGCGGTTGGGATTCGTGCTCATTTCTATGGTGGCGGGCATTTTTGGAATTGTCTGTGGTTTTGCTCTGCTGATTTGGCATTTATGTGCCATTGAAAGCTACGGGGTCAGCTATCTTGCACCCTTTGTTGATGACAACTGGCATGGCTGGGTACGCAGCCTGCTGCGCCGCCCGCTCTGGAAGGATGTATTCCGCAATCAAAAAGTCGTGGGAATTGATATGCGGAAACAAAAAAATAAGGGATGACACTTGGTGTCATCCCTTTGATCTTGGAAAAATGTCTCAAAGAGTCCGCCGCTGCGCTCCTAAAAACCCATTTTTTTTAGGAGACCGTTTACCTGAGGAGGCCAGTCGGTACAGTTCATAATAAACTGCGTCTTTGCACAGGGTCTGCCTGTACCGTCCTTTACAATAATGTCATAGTACGTCAGTTTGTTGCCTGCACGCAATAGCTTGCCCGTTGCGGTAATGGGCCCCTTGATTGCCGGAGCCAAATAGTGGATGGCAGCAGACACAGTGACAGGACGCTTCTTCTGTATCATGGCAACACAGGCAGCTGCGCAGTTATCGCACATAGTGAACAGTACACCCTGATGGACATATCCGCGGTCACTGCTGGTATCACTGTACAGATCTGTGCTGACATGGATGCCTTCCTTATCTGCATAGGGGCTTCCGATATGACAAATGTCGTCAAAGGATATTTTCTGGCCGCCGGCCATAAGGCCGGTTGCTGCATACTTAGAGCCCTTCTGACCTTCATACTTTTTGGGGAACCGCAGCGTCACACCGTCATTGGTGGTATCCTGCAGGATCAGGGTCTGAAGGAAACAGACATTACCCTTACCGTCCATGACCTTTGCTTCGCAAACCACCGCTGCATGATAAATGCTCAGCAGCTTTGCCTCCGCAGTAATGGGGGCGCAGGTCACTCTGTCCAGATATTGACACGTGGACTGAACCACCTGCATGTGTCTCTGAAGACAGACCAACGCCATATTGCGAGCAGCAATATGCCCGATGGTGTAGAGAAAACCACCATGAGCAAAGCCATAAGGATTCAAAAATACATCCTCACTGTCACAACGGATCACGACCTTCTTTTTGTCATAGCTCTGCAGACACAAACTCAAATTTTCGGTAAATAAGTCATTGATGGGAAGCTGTTCATCGATGAAATCCTGCATACGTTTCACTCCTTAAATGCTTTGTTCTGATATCCCTGAGGCAAAGTTGCCTTATATTCCACTCCCTGCATGGTAAACTGTGCTGCCGCAACCAGCTCTCCGTGGGCATCGGTGATGTCCAAATCATAGAACACCAGCTGCTTCCCATTGCGTACCAGCTTGGCTTCCGCGGTAATCGGGCCATGGACAGCGGGACGCAAATAGTGGATAGCACTGGACACGGTGACGGGACGCTTTTCCAACAGCATTGCCATACTGCCGCCTGCACAGGCATCGCAGCAGGTATAAATCGCCCCGCCGTGGGCTGCACCATAAATATTATAAATGTCATCTAAAAGATCAACAGAGTATTGCAGACCACTTTCTCCTCTGCCGGTCATATAACAGTGGCAGGCAGTGGCAAAGAATGGAGAAAGTCTGGGATACGCGAGCCCCGTCACTTCATCCACAGGATCCCCAGGCTGGCTGACGAAAATGGTCTGTTCCTTGCCAATGACTTCTGCTTCGGGAGCATGGGTATCACGAAGCGTTAGCATCTGCTTGAAGCAGGCTTTATGGATACCATTATATACAGTGACACGATAAACAATTGTGCTGCCGCCTGCGCGAAGAAGTTCCGTTTCCGCAATAGCCAAATCCCCGGAGAGGCTTGTCAAATATTCGCAGCTTGCATCGGACACGATGCACTTGCGACCCAAACAGATCTGGGCAGACAGTACTGCAGAAATGTGCCCCACAGTATAGACAAAACCGCCGTGGGCAAAACCGTATGCATTGCAATATTCCTTCTTGGACTCGGTATGGGTCACGATGCCGTTTTCTCTGACTTCAACAACAGTCAGTCCCATCGTCTGCGCCAGACGGTCTTTTATCTCAAAAAGCATAATGAAAGCTCCTCATTTTATCACATATAATTATTTTAATCCAAAATTTCCCGTATCGCAATGCCCTTTTTTAGGAAACCAGCTTATTTGTCTCCCAAATCCTGTGCAATAAATTGTGCACAAGCAACAATTTTGCCTGTTTCACCCACGAGATCTATATCGCAGTGGTACAGTACACAGCCGCCACAAATCAGTTCCAGTATTCAGATACATCGAAATTTTTCTCTCAGATTTTTTGTATATAAACTGCTGTCACAGGCTATACCCTATATGATAATGCTCTTGCTGCATCTTCACAGATATTTCAAGCAGTTTTCCACATTTTCTTTGAATTTGATGAAAAAGAGGCCTAATATGAAGCGTTTTTTCCTGCTATTGATCGTAATATGTATGATGTTTTCCACAGGCTGTTCAACAATCAACAGTTTATCTGCCAACTATCGGGAAATCGAACAGCTGCGGTTGGTGCATACCATCGGTTTTGATACGAATAAGGACGGTCTGGAGCTGTCTGTCTGTGCCGGAGAACAGAAAAATCAAGGACTGACACGCCTGTCCGCATCGGGTCTGAATATCTCCGACACGCTGGCCACCTTGCAGAATTACAGCAATAAAGAAGAATTGTATTATGCCCATACCCGCTATGTTCTGGTGGGAGAAGAGTATGCAAAGCAAGGTCTGGAGGATGTGTTGGAGTATCTGGAAAGCTCTAATCAGCTGCGTTCCGACCTGCCAATTTTTATTGTACGCGGCGGGAACGCCAGCGATCTGGTACTCAATGCAGGCGGTAAGGAGCACGGCATCTATGAAGTACTGGAAGCTGTCATCCGTGACTGCACTCAACGGGGAGACAGTTATCCTTACACCTGTGGTGATATTGCCTGCTTCAGCGCAGAATACGGAAGTGCACTGGCCTGCGTGCTGACTACCACCCCAACAAAGGAAATCGATCCTTCCGCAGACGACAAAGATCTGACGCCTGTTGTATCGGGATATGGGATTTTAAAAGACGGCAAGCTGGTAGGCTATATCTCCGAGGACTCTGCTCAGTGCATCAACCTTCTATTAGGAGAATTAGGCACCGGTGATGTAACGGTAGAATTGAATGGACAGCCTGTTAGCCTGCGAATTAAAAAGGCAGAGACATCCTTGAAGCCAAGCTTTGGCCCGGCAGGTACCATGACAGAACTGACCGTAGGGCTAACAATTGAGGCCACCATGGAGGAAGCGGAAAAGAAGGACAAGCAGGACACAGAAAAGCTGAACTACTATCTGGAAGAAGTCATAACAGGATGGCTGAATGATATTCTGCTGGCTATGCATAATACGGGCTGCGATTTTCTGGGCTTCGGGCCGCAGATCGCGATTACCCACACAAAGCAGTGGGAGAATAATCCCGTCAGCTGGGAAAGTCAGTTAAAAACGCTGCCCATGAACGCAGAGGTGCAGTGCAAAATCACCCTGGGTGAAAACGAACAGCGCAGATAAGGGGGCATCTAAATGGAAAAAACACTTTCTTCCCGTCAGCTTATGACACTGACCTTTGTTTCCATGCTCAGTCCTTTCTTGCGGCTGATCCCCGGCAGTGTGACCGCTGTATCAGGCTCGGCTGCATGGGTGAGTACTGCCCTGGCAATCATTCCTGCCGCTCTGCTGAGTGCCGCTTTGATTGGACTGCTGAACCGGTTTCCTAAAGGCACAGGACTAGGGGAAGCTGTGCTCCGCAGTCTCGGCCCTTTTCCCGGGGCTTTACTGCTATCATTGTGGACCCTGTGGCTGATTTGCCATAGTGCATTTCTGCTGCGCAGCGGTGCTGACCGCTTTATCGCCACCATCTATCCAGATAGCAAACCACTATTTTTCATTCTCATCACACTGGCGATCTGTACGGTGGCTGCAACAGGTCCCTTCAAAGCACTGGCACGGACAACGGAGATTTTTCGGCCATTGCTGCTGTTTGTGATCCTTCTGGTTTTGCTGTTCTCTCTTGGCAAGGTGGAACCCACCTTTCTGCTGCCAGTCACAGAGAATCAGAGCGGGGAGATCATCAAAGGGATACCACTGGCCGTGGAACCCGTGTCCGTGGCATTGGTAAACGCTGCATTTCTCACCAAATTTCTTCGTCCGGAGAATAAAAACGCTCATCACTGGATATGGCTCATTGCTGTCATTATCCTGGGAGTGGTCTTCTGTGCGGTGTGTATCGGTTGTCTGGGTGAAACGGTTACCGCCGCTCTGGCCTATCCGTTTTTTGTCATGGCAAGAGACCTTTCGATTATTTCCGGTGTGGAGCGCATTGAAGCACTGGTGGTGGGATTATGGCTGCTGCCGGACTTCGTTCTTGTGACGGCAGAGCTGATGATTTCTGCGGATAATCTGCAAATGATCACAGGACAGCTCCAGTCAAAACAATGGAAGAACGGAGGGATTCTTGCAGGGGCCGTGCTCTCCGGTGTTGCAGCCTACTATATCGCTCCTGACCCTCAAAGCTTGCTGCAGTGGTCGGATAAAATCATCCCTGCCATTCATCTGGGCTGGGCATATTTTGTGGTGCCCGTGGTACTTCTGATTGCCACACTGCGGAGAAAGTTTTGAACACTTTCCACAGAGTTTTCCACATTTGTTCGTTATTATTGGAGAAAATAAGCAAAAATGACAACAAATTACAGAATTTCTCTTGACAGTTAAATTTTGTTTCCCACATTTCAAAAAGTTTTCATCATTCAATGTCAAAAAGACACGCATGGTTACTCATGCGTGTCTTTTTTTAACGATTGATTTGTACCTTTGGCCAAACAAAAAGCTGTTCCGACATGGCGTGTTTTTCCACTTTTCCACCGAATTTTAAACATTTTGCTTGGTTTTTATCTCATTTCCTTCACCGTATAACCTGCCCGTTCAATGGCTTTGCGGAAAATTTCATCATCCATAGGCTGTTCCATAGAGATTACTACGGTACCCTTTCGCAAATTAACATTGCCCGATGCACCATCAATAGAGTTAACTGCTTCCATGACTCGATTAACGCAGTGCTGGCATGTCATACCTTCTACTACAGCAACCTTTTTCAGTGCAACGGAATTCAGTTTCTTTTCCTTCGCTTTATAAGTGCCACTGCTGCAGCAGCTGGTTTTCTCTTTGGCCTTTTTTATCACGGAAAATGCTGCAAAACCCACAATTACAATTATAATTACGACAATCATCAAATCCGTCATACGATTTGGTCTCCCTTTTTGTTAGGTATTTCTAACTTAGAGTATAGCACAACCGTTCCTGATTTCCAAGACTTTTCTGCATTTCATAGGAAGGATGATACAGCCCCGTGGGCTCATAAAATTTATCTCCGATGTATGTGAATCCCAAGTTTCCAAGCAGATTCTTCATTACACAATCCTATCAAAGCAGGTCCATTCATCTTCCTGTGTAATCGCCCGAATGACCCGGCAGGGATTCCCCACTGCTACGCAATTATCAGGAATATCCTTGTTGACCAGACTTCCCGCTCCGATGACCACATTGCTGCCAATCGTGACACCGGGCAGCACATGTACTCCTGCGCCGATCCACACATTGTCTCCAACGGTAATGGGATAGGCATATTCCAGTCCCTGATTGCGGCGATCGGCATCAATGGGATGACCGGCAGTGTAAAAGCCGCAGTTTGGTGCCACGAAAACATCATCACCAAAGGTGACTTTTGCGCAGTCTAGTATCACGGTGTTGTGATTGGCAAAGAAATTTTTACCGATCTCAATGTTATATCCGTAATCGCACCAGAACGGAGCCATCACGGTGAAGGAGCCTTTTGTCTTTCCAAACAACTTTTTCAGCAGTTCTGTTTGCTGTTCTGTTTCGGAGGGTCGCAGCTGGTTAAAATCATAGCACAGCTCCTTTGCCGCTTCCCGTTCTTTCAGCAGCTCCATATCATAATTTGCATCATACAGCATCTGATGCAGCATCTTTTCTTTTTCTGTCATAGAACCCTCCCTAATTAGCAAGTTCTGTTAGAGTATCCCCTGCAATGCGATAAACCGTCCAGTCGGTCATGGGTCGGGCCCCAAGGGACAGATAAAAGTCAATGCTGGGCTTGTTCCAGTCCAGACACCACCATTCCAGTCGGCCGCAGCCCCGCTCTACTGCGATCTGTGCCAGCTTCTTTAGCAGTGCTTTACCGTAGCCCTTTCCTCTGCATTCGGGACGGACATACAGGTCTTCCAAATAAATTCCCGCTCTGCCGAGGAAGGTGGAGAAGTTATGGAAGAACAGAGCAAATCCAACTTCTTTGCCATCATCCAAAACGAAAATGACCTCTGCCTTCTGTTTCTCGAAAATCCATTCCTTCAGTAACTCTTCTGTGGCTACCACTTCGTCCAGCATTTTTTCATAGTCTGCCAATTCTCTGATGAACTGCAAGATTAGAGCTACATCATTCTCATTTGCAAAACGGAACATTATGATTCTCCTTTGAATGTAATGATTCTTATTATAGCATTTGGTGTAAGGAAAAGAAATACTGAAACGTTTGCAGGAAACCCTCATGACTGTCCCTTTGGGTAATGAAGAACATAAAAAATCTCTGTTTCCTATCGAAACAGAGATTTTTTCGTTATTATGCGTGTTTGTCACGCTGGGCGACTGCCAGGCGGTCACAGCGATTATTGAATTCATTGTCCGCATGGCCTTTGACCCAGTGGAAAGTCACGGAGTGGGTATGGAGCAGATCATCCAATGTCTTCCACAGGTCAGGATTTTTCAGTTCTCCACCCTTGCGTTTCCACCCGGCTTTCTTCCAGCCATCCAGCCAATGCTGATTGATGGCATTGCAAATATACTGGCTGTCCGTATATAGATCCACTTGGCAGGATTCCCGCAGAGCCTGCAGTGCATTGATGACCCCCAACAGCTCCATGCGATTGTTGGTGGTCTGGTGCTCGCCGCCGGACAGTTCCTTTTCCGCGCTGCCATACTGCAAAATTGCTCCCCAGCCGCCGGGGCCGGGATTGCCGGAGCAGGCACCGTCGGTATATATGGTTACATGTTTCATCATTCAGCAGTTTCTTCGGAAACGGTTTCCTCAGTCTCCTCGTCTTCTTCTTTTTCAGCTCTTGCAATGGAGGTAACCACTGCATTTTCGCTCAGGCGCATAACCTTGACACCCATGGTGGTTCTGCCGTAGAGACTGATGTTGGAAACAGGCGTGCGGATCATGGTGCCGTCATCGGCAATGATCATGATATCCACGTCTTCCATAACACCCATGACCGCTGCAACCTTACCGGTCTTTTCGGTGCAGTTGTAGTTCTTGACGCCCAGACCACCGCGGTTCTGTTCGGGATAGTCGTTAAAGCTGGTGCGTTTACCAAAGCCCTTTTCCGTGATGGACAGCAGCTGAGCATCTTCGCGGTATACTTCCGCACCGATGACATAGTCTCCGTCACGGAGCTTGATGCCGCGGACACCGGCTGCTTCTCTGCCCATCGCACGGGCATCGGTTTCCTTCATGTTAATGGACATACCATCGTGGGTTGCAATGACGATGTTGTTATTGCCATTGGTCAGCAGTGCTGCGATAAGTTCGTCATCATCTACCAGATTCAGTGCACGGATACCAGTGGAGCGGATGTTTTTGAGAATACTCAGTTCCATACGCTTGATGGTTCCCTGTTTGGTGATCAGGTTCATATACATACCTTCAGCCATGATGTCGTCCACATGTACCATTGCGGAGACCTTTTCGCCGGGGTCCAAAGGCAGAACATTGACAATGTTGGTGCCTCGGGCAGTGCGGCTTGCCTCAGGAATACGATAGCCTTTGATCTTATAAACCTTGCCCAGACTGGTGAAGAACAGGATCTGTGCATGGGAAGATGCAGTGAACAGAGTTTCAATATAGTCCTCTTCCCGGAGGGTCTGGGCCTTGATGCCCTTGCCGCCCCGGTTCTGGCTTGCATATTCCTTGGTACCCAAACGCTTGATGTATCCGCCCTTGGTCAGGGTATAAACACACTGCTGCTCTTCGATCAGGTCTTCGATATTGATATCATCAATGACATCCTGAATTTCAGTGCGGCGATCATCGCCGTACTTGTCCTTGATTTCCAGCAGTTCATCTCTCAGAACGCCCTTGATCAGTTCGGGATTTGCAAGCAGGCTCTGGAAGTATGCAATTTTATCTTCCAGTTCCTTGTATTCGTTTTCCAGCTTTTCGCGATTCAGACCCTGCAGTGCAATCAGACGCATATCACAGATAGCCTGTGCCTGAATGTCAGACAGACCGAAACGTTCCATCAGGTTCTGTTTTGCATTATCATAGCTGTTGCGGATGATTTTGATGACTTCGTCAATGTTATTCTGCGCGATCAGCAGACCTTCCAGAAGGTGGGCTCTTTCCTGTGCCTTCTTTAGGTCATACTTGGTGCGGCGAACCAGCACTTCTTCCTGGAAGGTCAGGTATTCATCCAGCAGAGTCTTCAAAGGCAGAACCTTTGCTTCCTTCTGGTCATTGACCAGAGCCAAATTGATAATAGAGAAAGTAGTCTGCATTTGAGTCAGACTCAACAGATGGTTGAGTACCACCTGTGCATTGGCATCGCGCTTGAGTTCAATAACGATACGCATACCGTTGCGGTCGGTCTCGTCACGGATATCGGAAATGCCTTCCACACGCTTATCTTTGACCAGTTCTGCAATGTGACCAATAAGCTGGCGCTTATTGACTTGATAGGGCAGTTCAGTCACGATGATGCGAATGCGGTTATCCTTGCCGAATTCTTCAAATTCGGTACGGGCGCGAACGGTGATTTTGCCGCGGCCAGTCTCATAGGCCTGACGGATGCCGCCGCGGCCCATAATGATGCCCTTTGTAGGGAAGTCGGGGCCTTTGATATACTGCATCAGTTCTGCAACAGAAATATCCGGATTTTCCAGTTCCGCAACTGCAGCATCAATGACCTCATTCAGGTTATGGGGAGGCATGTTGGTTGCCATGCCAACTGCGATACCGGAAGAGCCGTTCACCAGAAGGTTGGGGAAACGGCTGGGCATAACGCGGGGTTCCTTGCGGGTCTCGTCGAAGTTGGGATCCCAATCAACGGTTTCTTTGTCAATATCACGAACCATTTCGTCTGCGATTTTCGCCATACGTGCTTCCGTATAACGATAAGCTGCAGGGGGGTCACCATCCACGCTGCCGAAGTTGCCGTGACCGTCGATTAGAGGATAGC
>JAGBAT010000073.1 GCA_017938835.1 Oscillospiraceae bacterium | reverse complement strand
CTGTGGGAACATCCTGACAGATGATAACTGCCGCCCCTTTCTCCACAGCCTGCGGGATATATTTATGTCCGTCAGTGGCAAAGCCCTTGACTGCCACAAAGATGCAGCCGCGGGTCACCGCACGGGAATCATTTGTAATATCTGTGATCTCCTGTTCCATGTCGGCGGAAACCGACAGTACGGTCACTTCCCGAAGAAGCTCTTTCAGTTTCATAAGTATCTTCTCCATTTCATCGCTCACAGCGGTTATATCAATACCGCCCAAGCATTGCGCTGTCGCTGCTTACCAGCGTTACGTTCATCACGGTCCCATGTTCCACTGCCGTTCCCGCTGCAATAGTCTGTGTAGATACCACCTGCGTATCCGGGTCGGTGACGGAAGAGTCCGTTCGTATAAATAAGCCATAGCTGCCCAGCACCTGAGCCGCTTGGGTATAAGTGTATCCTGTAATATTCGGCATGTTTTCCAGTGCCGACGACGGTTCCGCTCCTGTGTAGATGATCACCTGCGAACCCTGCTTGATTACGCTGCCTGCTTGCGGCAACTGATCTGTGACCGTATCGCCGCTCCCGATCATCCGATAGCTCAGCCCCGCTTCCGCAAGTGTCCGCTGGGCTTCCGTCAGTGACAGGCCAATGATGTCAGGCACCGTCTTATCCATAACTTTCTGTTCTTCTTCCGTATATTCCGGTTCAACCCCCAGATAGGGCAGAATATCACGAAACATGTTTCCAACCGTCGGCGCACCCATCTGGCCGCCGCTGATATAAATGCCGCTCTTGTTGCTGGGAGAATCCAGCATTACCAGAATAGCGATCTGTGGGTCATCTGCAGGAGCAAAGCCAATGAAAGACACAATGTATTCTTTCTGTCCGGTCTCTGCAATCATGACCACATTTTCCGATGTGCCGGTCTTGCCGCCAATGCGGTAACCGGAAACATAAGCATTCTTCCCGGTACCTTCCGTGCGGTCACCCACTACCTGTTCCAGGATCTGTCGCACAGCCGCGGAGGTTTTTTCACTGATAACCTGACGTAAAACCTGCGGTTCATGTTCCTTGATGACCGTCCCGTTTTCATCCAGCACCTGTTTGACTAGCGTCGGCTGCATCATATAGCCCCCGTTGACACAGGCGCTGACCGCCGTAATCAACTGAATAGGGGTTATGGTAAAAGTCTGTCCGAAGGATGCTGCCGCCAGCTGGGTCAGACTGTCTTCCTTATAAAATACATCCTGACTCCACCAAATGCTTCCGCTTTCTCCGGACAGGTCAATGCCGGTCTTTCCGGTGGGGAGCTGCGAGGTATTCTCCGGTAAATTCAGCAGTCCGAAGGCTTCGCAGTACTCATAGAACCGCTGAGCACCTACCCGCAGTCCCAAATTGATAAATGCCACATTGCAGGAATGTTGGGTTGCCTGCGTCAAGCTCTGTGCTCCATGGCCTATCGTCTTCCAGCATTTGCGGGGCTGACTATCCCCCGCTACCTGAATGCTGCCGCCACAGAAGAAGCTGTCATTTAGGCTTGTGACGCCTTCTTCCAGTGCCATGGCCAGCGTCAGGATTTTGAATGTTGAACCCGGTTCGTAGGTATCGGAAATGGCCTTACAACGCCATTGAGCCTGCTGTGCCGCCGCAAGCAGCTGGGATCTTTCCTCCGCAGTTGCCGCTGCATTGATTTCCGCCTGCGCTTCTGCGCTGACAGTCTGGTAGTCATTCAGGTCAAAATTCCCCAGTGACGCCAAGGCCAGCACCTCCAGGGTATTCACATCCACCGCAATGGCAGCTGCACCGTTCTGGATATCATAATCCTCCACAGCCTGCTGCAGATGCTTTTCCACATAATACTGGATGGTCTCATCAATGGTCAGCACAATGCTGTTGCCATCCTCGGCATCTCGGTATTCCTCGAAATTCGTATACAGCATATTGGTACCCATGCCAGTAGTGGCTCGTGTCACCAACCCGTCCGTGCCGGACAAAGTCTCATCATAATAAGCCTCTATCCCGCTCAGCCCTTTGTTTTCCGTACCCACAAAGCCAATCACATGAGCAGCCAGACTGCCGTATGGATAGTAGCGTTTGGTATCGGTTTCCAGCTTTACGCCAACGATTTCATACTCTGATTTGAACTGACGGACAGCTTCCGCCGTCTCATCATCCACTTTTCTGGCAACAGTCTTATACCATGATTTGGTATCCTGTGCCATTTCCAGAATTTTATTATACTCCACATTCAGAATTTCTGAAAGATGCAACGCAATAAATTCGGGAGTCTCATTGGGATTTTCTGTGTTTTTTGCGATTTCCGCAGGGCTTAAGAACACTGTATATACATCTGCGCTGGCTGCAAGGATCTTGCCGTTGCGGTCATATATCGTACCTCTGGAGGCGCTGACGGATGTTTCGCGCAGCTGCTGGTCGATGGCCATGGACTCATATTTCTCCTGTTCCACCACCTGCAGCCGGAATAGCTGCACGCCCAACACCACAAACGCAAGTATGCCGCACACGATCATCAGAACAAGTGTGCGGCGAAGCATCATTTCATTGGGGGCAGAACTTCGCGGGTCGTGTCGATTGCGTTTGAACATAACATTTCTCCATCAATGTTCGGTAGATTGCTCATCCCTACATTTTACGGAGTCGTTCCGCAATTATTACCCCTTAGCTGCAAAAACCGCTTTTGCCTGTCTATGGTGCAGGCGTTATTTCCGGTTCAGTTCGGCTGTCATCAGCCGTGTCTATGTAATGTATTTGATCTGGGTTCGGTCGAATCATCCCGAGTACATTCACGGCATATTCTTCCACCCGCCGGAGATCATAGATCTCTGCATGAGAGATCCGCAGTTTTTCCTGCTCGATCTCTAATTCATTCAGTTCCTGTTCAAGAGCCGAAATTTCAAAGCTTATCTGACTCAGCTGTGACTGCGTCAACAGAAGCAACACCATCAACGCCGCCGCGACAGCAAATCCCACGATTGCCACAGGTATTGTCTGCTGCAATGCAGTTCCCCGTTTTTTTCTCCGAGTGTGCTGTTCTTCTGTGATTTCTTCAGAGGAAATGACGATCAAGTCATCTCGCTCCAGCACCGCTGCATAAGTATATACAGGAGAAGGTTCACTGTACCGGGTCATAGTGCTTCCATTTATACCCTTTCTGCCACACGCAGCTTTGCACTGCGGGCTCTCGGGTTGGCCGCCAGTTCTTCCGCACCAGAAACAATGGGCTTTCTGGAAACAGACTTCAATGTCTGCTTGAAGCCGCATACGCAAACAGGTGCTTCTCTGGGGCAGGTACAGCCATTTTCTCTGGATGCGATACCGTTTTTGATCAATCGGTCTTCCAAAGAATGGAAGCTAATGACACACAAACGCCCGCCAACATTCAGCTTATCGGGAACTGTGCGGATCATGTCCTCCACTGCTCCCAGTTCATCATTGACTGCAATGCGGATGGCCTGAAAACTGCGCTTGGCAGGATGCTGTTTTTCCCGCAGAGCTGCCGCGGGCATGGCACTGCGAATCACATCTACCAGTTCCAAAGTTGTTTCGATGGGCTTGTCCTCACGAACCCGCACAATTTTGGAGGCGATGCGGCCCGCGCATCGTTCTTCCCCGTAATCACGAAGGATACGTTTTAGGTCAAATTCACTCCAATAGTTTACCACATCATGCGCAGTAATGGCCGCAGAGCGATCCATTCGCATGTCCAGCGGCGCATCGTTCATATAGGAGAAGCCGCGCTCGGCATCGTCCAGCTGCGGAGAGGAAACGCCAAGGTCAAACAGCATACCATCCACGCCTGCGTATCCAAGACTGTCCAGAATGGCAGCAGTATTACGGAAGTTGTCCTTCACAAGAATGACCTTGTCACCATAAGGAGCCAGACGGCGTCCTGCTTCGTCAATGGCCTGCTGGTCCTGATCAATAGAGATCAGCTTACCGGTAGTCAACCGCTTTGCGATCTCCTCGGAGTGCCCGCCGCGGCCAAGAGTTCCATCCACATAGATGCCGTCGGGTTTGATATTCAAGCCCTCAATGCACTCCCATAAGAGCACCGGGCGGTGAGAAAATTCCATTTAAAAGTCCAACTCCTCCATAACCGAGAGAATGTTCTCGGGAGTTGTTTCCACTGCAAAAATTTCATTCCAGGAATCGGTATCCCAGAATTCCGCGTGATTGTTGTTGCCAACCACAGTCACAGACTTCACAAGCCCTGCATATTCCCGGAGGTTGGCGGGAATGAGCACTCTGCCCTGAGCATCCAGCTCACATCGGGTCGCATGAGCAAACAGCGGACGCATCTTCCGCTGTTTTACAAACGGCATTGCTGCCACTTTATCGCAAAGGCCCTGCCAGTGCTCATTGTTGTAGGCACTTAGGCATCTGTCAGGAGAAATGGTAAGGTAGAACACCTCACCCAGTTCTTCACGCATACGCGCAGGAATGAACAGTCTGCCCTTGGCATCCAGAGAATGCTGGTATTCACCGGTCATGACTGCTCACCTCCCTCAAATTTCGTCCGACTGTGACACCACACTGCACATTTGTGGGATTTTCATGGTCAATTGCACCACTTTCCCCCACTCGTGTGTTAATACTATATCAGCGGTTCTATAAAATTGCAAGATGTTTTTCCCAATATATTTCGATGTTTTTTTCAAAAATTTTCGGGCGTTTTTTGTGCAAAAAATTACCTGCGTTTTTCAACAAAACACAGGTGCTCTTTTCGTCATTTTTGAATTTCTCCCCGCCGTCTATCCACACCCCCACTTGTCCGCTCACATCACTCCACTTCGCACAATAATACCCGCTCTTCGCTTGCTTATTTCCCCACTTAGCACACTATTTCACTCCATTTTCGCAAATTTATAACCACATAAGCGCAAAAGCCCCCGACGACTGTCGGGGGCTTTCCAGCATTTTTCAATTATTCGTCTTCTTCGTCGTCGAAGTCATCTGCAGACATCACTTCATAGCCCTTGGGAGCCAGATTTGCCTTGCTTGCAGCCTGAGCAGGTGCGGCAGCAGGAGTAGGTGCAACCACGCCACGCAGCTGATAGCGCAGTGCACGAACTTCGTCCAGTGCCTTTGCCAGTGCAGTCTCGCTTTCTGCGACAGTCTGGTCAACGCGCACATTGACTACCTGGAACAGCTCATTCTGCTTGTTCTGAGCGTTCTGAACCACTTCTTCTGCACGTACCTTTGCCTGCTTGACAATTTCTTCCTCTTCCACCAGCTGACGGGCCTTCTGTTCTGCTTCCATGCGAATCTGTTCTGCCTCGCGCTTTGCACTTGCGATGAACTCATCCTTTGCTTCCCACAGACGTCTTGCCTCTTCCATTTCTCTGGGCAGGTTGTCACGCAGTTCTTCCAGCATAGACAGCATATCGTCACGCTCCACAGCGCATTTCCCGTTCTGCATAAACACAGGCTTGGCTTCTGCGACCATAGAGTACATCATTTCGATCATTTCCAATGCTTCATAATCCATTATTTATTTCTCCTTTCTTGCCATTTCCGTCACTTCGTCAATCAGTTCTCTGGGCATAAAGTCCCGGAGGTCGCCGCCGTGGCGGGCAATTTCCTTGACATTGGAGGAGCTGACAAATGTATATTTATCACTTGCAGTCAGGAACATAGTTTCCATATCAGGATTCAGCTTCTTGTTGATGGAAGCCATGGTAAACTCATTTTCAAAGTCCATGGACGCACGCAGTCCCTTTACAATGACAGGATGGTCAAAACGTCTGGCATACTCAGCCAGCAGGCCATTGTAGTAGTCGATTTCCACATTGGGCAGGTGCGCAGTGACACGCCTTGCCATATCCACACGCTGTTCCGGTGTAAACATTGCTCTGTCCTTGCTGCCGTTGACCATGATGCAGACAACGACCTTATCGAAGATTCGGGAAGCGCGGCGGATGATGTTCAGATGCCCCAATGTCATGGGGTCAAAACTGCCGGGATAAATAGCTACTTTCATTCTTCTCTTTCTCTTTTCCCACAAATTGTGACCTTAATTTTTCCGTACTTGCGTTCCTTCACAATATAGTAAGGTGCAGGCAGCTCCTGCACTTTTTTGTCAAGACGGCTCTCACAAACTATTATACCACCATCATTAAGAATGTCAAACTGAACAATTTTTTCAAGAGCCTTGTCCATCAAGTCAGAATCATAGGGTGGATCGATCAAAATAATATCATACTTGCCGTCTCTGCCGATGAAGCCGATAGAATCAGCCTGCACCACATCAGCCTGCATTTGACAGTGTGCCAGATTTTCGCGCACCAGCTTGATGGCATCTCTGCTTTGGTCAACAAAAGTCACAGACTTTGCACCGCGGCTCAGACACTCAATACCCAGCTGACCAGTGCCGGCAAACAGGTCCAGAATCCGGCGGCCTTCAATATCAAACTGAATGATGCTGAAGATGGCTTCTTTTACGGTATCGGTAGTGGGACGGATATCCATACCCATTGGTTCTTTCAGTTTACGGCCTCTTGCAGTGCCGGTAATTACTCTCATGTCTCGTCCTCCTGAGAAGGGTGGTAGTGGCGGTAAACCGCCTGTGCTATATTCTTGGGAACCACTTCATGCAGTTGCTCCAGTGTAGCAGTTTTGATTGTATCAATATTTTTGAATGTGTCAAGGAGTTTATTTCGACTTTTTTCGCCAACCCCCGGGATCTTGTCCAGCTGAGAGGTCAGGCTCTCGTTTCGCAGTGACCTCTGATAAGTAATCGCAAAACGATGGGTCTCCTCCTGAATGGTGCCAATCAGTGCAAACACCGCAGGATTACCGGAGATGCCGCGCTCCGCACCGTCCGCCGAGACCAGTTCACGGGTACGGTGGCGGTTGTCCTTAACCATGCCAAAGGTTGGAACATCCATTTCCAAACGCTTCAGAGCCTTCCGCGCCGCTGCCACATGGGTCTCGCCGCCGTCAATCAGCAACAAATCAGGCAGTTCATTGAACTTCTCATCACCTTCTTTGGCATGAAGAAAACGGCGGTAAACCGCCTCCTCCATACTTGCATAGTCATCCTGAGTTTCCGTGGAACGGATGCGGAACTTGCGGTAATCTTTCTTGCTGGGCCGTCCGTTTTTGAACACCACCATTGCTGCTACAATACCCGAATCCCCCAGGTTTGATACGTCAAAGGATTCGATACGGTCAGGCTGTTTCTCCAAATTCAGTGCCCTCTGCAGCCATTCCAGCGTCTTGTTGGTACGCTGCTGCGCACTGGTGGCACGAAGTACTTCTTCCCGCGCATTCAGCTGTGCCCGTTCGATCAGCCGCACACGCTCACCCCGCTTCGGGAACTCCACGGAGACCTTTCTCCCTGCCGCCTGCGACAGGAATTCGGACAGCTCCGTTCCGCTTTCCAGATCCACCGGTACCAACACCACTTTGGGATAGGCGCCCCGACGCTCATAATATTGTACCAAAAGCGCCGGAAGCGCCTCTTCATCAGATTCTACCGGCTCATCCATCAACTCGTAGTCCTTGCCTGCAAGGTCGCCGTCGGAAAAATGCAGCACAGCAAAGCAGCTTTTTGCCCCGCGAACGAAGCCCACCGCATCCGTATCGGAAAAAGCCGTGGCAATGACCCGCTGACGATTGGTCAGGCTGTCAATAGCCCGCATACGGTCACGGATCTCCGCCGCCTGTTCAAAGCGCAGAGCCTCCGCTGCTTCTTCCATTTCCGTCCGCAACTGCTTTGTCAGTTCAGAGGTTTTCCCGGACAAAATCAGCTTTGCCTCGCCGATGCGTCGCATGTAGTCCACCGGGTCAACTTCATTTGTGCACCATCCTGCGCACTGGTTCAGGTGATAGTTCAGGCATGGACGCTGCTTGCCGATGTCTTCCGGAAATTTTCGCGTACATGTGGGAAGCTGCAAGGTTTTGGAAATCGTCTCGATGATATCAAAGCTGACTCCTCTGCTCCCAAAAGGCCCAAAGTATTCCGCCCCGTCATCTTCCATTTTGTTGGCAACAGAAAACCGGGGATAGGCATCCAGTACGGACAAACGCAGGAACGGATACCCTTTGTCATCCTTGAGCAGGATGTTATACTTTGGCTTATGCCGCTTGATCAGCGAGTTTTCCAGCACCAACGCCTCAAACTCAGACTGCACTACAATGACGTCAAAGGTGTCCACATGCTCCACCATTGCCGCCACTTTAGGCAGGTGCTCCCCATGGAAATAGCTGGACACACGGTTTTTCAGCCGCTTGGCCTTGCCCACATAAATCACTTCGCCAGTCTTGTTCATCATAATGTAGACTCCTGGCAGTAACGGAAGCCTATTAGCCTTTTCACGCAGCTCAGGCAATTTCGGATTCACGGATTCGCCTCCTCGTCGGTACAGATTTCTTCTATAATCATTTAGTATATCACGCTTGGAAGAATTTCGCATTGCAAATGCAAAATAATTTCCATTGAAAATAAAAATAAAGGCGTGTGAACCCACACGCCTTTATTTTTATTTATTGCAATTATTCAGCGAAGTTGCTTTCAACCAGCTCAGCCAGAGTTGCAACAGCTGCAGATTCGTCAACGCCTTCAGCGATCAGAGTTACAGCAGTGCCCTTTACGATGCCCAGAGACAGGACACCCAGCAGGCTCTTTGCGTTTACGCGTCTTTCTTCTCTCTCTACCCAAATGCTGCTCTTGAATTCGTTCGCCTTCTGAATAAAGAAAGTTGCAGGACGTGCATGCAGACCGACCTGATTATTAACTACTACTTCTTTAGAGACCATCCTCGCCACTCCTTACACAAATTGCGGTTATTTCACTTGCGCAAAATACTGATACTAAGATACCAAAATTCTTTTCGTCCGTCAACTAAAAACCAAACATTTTGTCGCTTTCAACATATATTTTTCAGACGGATACCGAATTTTATTTCAGTTCCACCACGGTCACGCCGGTTTCACCCTCGCCATATCGTCCCAATCGGAAGCCTTTGACCCGCTTATGGCGGCGCAGTGTATCGTGCACTGTCTGACGAAGAGCACCGGTCCCCTTGCCGTGGATGATACGGACAGATTCCATACGCCCCATAGCTGCATCGTCGATATAGCGTTCCACCACGGGAATCGCTTCCAACGTTTCCATGCCACGGATATCAATCTCCGCAGGTACAGATGCTGCACGCAGCTGTGTGGTTCCGGTTCCGCGCGTTTTGGGCGCAGATTGCTTCTTCTGCTGATTTTCCAGCAAATATACCTCATTTTCCTTGGCAGTGACTTGCATCAAACCGGCCTTGAGCTTCAGCGAGCGGTCTGCGGAAATTTCCATAACCTCCGCTTTGATACCCATGGAGACGATTTCAACCATATCGCCGACCTTGACCGGTCGTGCCGATTTGCGCTCCTGTTTTTCCTGTACACGTCCTGCAGAATTCTTCTCCTGTGCCTGATTCAATCTGCGGCGCATTTCTGCGCGGCGGGCATTTTCCTCGTTATGATCAGCCGCTTCTGCTGCGGCTTTCTGTATCTCCTCCCGCATCTGATCCAGTTCACGGAAAGTACGTTCCGCTTCGCTCCGAGCGTCCTCAATAATCTTTTCCGCCTCTCGACGAGCCTTCTCATTGCTCATTTCCAGACGGACACTGAGTTCTGCCTTCATGCGATTGGCAGCCTTTTCCGACTCCTGCGCTTTCCGCAAAGCCGCATCCACTTCCTGCTTTTCCTTTTCCATTGCCTGACGGAGCACATCCAGCTTGGCAATCGTATCTTCAAAGCTGGCACTTTCTGTGCCTATACGGCTTTGTGCATCGGTAATGATGTCCTCGGGCAATCCCAGACGCTTGGAAATCGCAAATGCGTTGGACTTACCGGGGATACCCACCAGCAAATGATAGGTAGGCCGCAGGGTCTCTACGTCAAACTCACAGGATGCATTGACGACCCCGGGAGAGGAGGTCGCATAGACCTTCAGTTCCGCGTAGTGGGTAGTAGCAGCCACCAGCGCACCCCGACCGCGGACAGCTTCAATGACTGCGATTGCCAGTGCCGCCCCTTCCGTGGGGTCTGTGCCTGCACCAAGCTCGTCGAACAGCACAAGGCTATTTTCCCCCGCTTCCTCCAGAATACGCACGATATTGGTCATGTGTGCAGAGAAAGTTGACAACGACTGTTCAATGCTCTGTTCATCGCCGATGTCTGCAAGGATACTCTTGAACACAGGGATACAGCTGTTGTCCGCAGCGGGGATGTGCAAACCGCACTGCCCCATGGCACTGAGCAGACCAATGGTTTTCAGAGTAACGGTCTTGCCACCGGTATTGGGTCCGGTGACCACCATGGTGTCAAAATCGGCGCCCAGTTCCACTGAGATAGGAACTGCTGTGTCTTTGGGCAGCAAAGGATGGCGGGCCTTGTTCAGTCGCAGCGCACCATCCGTCAAAGACGGTTCCATGCCATCCATAGCATAGCTGAGCTTGGCCTTGGCAAAGATCATATCCAACTCCGTCAGCACCACATAGTCCAGATCAATATCTCCACGGTTATTGGCGCAGTCTGCAGACAGTTCCATCAGGAACCGTTCGATCTCCGTTTTTTCCTTTGCACGCAGCTCTCGCAGTTCATTGTTCGCCTTGACTGATGCCATAGGCTCCACAAACAGGGTCGCACCAGATGCAGAAACATCATGTACCAGCCCGGGGATCTGGCCACGGTATTCTGCCTTCACCGGCACTACATAGCGACCGTCACGGGTCGTGATGATGGATTCCTGCAGAGCCTTCTGATTTGCCGGAGAGGAAATGATCTTCTGCAGAGAGTCTCTGGCTCTGGCACTGGCCGCACGAATCTGACGTCGAATGGAGGCCAGTTCCGGGCTTGCCGCATCAGCAATTTCATCCTCACCAACAATGGAAGAGGTGATTTTTTGCTCCAGGTGGTTCACTGGGCGCAGAGACGCAAACAGATTGTCGATGGCAGTACGCTCCGACAAGGTGCGATCATGCTCGCCATAGGCGCGGATGGTGCGGGTGCAGGTCAACACCTTGGCAATAGCCAGCAGCTCTGTGGTATTCAATGTACCACCCAGGTCCGCACGGGATAAACTGGGACGCACATCACGAATACCGTAAAACGAAGGACTGCCCTTGAGCACCATCATCTGCTTAGCAGCACTGGTCTGCGCCTGGCGGCGGCGTATCTCACCTTTTTCCACACTGGGACGCAGATTCAGACAGTTCTGCTTGGCAGTTTCACTGACCGCCTGCGCTGCCAACATATCCAACACCGCAGGCAGTTCCAGTGTAATAAGAGATTTTTCATGTTGTGTATTCATATTCATATGATCCTGATCGATTTATAATAGTCCAAAGCAGAGAAGCCGCGATCCAGCTGCGTCAGCAGATACTTTTCACACAAGTCAGCAAACTCAGCCACAGCATCTCCGGTGAGCGTAAAGGAAAATATTTTCTTTGCAGACACCGACACTACATGGCGCATCGCCGCAAGGCACGCAGACGAGACCCGCTTTGCCCCATATTCACGGCAGTGGCCGCACACCAAGCCACCGCGTTCACAATCAAAATACAGCTCGCCTTCCGTCTCACCGCACTGCATGCAGCCGGACAGCTCCGGAGTATAGCCCGTCAGACATGCAAGCCGCAGTTCAAACACAGCCTTCACCAGCCAGTCTTCAGCCAGACCATTGCTCAAAGCAAACAGACTGTTCAAACCCAGCTGCAGCAGCTCAGGACTGGCTACGTCTTCATCGGACACCGTTTCCAGCACCTGTGCCAAATAGGCTGCAAGAGAGAGTTTTTCCAGATCGCGCCTCAGACCATCGAAGCCTTCAATGACTGTCCCCTCACGCACCTGCCAGTGTCCTACACGGGTATACAGCGTCAAATCAGAAAAGGTTAGCTGCTGGGTAGCAGCACTGCACTTACTGGTCTTCCGCAGTGCACCGGGGGCTTTCATCGTCATCTTGCCCTCTTCGGTCAGCACTGTGAGGATGCGGTCGGCTTCTTTATATTTCACTTCACGAAGCACCAACGCTTTGATCGTTTTATCCATAAATGTTCCATTCAATATGTACGCCCGACACCTTCGACCGACATGCAAAGATGTCAGCCGAAACTGCGGCAGCGATTATTTCCCGGTCTGCTCCCATTTATTGGCCGCACGATAGCACAGCCAGCACATTGGATCACCGGTATCGCAAAACAGATTCCATAAGCTGTCCTTCATAGACAGTTCCTCCAAGGGAAGAATCCCAATCATAGAGTGCCACAGAACACTGTTTTTATGATGCCAATTTTTTCTTACTCAGAATAACCGAAGTTTCTCAGTAGCCCCGCAGAGTCACGCCAATTTTCCTTGACCTTGACCCAAGTCTGCAGATATACCTTTGCACCCATGAAGGTTTCCATGTCCTTGCGTGCCATTTCACCGATCTTCTTGAGCATAGCCCCCTTCTTGCCGATAATGATGCCTTTGTGGCTGTCGCGCTCGCAGTAAATAGTGGCTTCTACCTCGATCACATCATCACTGTCACGCTGTGCAAAGCGGGTAATTTCAATAGCGGTACCGTGGGGAATTTCATGCTGCAGGCACAGCAGCAGTTTTTCACGGATGAACTCAGCACAGACCTGACGTTCGGGCTGATCAGTGACCATATCATCCGGGAACAGCTGCGGGCCTTCTATAGCATGCTTCTTCATTTCTTCGATCAGCTCGTCCAGTCCCTGCTTTTTACGGGCAGACACAGGAATGATCGCATCGAAGTTATGCTTGGCGGAATATGCCGCAATAACTTCCAGCAGTTCAGGCTTTTCCACGGTGTCGATCTTGTTAATGACCAGAATGGAGGGGGCACGGGTAGCCTTGATCTTAGCGATCAGCTGTTCTTCCTGTACACCAACATTGGGGATGGGTTCCACAACCAAAGCGATCACGTCCACATCCGCAACGGATTCTTCCACGCACTTGACCATATAGTCGCCCAAACGGTTCTTAGCTCTGTGGAACCCCGGCGTATCGGTCAATACGATCTGGGTATCATCCTTATTCAAAATCGCAAAAATGCGGTTTCTGGTCGTCTGAGGCTTATTGGAAACGATGGAAATTTTTTCTCCCACCAGTGCATTGGTCAAGGTGGATTTGCCAACATTGGGGCGACCGGCAATGGTCACCATCACATTTTTTGTAATCATCTTTTTATCTCCTTACAATCGTCGATGTTCCTCTTTCAGAGATCAATCGAGTTTTGCAGCCTTTTTGCATACACTCGCTTTGCTCGCGCGCCGAAAAGACTGAGGTGGGTTTTTCGTTTCGTACATGCAGGATATTATAATTTTTTACCATTCGGCACAAACTCTGCCAATATCGTTTTATCTTGTCAGTTTCAGCTGCGCCATGATCGCATCTTCATGGCGGCGCATCTGAGCCTTTTCCGGGCCCTCATCCATGTGATCGTAGCCCAGCAGATGCAGCACGGAATGTACTGCCAGATAGCAGATCTCACGCTCAGCACTGTGGCCGAAGTCCTCCGCCTGCGCACGGCACTGCTCCAAAGAAATGACCATATCCCCCAGCAAGATTCTGCCGGTAGCAGGGTCTGTTTCGCACGTATCAGGATCAAATTCTTCAGGGACCAGTTGATTCATGGGAAAGCTCAGCACATCGGTAGGTCTGTCCACATTGCGCTGTTCCAGATTGATCTCATGGATATGAGAGTTATCCGTCAGCATAATATCCACATGGGTCTTATCCCTCACGCCCTCATAGTCAAGAGCAGTCTTCACTGCTTTCCGCAGCATGGCACAGACTCCCTTGATTTCTTCTTTGGGCAGCGTTCCGTAAATTTCCACTTCGTGGCGGGTAAATACGCCAAACAGTTTCTTCAGCATTGTTTATCTCACTTTCTGTCAACACTGTTCTTGCGGGGAACGGGCTTATGATAGGCCTTTCTGCCGCTAACCTCAGAGGGGGCATCCATAGGCTCTGCCTTTTCGTAGGCTTCAATAATTTTCTGCACCAGCTCATGACGCACAACGTCCGCACCGGTGAGCTTACAGATAGCAATGTCCTCTACACCGTCCAGCACCTTCATTGCCTCCTTCAAGCCGGACACCTTGTCCGCAGGCAGGTCGATCTGGGTCACGTCACCGGTGATGACGATCTTGGAACCAAAGCCCAGACGGGTCAGGAACATCTTCATCTGTTCACGGGAGGTGTTCTGGGCCTCGTCCAGAATAATGAAGCTGTCATCCAGAGTACGGCCACGCATGTAAGCCAGAGGCGCCACTTCGATATTGCCCCGCTCCAAATATTTATTATAGGTTTCCGTGCCCAGCATTTCAAACAGGGCATCGTACAGAGGACGCAGATAGGGGTCGACCTTACTCTGCAAATCACCGGGCAGGAAACCCAGACGTTCGCCAGCTTCCACAGCGGGGCGGGTAAGAATGATACGGCTGACCTTTTCTGCGCGGAAAGCCGCTACCGCAGCCGCCACCGCCAGATAGGTCTTGCCGGTGCCCGCAGGGCCCACGCCCAGCGTGATGGTATTATCCATGATGGCATTGACGTACTCCTTCTGCCCGATGGTCTTGGCCTTGATGGGCTTGCCCTTGGCCGTGACGCAGATGACATCCCGTGCCAGGTCAGGGATGCGTTCTTCTCTGCCCTCCCCTACCAATTTGATAATATATCGCACATTCTGGGAGTCGATCTGTTCTCCCTTGGCTGCCAATGCCAGCAGACCATTGATGGCCTTTTCCGCATACATGACAGCCTCAGGGTCACCGGAAATACGCAGTTGCTCATCCCGATTGATGACAGTTACGCCATACTCATTTTCTATAATTCTCAAATTCTGGTCAAAAGACCCGAATACATTGATCACATCTTCAACTCGTTCTACCGGAATGGTTCTTTCAATCATTCGTCGTTTCATCTCCCAAGGTATTATCCATTTGGATCTTCTGAAGCTCTTCTGCCGTAAGTGGCTGTTCAGTACCGATCTCCTCCAGACATTCTGCCGCCAGTGTCACGACCATACCCTCATCGCGGGGCAATACCGCAAAGCTCGTGGAGGTCACCGTACCGTCCTCACCAAGCTGCTGCTTCAGTGCTTCCATCAGTGCCTGCTGTGCTGCTTCCTCTTGTACCTGCACGTTCAGCGAACGCTCTACCGGAGTCCAGTAAACGTATTGCTGCACAACAATACGCAAAGGCAAAGCAAACACTCCTTCTATGCACAGATGGTAATCCATTGTGATTGTATCACAAGTATCCCCCGAAATGCTACTATCGGGATAAAAATTTAATCGGTTTCTCCCAAAAATTATGGAAATTTTCATAGACCGCCTTCCGGTATACCGCTTCATGGTCTGCGTGGACGGCTGCTTTGCTGTCATCCGATACCATGTCCGGGCTTGCACCTCTCCCAACGCATGCACTGTTCGGGTCGTCCCGATAGTGCTTTCCGCCGCACCAGAGATCAGCAGCTGTCCTTCCTCCACTGTATCGTGCACAGCAACTTTGCTCTGCCCCTGCTTGGCTGAAATCGAAGTAATGAGTCCTGCTTTCTCCGCCACAATGTGGATCGGTTCATCGTTGTCAATCACTTCCGGTATCTTCCGTCGCTCCCGCAGGCTGACATACACTACCCCGGAGTTGTAGTTTAACCCAATCCACTGGGCATCTTCCAGTTTCAGCAACAGATTTGTTTTCAGTTGCTCGCTATCAAAGCCCGGCCAAAAGCTGCCGATGCCCGCTCCCGATTCCTCCATGGCCCGCAGGACCGCACCTGTAGGAATGGTTTCATTTCCGGATACTTCCACACGCCATACAAACAGATTGGATACAGCCAGCAGCACCGCCCAGACAAACACGCAAACGATCAGCATCTGCCGCCGACTAAGCTGCAGTATCCGCGGTCGAAAGCCTTTGGGACGGCACACCCGCAAATCGCTGCCGCGACTTTCCAAAATCTGCCTCACCCGTTTGATCTCCCGGTACGGTACTTCAAAAGTCAATGTCACCTCATCAAGAGGCTGTGCACCAAAAAAATCAATATGCAGTTCTGCCAGCTGGTTGAGCAGGCTCTCCGGTGCGGTATCCTGTGCCACCAGCTCCCAGCGGCTGCGCCAGATATTCGCCATTGCGCAACACCTCCTTCACAGCAGCTCCACACTGTAAATATCTCCGGTGATCACCACCGCGTCCTTTTTCATGACCCGCAGATACAGGTCACACCCTGTTACGCACACACGCACTCTCCCGCCGTTGATCTCGATTCGCTCAGTACTGTATCCCAGCAGTCCGCGGTGGTTTTCCACAGAGAGCCGTTTCCGCCCCGTGAGGGTGATGCGCGGCAGCCCTGCGGCAGCATCCGCTGGCAGATCGAAACGGTGTGCAGTCTCTTCAGGAATGTCTCGCCATTTCATAGTTCACACCCCCATGGGAAAATTTATGCGACACAGGGCAAGTTTAGCCCACCGGTGTCATAGGATGATAGAAAGCCGGACAACTTGGCGGAGGGGCTACCTATGAAAAAATTCTATTATGTTTCTGTTTTCGTCACACTGCTGTTGCTGGGTACCTTGGTCGGTGCCTCAGACGGTGCCGTCGGCGGCGCCAAAAACGCACTGGATGTTTGCGCATCTGTTATCATCCCATGCCTGTTTCCTTTTTTTGTCATCAGCTACCTCATCAATCAGCTTGGCATTTCCACATGGCTGGGACAGCATGTACAGACTCCTATGTCTTTGCTGTTCGGCGTCAGCGGCACAGGAGCCGGCGTATTTATTTTGGGTATTCTCGGCGGTTATCCGCTTGGAGCTGCTGTGATCAGTGACCTTGTACAGAAGGGCGAACTGGACCTAAAGGAGGGAGAAAAGCTCCTTGCCTTCTGCAACAATTCCGGCCCGGCATTCCTCATCGGTGCTGTTGGAATTGGCGTATTCCACTCTTCCGCACTGGGACTGGTGCTGTATGGTATTCATATTCTGGCTGCTGTGATCACAGGTCTGTTTCTCTCGGGGACACGCTATCCCGATACCAAGCCCCGTGAAATTTTTATTTTCTCAACCAATCTCTCCACTGCCCTGCCGGAATCCATCGGCAAGGCTGCTTTGCAGGTCGTTCAGATTTGCGGCTATGTGATCTTTTTCGGCGCAGTGGTAGGCATCTTGGAAGAGCTTGGTGTTTTCTCTGCCATCTATGGCAGTCTGGCTACATACAGCGGGCTGACCCTGCACCATACAAAAGCACTATGCATGGGGCTTATGGAACTCGGATGCGGCGTAGGCGCCATGGCAGATGCCGCCGTCACTCCGCAAGCATTGACCATTTGTGCTTTTCTCACCGGATTCGGCGGCATCTCCGTAGCGATGCAGACCGCAGGCGTGCTCCACGGCACTGGCATTCGCCTGCGCTATCACCTGCTGGGCAGACTGTGCAGCAGTGCAATCAGTGCATTTTTAATGTTCACATTTTCTTCTATTATATTGTAACCCTATTGTAATTATTTCTGTTTTCTGGTAGAATGTTGTCGAACTTTGAAATCAAAGGGGCAACATCACCCATGAAATTACAAAAGCTGATTCTGTCCGTTGCTGCTGTGATTTGCACAAGCCTTTGTCTGTGCTCCGCAGCAAGGGCAGTTGATTTAAATGACGAGCGGTTCAGCGGCAAGACTTGGGATGAAGTCATGACAGATTTTCTAGCAGAACATGAAACCGACGCCAGTCAGGTCACTGCCGGCTACTACAATACCGTCACCGGTGAAGAATATTACCTAAACCCCGACCAGTTGATGTACGGTGCCAGTGTCGCTAAGCTGCCCACCAACATGCTGTACGCAGAGCGCGTCTACAATGGCGAAATGACCATGGAGACTTTGATTCGCGGCAACCGCTACGAGCTGCTGCAGCGGCTGAGTCTGGTGAACTCCGATAACCCTGCCATGGAGACTATGGTCAAGGATCTGGGCGGCGGTGTTTATGCAGAGTTCCGCAAGCAGATCCTGCCCTACATCGGTCTGACAGAGGAAGAAGCAGACGAGTCCTTTCTAGCCCGCAACTTTTTCAGTTCCAAGCAGATCATGTATACACTGAAGCTGCTGTACAGCGATCCTGACCGGTACCCCGGCGTCGTTGATTGTCTGCTGCAGGCAAGTCCTTACGACTACTTCAAAGGCAATCAGCCCCCCTACACCATCGCCCACAAGTACGGCTGGTACACCGACAACGGCGTACAGTACCTGAACGACAGTGCCATCGTCTACACCGACGATCCCATTCTTCTGGTTATGTTCACCGGCAATGTGAAGGAAGCCCGCCAGTTCCTTGCCGACTATTGCAGTCTCATGTGCGACTATGCCCAGTACCAGCGGACACTGCGCTACTCCAACGAAGCCCGTGAGCTGACCGATTTAAGCGTAGATGATGAACTGACTTTTCTTTCCGTGGACAAACCTGAAACCCTCTCCTGGGAATACTATGGCTACGCTGTTTGGCAGTTGATCCCGCTGGGCATCGGCTGTGTGCTCCTGATCATCGCACTGGTGCTGCTTGCAAAGAAAAAGCTGTGGTCCCTGCTGATCATGCTGCTGGCTGCCGGATGCATCGTGGTTGGCGGCGGCCCCACCGAACTGGCACATCTGGCTGTGCAGAACGGTGACGCTGTAAAAATCGTGGAAGACTTCGCCGATGCCTTCCATGATTCCAACTCCCGCGGTGCAAAGTACCTCACTGACTTGGATTCCGCCATGGCAAGCTTTGATTCTGAGGATGTCCAAAGCACCGTTATCAACAAGATTTCTGATACATTTGATTTAAAGATCGGCAAAGCTGTCCGTTCCGGCAACTACGTCGCCGTCCCTGTCACTGCTACCAAGGTAGATCTGGAGGCCATTAACAACGACCTGAACACACTGTGGGAGCCGGAATTGGAGGCATTGCTCCAAACTGCCGACTTGGAAACCCTCTACGATGAAGACGGGTTGTTTGTTTCCGACACCATGGATGCTGCGCATCAGGCCGTACTGGACACTGTGCTGAATAACTGGGACAACTATCTGGTCACAGAGGAAGCCACTCTGCACCTGACATTGGCATTGGATGGTATTGATCTCACATGGAAGATCGTCACTGATGAGGCGTTCCTCGATTTAGTTAATTATTGATAAGAAAACCACCCCATCTTCGGATGGGGTGGTTCGTTATTCAGATGGGGATTATCTCTACAGAGTCTGTGCGAATGCAGCGTAGTTGTCGATCTTCGCCCATGCTTCGTCCATGGTTTCGCCGCGGGTCATGATGTAAACCTTGATCTTGGGTTCGGTGCCGGAGGGACG
>JAGBAT010000072.1 GCA_017938835.1 Oscillospiraceae bacterium | reverse complement strand
GGCTTTGACCTTATCAATACGGGGATGATCTTTCCCTATGAGATCTTCGTTCATTCTTTATCTTGCCTCTAGCGTGCACATGAGACGAACGAGGTCTCTGTCCTTCTCTTTCTCTGTTTCCGTTAATTCTCCGTAGGGGCGCAAATCTTCGTGAATCCGATGCCGCATATCCTTATTGTTTCCGTCAGCAGGAACACCGTATTTCCAGTTATTCAGATAATGATACCGGCACCAACGGATATGCTCCAGCTCTGCCAGCAGTTCCTGCCATTCAGTAGGCAAGACATCGTAATCCACAGGCAGCTGGGCCACAGCAAGTATTCTGCGCTGTACCTGATGGTAATCGGCTGCACTGATATTGGAATATCTGGTGAAAGCATCCAGCGCGTTCCATTCGGCCTGCATGGTCTCTTCCGTTGGTGGGATTCCCTTTTCCCTGCACACATGCATCAGATTGAGCTGCTTCGCCAGTTCGCCCAAGGGCCCTTCAAAAATATGTTCCGGACGATTGGCTTCCCGGCGCCAATGGAACACATGCAACCGGTCCTGTCTGACAAGGATCTCCTCTCCGATTGCGTCCGCAGCAAATACATACAGCTCCGGCGCGATGGTTGCCAGTTGTAGTTTCCGCAGAAGGCTCAGCTGCTCATTTTGCTCTGCTACGATCACCATATCTGCCTGCTCCAGCAAATCCAGTTTCTCATACCATGGCTCGGCATAAAACTTTACCGGATCATGTATTTTGCTCAGGCGGGAGTGAATTGCACGAAAGCCCTGCTCCTCGCCGAAAATGTGATAGGCAATGCTCTGTCCGGGATGGAAGATATTGCTCTGCAGTCCGGTGGTTAAGAGCTCTTCCCCCAGTCTGCCAAAACCGATCAGCACAATGTCCATGCGATGGTTTTTCTCCACCGAACGCTCATACAAGCAGTGCTTTTTCCAGAACAGTCTGGCTGCAGTCTCTTCCGGACAAAATAGTCGAAGATTTGCCCCGGCAGTGGTTTGAGCAGGAAAGTTATCGGTCATCAGGTAAACCGTGCTGTCCTTCAGCTTCTCATAGTGTCTGCAGTAAAATCGCAGGTTTTCCTGCTCCTCATCCAGCAAAATATATCGCTGTGCACGAACAAATCGCTCTCCGCCATCAATGCCAGTATCGCCAAGTTCCTGCAGTACCGCCGCTTTGGCCACAGCCGGCCCATATACTGCTGTGCTGTTGCCGCGCAGATACAACATGTAATTGTTGATCTTCTGCCGCAGAACAGACACCATCATTAGAACACCGCCAGCAGTAGCCAGAGGCGCCGTCCATCGTGCAATCTCCACCAGCAGATGATTCTGCCCGTCGCCATACTCCATGGCATAAAGGGTAACTGCGGTAAACAGTGCATCCAACAGCGGAGTCCCCTCCAAAAGGAATCCCGCAGTGCCCAGAATCAGCGGTATGATCAGCGCCAGTTTGGGTAACAGTCTTTTCCATTCCTTATCCTGCTTCATAATCGATCTCTCCCGAAAAAAATACATATATAAATATATTAACACCCTCTTTCGATGCTTACAAGAGAAAGACGCAAAACAGCCGCATCTCACTGCGGCTGTTTTTCAAAATGTTCACTGTACTTTTTTCTGGTCGCCATTCCTCCCCGGATATGGCGTTCCGCTTTATTCAGATCCAGCACCTGGCGCACCTGTACATATAAAGCCGGATTCAGCCGCTCCAGCCGCTCAGTCATATATTTATGTACGGTAGACTTGCTGCAGCCAAAATGCTGCGCTGCCCCCCGCACTGTATCCCTACTTTCCACAATGTAGGCCGCCACTTCCAGTACCCGCTCATCAATTTCTGCATGCACCATTGACCACTCCCCCGACAATTCATGATTCATTTATATGGTCAAAATGACTGCATTAGTATATTTCATCAAAAAATGCCCACGATTTTTTTAACGAACTTCGTGACTGCTGACATTGACAAAGCGCAAGTGAATTGATATATTAGTATAAGAGTAGAAAAGTTGAATATTGCTGCTCACGCTGTCTGAATAATGATCAAATCCCAGCACCCACAAAACTATCCACCGCGTGCTGTGGGTAGTTTTTTTATGAACAGCTTAGGGTAAAATGAGGGAAATTCTATCCCAAATTCCCTGACAAAATTCAACCTCTTTTCTTTATTTGTATTCATCTTGACCTCCGCTGGGTAATGTAATATGATAACTACGTATGTATCCTCGGAAAATTCAAGTAAAAATTTAAATTCAAAAGGAGCAAATCATAATGGACGTTATGAAAAGACTGGCTGCTGCCGCAGTAGTACCCGTAGTCGTTCTGGAAGACGCTGCTGATGCAGTTCCTTGCGCTAACGCTATGGTTGCAGGCGGCGTTGACGTTATGGAGATCACTTTCCGCACCGCAGCTGCTGCTGATTCTATCCGTGCTGTTGCCGCTGAATGCCCCGACATGCTGGTCGGTGCAGGCACTATCGTGAATCTGGAACAGTGCAAGCTGGCTGTTGAATGCGGCGCAAAGTTCATCGTATCTCCCGGCTTCGATGAAGAGGTCGTTGCATGGTGCGTTGAAAATGGTATCGCGGTCTGCCCCGGCTGCGTCACTCCTACCGAGATCATGGCAGCAAAAAAGCTGGGTCTGAACTGCGTCAAGTTCTTCCCTGCTAACGTTTATGGCGGTCTGAAAGCCATTAAGGCTCTGTCCGGTCCCTTTGTCGGCATGAAGTTTATTCCTACTGGCGGTGTCAACACTGAAAATATCGGTGAATTCATCGCTACTCCCGTGATCCATGCTGTCGGCGGTTCTTGGGTTTGCCCCAAGGCTGATATTGCTGCTCACAACTGGGACAAGATCACCGGCCTGTGCAAGGAAGCACGCAAGGCTGCTCTGGGCTTTGAACTGGCTCACGTGGGTATCAACTGCGCTGATCCCGAAGAGGCTCTGGCTGTTGCTGAAACCTTCAATGCTGCATTTGGTTTTGAAGTAAAAGAAGGGAACTCCTCCGTTTTTGCTTCCACCGGTATCGAAGTTATGAAGTCCATGTTCCTGGGCAAGAATGGTCATATTGCAATCCGCACCAACTCCATCGCTCTGGCACTGCCTGTTCTGGAAAAGGCTGGCTTTGCCGTTGATATGGAAACCGCTAAGATGAAGGGTGACCGCATCAATGCTGTTTATCTGAAGAACGAGATCGGCAACCTTGCTGTACACCTGCTGCAGAAGTAATCTCTTATTAAAAACAATAAAAATTTACTATTGAGAGGAACAAACCACTATGGCAAAAGTAATTACCTTTGGCGAACTGATGCTGCGTCTGCAGCCCTACAATTACGAACGTTTCGTTCAGTGTGACCACGTAGAATTCACCTTCGGCGGCGGCGAAGCTAACGTAGCTGTTTCCCTGGCAAACTACGGCATGGATGTTGCTTTCGTTAGCAAGCTGCCCACCCACGCAATCGGCCAGGCAGCAGTCAACTCTCTGCGTCGCTACGGCGTTGACACCAGCCTGATCACCCGCGGTGGTGAACGCGTTGGTATCTACTTCAACGAAAAGGGCGCTTCTCAGCGTGGCTCCGTTTGCATTTACGACCGTGCTCACTCCGCAATTCAGCAGGCTACTACCGCTGATTTCGACTGGGACAAGATTTTCGAAGGTGCTGAATGGTTCCACTTCACCGGCATCACCCCCGCTCTGGGTGAAAACGTTGTTGAAATCTGCCGCGAAGCTTGCAAAGCTGCAAAGGCTCACGGCTGCAAGATCTCCTGCGACCTGAACTACCGCGGCAAGCTGCGGACTCGCGACCAGGCTCGCGCTGCTATGACCGACCTGTGCCAGTATGTTGACGTTTGCATCTCCAACGAAGAAGACGCAAAGGACGTATTTGGCATCGAAGCAGAAGCTACCGATATTTACGGCGGCTCTCTGAACCACGAAGGCTACAAGTCCGTTGCTAAGCAGCTGGCTGACAAGTTCGGCTTTGAAAAAGTTGCTATCACCCTGCGTGAAAGTCACTCTGCATTCGACAACGGCTGGTCTGCAATGCTGTACGACGTAGCTTCCGACGAATACTGCTTCTCCAAGAAGTACAACCTGCACATCATCGACCGCGTAGGCGGCGGCGACAGCTTTGGCGGCGGTCTGATCTACTCCCTGCTGAACGGCAAGTCCACTCAGGAAGCTGTTGAATTCGCAGTCGCTGCTTCCGCTCTGAAGCACTCCATCGAAGGTGACTACAACATGGTTACCGTAGCTGAAGTTGAAAAGCTGGCAGGCGGTGACGGCTCCGGCCGTATTCAGAGATAAGTGCATCTCTCTTAAGAAATCGTTATATAAGAATCCTCGCTCAACGGAGCGAGGATTTTTATTTAGCTGACCTGAATTCATCCCAGCCGGATCGGATATAATACGAGCATCCAATCTAATATCTTAATCTCTCACCAAAACGAACGGGCACAGTTCTCTCTCAAACTGTGCCCGTTTGTTTTTATAATACCGTCAGGATCAGATTCAGCAGCTTATGAAACCGGTCATGTACAAGCGCAGCAGTTTCCACTACTTCACTGTGATCCAGCTTTCGTTCCAGTACACCCGCTGCCATATTGGTGATACAGCTCATGCCTACCACACGCATACCGCAGTGTCCTGCCACCAAAGCTTCCGGTACCGTGGACATGCCAACCGCATCTGCACCCACGATCCGCGCCATACGCACCTCTGCAGGCGTTTCATAATTGGGGCCGGAGAACATCATGTAAACGCCCTCCTGCAGCTTCAAGCCCTCTGCCGCTGCCTTAATCTTGACCTTCTCCCGGATATCCCTCGTGTACAGGTCACTGACATCGGGGAATCGGGGACCAAAGGCATCCAGATTCTTTCCAATCAGAGGATTGGCACCAGAATAATTGATATGGTCGCTGATGAGCATCAAGTCACCAGGTTCAAAGCGTTTGTTCACACCGCCGGCTGCATTGGTCAGTATCAAAGTTTTCACGCCGATGGCGGACAGGACCCGCACAGGCAGAGTCAGTTCCTGCATAGAAACACCCTCATAAAAATGGATCCGTCCCTGCAGTACGACCACGTCCTGTCCCATTTTACTGCCAAACACCAAGGCTCCGGCATGACCCGCTACCGTAGGACGGGGAAAATTGGGAATTTCGGAATAGGGGACACGCACAGGATTCTCCAGTGTATCTGCGAAATCTCCCAAGCCGCTGCCCAGCACCATGCCGATGGTGGGGCGGTTCGCTATATGTTCCAGCAAATATTCTGCTGCTGCATTGATCTTTGCCTGCAAATCCATAGTAATGCCTCCTAAAAGTTCGTTTTCTATAGTTTACCATAGCCATAGCAAAAATACAAATACTCTTAATATTTTGGTTTACATGCAGTAAACTCAATCCAAAGATAGGTCTGCACAATGTAAACTTAAGAGTGTTTCTATGAACAACATGACTATGGGAGCCGTAGAGTCCCGATTCGCCGACCTGATCTGGCCAGTGAACCAGTCACTTCCGGACAGCTGGTAAAGCTGTGCGAAACGGAGGCATTGCATATTCTTCGACACGAGGAATTTTACATCCAGCGCAGAGACCACCGCATAAAAGTATTGGCCTTTCCTGCACTGTGCATCCACTGCTTCGGCCATGGATCATATTTTTAAAGGTTACAAACCTCTCCTGAAAAATCAGGAGAGGTTATTTTTCTGTTACATTTTGTTGCAAATTGGTAAAATCATCAAAAATTTGAAATCTTTTTTCTAGCATTATTCACAAAATTTTAATAACTTTGCTGAGAACAATATGATAGAATAAATCATTAAAATTACACTGGGAGGAGCATGTCCGCCCGGTTTTGAGAGGAATGTCCCATGCCCGAATTCAGCGTTAAAAAAGCACTGACTGTTTTCTGCGCCGCCATTGCCGTTCTGGTGCTTGGCGTTGTCGCCTATACGAGAATGACACCGGATCTGCTGCCTAATATGGACTTCCCATATGTCATCATTATGACCACGGACCCCGGTGCAAGCCCGGAATCCGTGGAATCGGAGATCACCAAGCCAATGGAGCAATCCATGGCAACGCTGGAAGGCATCGTCAATGTGAGCTCCAATTCCTCTGATAACTACTCTCTTGTTATTCTGGAATTTGAAGAAGGAACCAATCTGGACACCACCAGCGTGGACATCCAGCAAAAGATCAGTGTATTGCAGGCTCAGTGGGATGACACCGTCGGTACGCCCTATGTGCTGAAGATCAACCCCTCCATGCTGCCTGTGGCCATGGCCGCAGTCTCTATGGAAGGCATGGATATCGACGAACTCAGTGAATTTATGGAAGACACCCTGATGAATCGTCTGGAAGGTGTTTCCGGCGTAGCAAGTGTCACCGCAAGTGGTCTGGTCGACCAGCAGCTCCATGTGGTCATCAGCCAAGAAAAGATCGATGCACTGAATGAAAAAGTGGCTGATGGCATCAACAAGCAGATGGATAAAGCCGCTGCAAGCCTGCAGGCTGCAAAAAACAAAATCAACAGCGCTATGAACAATTTGGGTGACATCGATACCAGTGACATCTTTGGCGACATATCCAGCGACGCTGACACAAGTGAAATTGACGCACAAATTACTGCAAAGACCCAGGAACGCACCACTGTTCAGAACCGCATTACAGAGCTCAAACGAATTCAGAACGCACTGAACGACGGTTCCTCCTCCGAGAATGATGCTGAAATCAAAGCACTGGAAGAAGAGATCGCCGGTTACAACGCAGAGATTGCCGAACTTCAGGCACAGGTCAATGCCATTGACAGCAAGATCAGTGCAGAGCAAACTGCAAAAGACAGTGCACAGGCCCAGTTGGACAGTCTGGGTGAAGATGCTGACGAAGTACAAAGAGCCGCTTTGGAAAAGACCATTGAGACCTGCAACGCCAATATTGCAGCATACAATGAGGAAAAAGCACCGCTGCAGGCAGACATTCTGGCTGCGCAGACCGCCAAAGTAACTGCCACGACACAGTTGAATCTGTTGAAATCCGCCTCTTCCTCCATGACCGAAGAGGAAGCGCAGGCTGAATTAGATAAATTGGGACTGAGCATCACGGTAGATCAGCTTGACAGTGAGATTACCAAGCAGACCGCAGAACTGAACAACATCGACAGCGAGCTTGAATCTCTCCGTGCAGCTCGTCAGAAGCTGATCAGCGACAGTCTGAATGTGCCCAGCTCCGATGATGTCGGCGATATGCTCAGCACAGTCATGCAGAGCATGCTGCAGATGAGCTCAGCTATGAGTCAGATTGACAGCGGGCTGAATTCTATTGAGTCCTCCCGTAAAGATGCGCTGGCACAGGCTAATCTGGATAATATTCTCTCGCTGGATACTGTCTCCCAGATTCTGTACGCACAAAACTTCTCCATGCCCGCAGGCTATGTAGAACAGGACGGCATTAGCTATATGGTCTCCGTCGGTGACAACTTCTCCACCGTAAAGGAACTGGAAGACCTGATGCTGTTCGACTTTGGGCTGGATGACATGGAACCCATCTACCTGAGTGATGTGGCAGACATTTTTGTCACTGACAACTCCGAAAACATTTACACTCGTCTTGGTACTGAAAATGGACTGATGCTTAGCTTTGAAAAGCAGTCCAACTATGCCACCGCAGAAGTCAGCGAAAGTATCCGCGAGCGTTTTGACGAACTGGAAGAGCAGTACGACGGTTTGAAATTCTTCCTGCTCATGGATCAGGGCGAGTATATCGAGTATGTGGTTGACTCTATTCTGGAAAGTCTGTTTTCCGGTGCACTGTTCTCTGTTCTGATCCTATTTATTTTCCTGAGAGACATCCGCCCCACTTTCATTACCCTGATCTCCATTCCTCTGAGCGTAATGTTTGCATTGGTACTGATGTATTTCTCCGGAATCACTCTGAACATTATTTCTCTGGCAGGGCTATCCATTGCCGTCGGCATGCTTGTGGATAACTCGGTGGTTGTCATTGAAAACATCTACCGTCTGCGTGCCAAGGGCGCAAACGCCATACAGTCGGCAGTCTCCGGTGCCAAGCAGGTGCTGGGTGCCATTACCTCTTCTACCCTGACCACCGTCTGCGTGTTCTTGCCCATTGTATTCGTGGAAGGTATCACAAAACAGCTGTTCACCGATCTGGCACTGACCATGGGTTATTCGCTGATGGCCAGCCTGATCATCGCTTTGACACTGGTCCCCGCCATGGCATCCAAGATGCTCAAGGACGACAAGCCCCTCAAAAAGGACATTCTCTCGAGCGTATATGATAAATATCGTCCAGCAGTAGCATGGGCCATTGATCATAAAGCCATTGTTCTTGGCGGTTCCCTACTTTTGCTGGTACTGACTTCTGGTCTGGCTGTCTCCCGCGGCTTCAGCTTCATGCCCTCCATGGACTCCAACACCGTCACCGTTACTGTGACATTTGATGAAGAAACCGAGAAGCAGGATGCTATGGACATCACTGACGAGGCCATAAAACGTATTATGACCATTGAAGAAGTGGATACCGTCGGCGCCACCATGGGCGGCACCTCCCTGCTCAGCAGCGGGGACGGCAGTACCACGGTAACCATGTATGTTACACTGCCCGACGGTGTCTCCGGCAGCGATACCGGTAAGGAGATCCTGCAGCTGTGTGAAGATCTGGATTGCGAGATTTCCTACTCCTCCGCCATGATGGATATGTCCATGCTTACCGGCTCCGGCGTCGCTCTGAACATCTATGGAAACGATATGGAAGACCTGCAGACTGCTGCTGCCACCATCGCTGCAGCCATGGAAAAACTGGACGGCATTGCCGAGGTCTCTGATGGTCTGGAGGATGCCACCACCGCCATTCATATTAACGTTGACCGCAACAAGGCCATGGAAAAAGGCTTCACTACCGCACAGATCTATATGCAGCTGGCAGCCGGTATGACTACCACTGCCACCGCAACCTCCTTTGATTTGGAAGGTACCAATATCGACGTCATCGTAGAGCAGCCGGAGGAGCGGAATATCACCCTGGATAACCTGCTCACGCAGACATTCACTGCCTCTTCCACTCTGGGTGAATCTGAAGAATTCACACTGGCTGATGTAGCTACCATCGAGGAAACCACCAGTCTGGCCACTATCAACCGCGACAATCAGCGCCGCTACCTGACTGTCAGCGCAACACTGGAAGAAGGCTACAATGTCACACTGATCACCTCTGAAGTAGAATCCATTGTTAAAGGCTTGGAACTGCCCGACAGCGTGGAATATGAATTCAACGGCGAAAATGAAGTCATTATGGAAGCTATGGTACAGCTTGTTCTGATGCTGCTGCTCGGCATCCTGCTGGTTTACTTCATCATGGTTGCTCAGTTCCAGAGCCTGAAGAGCCCCTTTATCGTTATGTTCACCATTCCTCTCGCATTCACCGGCGGCTTTATGGCCCTGCTGCTTACCGGTATGGAAGTCAGCATTATCGCCATGATCGGTTTTGTCATGCTGGTCGGCATCATTGTTAATAACGGCATCGTGCTGGTGGACTATATCAACCAGCTTCGTCTGGAAGGCATGGAACGCCGTGAAGCCATTCTGGAAGCAGGCGTCACCCGTATCCGTCCCATTCTGATGACCTCCCTGACCACGATCCTTGGTCTGATTGTCATGGCAATGGGCAAGGACATAGGCACCGCACTGGTTCAGCCTATCGCCATCGTCTGTATCGGCGGTCTGCTGTATGCGACCCTGATGACTCTGTTCGTAGTCCCCTGTATCTACGACATCATGAACAAAAAAGACATGGAAAAGGTCAGCGATGACGATTTGGTCATTCTGGATATTTAATTTCAGCTCACAAATTGCAAAACCCCCGTATCTCGCAAGAGATACGGGGGTTCCGCTTTAGGAAAGTGAGTATGGAAGATAAAATCGGAATCAAATCAAGTGTTCTTTACATAGTCGATCCCTGCGTGAAGTGCCTTGATATTCCCATCCAGGAACTTCATCTTTCTGGGACCCAATTCTTCCTTCATCGCTTCGATAATGGTATCTATAGCCACGATTTCAGGATTCATTGCCAGATATGCACCCAGAATCACAACGTTCGCGCCCTTGGGGTTGCCAACCTTTTCTGCGATCTCCGTTGCAGGAACGTATGCCACGCGCAGATCATCACGGGAGCTCTTGGCATTGGTCAGGGAGCTGTTGATGATCAGAGTACCGCCAGGCTTGACAGTGTGTTCAAACTTCAGCAAAGAAGGCAGGTTCATTGCAATCACGGAGTTGGGCGCGGTGACAACAGGAGCAGCGATGGGACGATCGGAGACAACAACGGAGCAGTTGGCGGTACCACCGCGCATTTCAGGGCCGTAAGAGGGCAGCCAGGTAACTTCCTTGCCTTCCATCAGACCTGCGCATGCCAGGAACTTGCCGATCAGCAGAGTGCCCTGACCACCGAAGCCTGCAAAAATACACTGTTCTAACATATTACATAGCCCCCTTATCTTTGAATACACCCAGAGGATAGTAAGCAATCATGTTTTCAGACAGCCAGTCCATGGCTTCCACAGGGCTCATACCCCAGTTGGTGGGACAGGTGGACAGTACTTCGATCAGGCAGTAGCCCTTGCCTTCCAATTGATATTTGAAAGCTTGCTTAATGGTTTTCTTTGCCTGATTGATGTGTGCTGGAGTGTCCAGAGCGACACGGGCAATATAGTAGGCGCCTTCCAGTGTGGACAGCATTTCGCAAATACGAATGGGGCTGCCGCACCAGTCAGCATCACGGCCGTTGGGGGAGGTTGCAGTCTTCTGACCAACCAGAGTGGTAGGTGCCATCTGGCCGCCGGTCATACCATAGATCGCGTTGTTGACAAAAATTGTAGTGATCTTTTCACCGCGCATGGCAGCATGAACCACTTCTGCTGCGCCAATGGACGCCAAGTCGCCGTCACCCTGATAAGTAAACACGAGTGCATCAGGTCTTGCGCGCTTGATGCCGGTGCCCACAGCGGGTGCTCTGCCGTGCAGCGCATTGACCATATCAAAATTGAAGTAATTATTTGCAAATACGGAGCAGCCGACAGGGCTGACACCGACAGCCTTTGCACCTGCATCCAGTTCATCGATTGCTTCCGCAACCAGACGATGAATGATACCGTGACCACAACCCGGGCAATAGTGTCTGGGAACATCGGTCAGCAGCTGTGTCTGTTTATACTCAATTGCCATTTCTTATTCCTCCCTCATGCTCAGGATCTTTTCACGGATTTCGTCCACGGTAGGTAGATGGCTGCCACAGTGGCCGAAGAAGTCTACATTCTGTGCGCCGTTGATGGCCAGCTTCACATCTTCCAGCATCTGACCTGCATTCATTTCCACATCCAGAACAGCCTTGACACCCGGCTGGGTTGCAGCCTCGCGAACTGCATCATAGGGGAAAGGCCAGATGGTGATGGGACGCAGCATACCGACATTGATGCCTTCATCCTTCAGCTCGTCGATCACAGACTTTGCAATACGTGCGATGGTACCAAATGCAGTGACTACGATCTCAGCATTTTCCATGTTGTATGCTTCCCACTGGGGTTCAGTCTCACGGATAATGGCATATCTGCCCTGCAAACGGGCACTAAGTACATCCAGCTGCTCGGTTTCAACATACAGTGATGTGACGTTGGCGCGTTCGCCAACAGGGTTCTTGGGATCCCAGCCGGTAGCTGCCCAAGGCTTTTCAGCGGGGTCTACTTCATAGGGCTGCATTTCGGGCAGCTCTACAGGTTCCATCATCTGTGCAATGATGCCATCTGCACAGATCATAACGGGCATGCGGTACTTTTCTGCCAGAGGGAATGCCTGCCCGATGCAGTTGATGGTCTCCTGTACAGAAGACGGAGCAAAGGTGATCATATTGTAGTCACCATGACCGCCGCCTTTGACCGCCTGGAAATAGTCGCCCTGACCAGCCTGAATAGAACCAATGCCGGGGCCGCCACGCATGATATTGAAGATCAGGCATGGCAGTTCCGCTGCACATAGGGAGGAAATACCTTCCTGCTTCAGAGAAATACCGGGGCTGGAGGAAGAGGTCATGGCACGAACACCAGTAGAGGCTGCACCATAAACCATGTTGATAGCAGCAATTTCACTTTCCGCCTGCAGGAAGCAGCCGTGTACTTCCTCTTCAAACATGCGTTCAGAGAAGTATTCGGGAATTTCAGTCTGCGGAGTGATGGGATAACCAAAGAAGAAACGACAGCCGTTTCTGATCGCAGCTTCAGCAATGGCTTCGCTGCCCTTCATAAGCTTTTTAGCCATGTGAGTACCTCCTTATTCCTTCACGATGCTGAGGACCGTATCGGGGCAGGTGCGGAAGCAGGAACCGCAGGCAACACAAGCCTCTTCATCGGTGATCATCACAGGGTGATAGCCTTTTTCGTTGAGTTTGTCGGGAGAAAGCTGGAGCAGCTTCTTGGGACAAGCTCTCACGCAGAGCTCACAGCCTTTGCAGAGCTCTTCCTTAATAGAGAATTTGACCATGTTTCTACCTCTTTTCTGATTTTCAAAACAAGTGTTCAATGTATTTCCTATATATCAAATGACTCAAGACGGTGATTTATACACCTTCCTTCGTCAAAGTGTCCCAATCTCGGTGCATTCTCTTTTCCAGATACAGGGGCTGGCCAACATACTTTGGGTCATGTTCCCCTGCTAAAAACGCATCCAGCACATCAGTCTTGCCGGAGGTATATGCCACCGGCAGCCCTGTCTCTTCTGCTGCCTGTTTGATGATTTCATAACCGGATTCCAAATCTTCTGCAGTGGTCTCGTATGACATGTTGGTGTTGTTGATAAATCCAGTGACGTTCCAGCGGGCCTTGCGCTCCATATCTCCCATCAGGCGGATCAGTTTGGCAGGTGTTCCTGCCATGGGGCGGTTGGTGTTTACCACATTATACAATTGAATATCTGCCCCCTCCCGCTGGGCCTGCAGCAGTTTGGGCTTGTACTGACCAAGAGCAGCTGCACCGGCATCGCCGCCCAAATCAATGACCACCAAGTCCCAGTCCAAAGCAAAGGCTGCAGCGATCTCTGCGGGAACTGTCAGCATCTCTACATGAGAGCTGGCAAAGTTGGGCGTGATCAGACGGATGCCTGCATCCGCAAACAGCTTCTTACGATCACTGAGGCGGAAATAGGTATTTACCATATCCAAGTCAATCACCAATGTTTTGGCAGGGTTCGGAGCCATCAATGCAAAGTGCATTGCAAGCTCTGTTTTGCCGCTGCCATAGTTTCCCATCAATATGATAAACCGCTTCATTCCTCCGCCTTTCTCCTGTGCAACATACAGTTGTCTGATGTCTTAGCAGGTCATCTTATCTCTTGATACTATTTTAGTATTTTATATGTGTGCTGTCAATCAATTTTGCGCACATTTTTATAATTTCATTCCCGATTTTAACATAATTTTTCACCAATCACCCGTTTCGTCAAAAATTTTTCAACCCCGACACTTTTACAGACATTATGACATTTTTTCACATTCACATAAGCCCTCTCCATTTATGTCCCTAAAAAGGCGCAAATTTATCAATATATTCGCTTTTTGCATTTTATTTAGGCGTTTTAAATATTTTCATGCATTGCAAAAAATTTTGTATTTTTTAAACAATTTGTTTTTTCTCTTACAGTGTATGGTGAATCATACCGAAAGACTTTACCGTTAAACTGTAAAAGACCGGAGTAAAACTCCGGTCTTCTCTCTTATATTTTTATGATGTGCCACTGCTCAATGAGCCGTTCCAGACTCCAACTCGCATTGGCCGGAGAAGTAGACGGCAGACAAACTGCCGGTCTCCCCACCTCGGCGCGGAGGTATTTGTTATAATATTTCTCTGAGATCTTTCCGTTGACAAAGATCCGCTGAATGTCGGCGCAGTCCAGAATCTCGTGGATGTCATTGGGCACCACATTCCGGATGGAACTGTCCGCACTGCCGGTGATCTCGCAGGAAGCAATCAGATCCCACAGCGCAACACCGCAGTCTAGCAGCAATGTTTTCTTCTCTTCCACCGTCACAGGCAAATCCCGTTCAAATACTGCAGACAGCACCTTCCAGAAGCGGTTTTGCGGGTGGCCATAGAAGAACCGCTCCTCTCTCGATTTCACGGAGGGAAAACTGCCAAGAATCAAGATTCTGGAATGTTCATCATAGACCGGGGAAATCGGATGCTGTGTCATGGTCATCCCTCCCGAAAATAATGTAGAATCAGTTCAAAGGCTACCCCCAACCCCGGGCGGAGACTATCGATCTCCACATATTCGCCTCTGGTATGACTGCCGGCACCATTGTAGCAGCCTACGCAGACTGATGGGATCCCCATTGCCAGAGAAACATTACAGTCCGTGGAGCCGGAATTCCACTGTAGAGTATGACCATAGTGGTTCTGCAACGCCACTTCGGCGCGGCACATCAGCCTCTGCTGCAGCAGCGCATCCACATCTCCGGAACACGGACGGTCACCTACCACTTCAACGGTTATGGCAAATCCCTTTTCCCGGAATTGTGCAATGATGATTTCAAGCTTCCGTTCCATTTGCTCCATGGATGTCCGTTCATCGGAGCGGAACTCGTACAGTATCTCCGCATGAGCTGCGATGGAATTGACCGTCGTCCCGCCACTGATCGTGCCCACATTGTATGTGGTCTTCCCCTCAGCAGGAACCTCTACCGCATATAATGCACCAATCAGTTCTGCTACCTGTGCAATGGCGTTGGCATTGCCAAAATCACTGTAGGAGTGGCCTCCTTCGGTATCCAAGGTAATGCGGAACCGTTTGGAGCCCACTGCTCGGCTGACACCCTTTGCATCATGATCATCCAAGGCAACCAGTTCGGTAATGCGGTCGCCGTAGTCCTCCATGATTTTCCGACAGCCTTTCAGATTTCCCAACCCTTCTTCGCCGGAGTCAATGACAAACAGCACGCCTTTATCCATAGGAGTCAGTTGCCGTTGAGCAATGTATTTGGCTGCCATCAGCAGGGCAACTAAATTGGCCGTGTCATCCCCCACACCGGGACAATAAATGCGCCCGTCCTCAATACACAGGGGCAGTCTTTCCGTGTCGGGAAATACCACGTCGCTGTGGGCCATAAAGGCAGCAATCTCATGATGTTCGTCGCAGCCAACAGGCCAAACCACATTCAAAGCACTGTCAATATAGACACCCTTAGCACCCTGCTGCTCCAGCCACTCCTTACAAAACACCGCCCGCCGTTCCTCATGGTGGGACGGGGCCGGAATCTGTGCCAGCTCGATCAGCAGGTCAAGTGCTTCCTGCGCATGCGCATCAATGTATTCTAAAATGGATGGCGATAATTGCATAAGCTCACTTCCGTTTTGTTTTTACTCAGCATACCACTTTTGGAGTAAAATAAAAAGACAGGTCCTCATTCTTTTGATTGCACCAAAGAAAAAGAAAATGGTGCACAAATAGGAGTAAGAACCAGTAAAAGAATTCAGTTTGCCCATCTGAGTGGAACATCACTCAAACCGATTATATGATTGATTGTTGATTTAAAGTTTTGTTCTTGAAAAGACACACTTAACTCAAAAAAAGACCACATTTGTCTAGCAAGACAAATGTGGTCTTTTTTTGGCGGAGAGAGTGGGATTCGAACCCACGCACGACTCACATCGCCTACCGGTTTTCAAGACCGGACCCTTCAACCTCTTGGGTATCTCTCCATTGGTGCGTGGGATATTATATCATGCAGAGAATGGCTGTGCAAGAAAAATCGTAAACATTTCCCGCTGTTTTTCGCACCTGTTTTGAAAAAGGGAGAATTTTTCCTTGACAACCTACACACATTATGATATAGTACCAAGGCAATCAATCCTATATTGTTTGATTCGGCTTGCAGAAGTACCCAAGAGGCCGAAGGGGCTCCCCTGCTAAGGGAGTAGGCGGTGTTGAGCCGCGCGAGGGTTCAAATCCCTCCTTCTGCGCCAAAAGCGACTTGAGAAATCAAGTCGCTTTTTTGTTTTTCATCACTTTACGAAAAACAAAATTCACCCTATAATTGTAGTATATCCAAAATAAAGAAGGTAACTGTAATGACCCAACTTCTCATCATTCGCCACGGACAAAGCTGCGCCAATCTGGATGGCGTATTCGTAGGCCATGTCAACAGCCCACTTTCCGACCTCGGCAAAGACCAGGCTGAAGCCACCGCAAACTACATCGTCAGCAACTACCATGTAGATGCCGTGTATGCCAGCGATCTGGAAAGAGCATTTTACACCGGCAACGCCGTAGCGCAGAAGTTGGGCCTGCCGATCACCGCCGACGATCAGCTCCGTGAAATTTTCGCCGGAGATTGGGAAGGTGTGAAATTTGATGACCTGTCCGCAAATTACGGTGAACCATATCAACTCTGGCTCCGTGACATCGGTATGGCCCAGTGTCCCAACGGGGAATCCGTAGCGCAGCTGCAAAACCGCTTTGTGGGCGCCCTGCGCCGTATTGCACAGGAACATGACGGAGAGACCGTTGTTATCGCATCTCATGCAACGCCCATCCGTACCTTTATGTGCCACTGCGCAGACTGCGGACTGGAGAACATGAAAAATATTCCCTGGGTGTCCAATGCTTCC
>JAGBAT010000008.1 GCA_017938835.1 Oscillospiraceae bacterium | reverse complement strand
TCACGTCATCTATGCCATACAGTCTGCTCATCAAGGAGCGTCTGCCCTCGTTGCTGCAGATCAGGGGCACTGCCTTGCCGTGAGTCAGAGTCTCAGGATGCACATCAAAGCTGATTGCAGAGGGGACCGCATCCAGTTCCTTTGCACGCCTGACAGCAAGCTCTAACAATGCAGCATGTCCCAAATGTACACCGTCAAAAAATCCAAGTGCCACAACTCTTCTCATATCTTAAACCTCAAAAAAGCTTTTTATGGTACTTGCAGTCCCCTGCTCCACTTTTCCCAACGCCAGAAATGCGCCGTCCGGAGCATAAAACCGGTATGTACCGCCCGGTGCGGCAACGGAAAATTGACCCCCCACCAGTGTGCGTTTTGTCTGTTTTTCTGTCAAAACCAGACTTTCTCTGTCAAAAAACAGGCTGTCTAGGGGTAGGAGCAAATGTTCTGCTCTGCCTTCTGCTGCTGCCGCTGCAATCTCATCCAATGTCAGGGCGTCATCCAGATGGAACCGTCCTGCCCGTACACGACGCAGGCTGCTCATCGTGCCCCCAACGCCCAACGCTTCACCAATATCATGGCAAAGAGTACGGATATAGGTTCCCTTGGAACAGGTCACATCCAAACAGAAGTCTCCCTGTTCCAGATGGCTGTTGTCTGCCAGCTTCAGGGAATGAATGGTAATCTGTCTTGGCTTGCGCTCCACTTCCCCGCCCCTGCGGGCGATGTCATAGAGCTTCTGTCCGTTGACTTTGATGGCCGAATACATAGGCGGGAGCTGACTGAGCGCACCGGTAAAGCGAGGCAGCACAGCTTCCAAGTCTGCCTGTGTCACTGTACTGCATGTTTCTCTCAGCACGGTACCGGTAATATCCTGTGTGTCTGTTTCCACACCCAGCCGTAGGCCTGCAATGTACTGCTTGGCATCTGCTTCTGCAAATTCTACCGCCCGGGTGGCTCTGCCAATGAACACCACCAGCAGGCCAGTAGCCATAGGGTCCAGCGTACCGGAGTGTCCGATGCGGCGCTCCCGCAGCAGCCCGCGGAGCTTCCCCACCACATCATGACTTGTCCAGCCCTGCGGCTTGTCAATCAAAAGGATACCGTTCATGCGGGCCACTCCTCATTGATGGCAGCAAGCACCATTTCAGCCGCTGTGAAGACATCTGCGCTGATTTTGCAGCCGGCAGCCATAGTGTGTCCGCCACCGCCGAACTTGGCGCAGACGTTGGATACATTCACCTGTGGCTTGGAGCGAAGAGACAGCTTTGCCGTGCCATCATCATTTTCCTTGATGGTCACCGCAACAATGACACCCTCGGGTCGGCCTGCCAGATTCGCAAGGTCATCCATATCCTTAGGCTTTGCACCGCTTTCCTTGATCATCTGCTTCGTAATGATCGCAATGGCGATCTGACCGCCCCGGTGGAACTGCATCTGGGAATATACCATACTCTCCAGCATAATGCGCTCTTTGGCAACAGAACGGAAAAATTCTACGTTCAGTTTTCCATTTTCTGCACCGTATTCCACCAACTTTGCGGCCGCGCGGAGGGTGGCTGCGTTGGTATTCATATACTGGAAGCAACCAGTATCGGTGGATACAGCAATGTACAGCAGATTGGCTTCTTCCTTGGATACATCGCCGCACAGTGCCTCGATGACTTCCAAAATCAGTTCGCCGCAGGCGGCAGCCCCAGGCACCACCCAGCTGTTTTCCGCATATCCGGAATTGGATCCGTGGTGGTCAATGGCAAGTTCCACTTTGCCCTTGAATCCCTTGGGAAACATGGTCACATCCGCGGTATCCACAGATACAACCGTTTCATATTCATAGTCCACAGGTGCGAAATACCCACCCACGAAGGGCAGGTATTTCTCTGTGGCTTCTTCATTATTCAGCAGCTGTGCCTGCTTGCCCATGCGGCGCAGTGCGCTGCACAGTGCGCCTGCACTGCCCAGAGTGTCGCCATCCGGGCGTGTATGCGTAATCAGCAGGAACTTGTCACGCTGCCGCAGAAATTCTGCCACAGCTTTCACATTCATTCCATATCCTCCAGCTCGTCTTCGCTGCGTTCAGGAATGTTCAAAGTTTCCAGAATACCGTTGATCTTTGCACCGTATTCAATGGACTTATCGACTTCAAAAACCAGTTCAGGGGTGTAAGCCAGCTTCAGCGCAGAACCCAGTTCGCGGCGCAGCCAGCCGGATGCGCTCTTCAGCCCCTTCTTGAACTCTTTTTCGTCCTTTAGCCCATACACACTCAGCCATACCTTTGCATAGCGCAGGTCATTGGTGGTGTCCACACGGGTAATGGTGATCATCCCCTGCTCACTGACGCGGGGATCCTTCACCTGACGCAGACGGTCAGCCAGAATTCTCTGGATATCGTCGTTGATTCTTCCGATTCTTGCGGATGCCATTCTCGGCTTCCTCCTCTCGTATCAGACAGTTAGGGCATAATCTGGCGCATCACATAGATTTCCAGTTCGTCGCCTTCTCTAACGTCATTGTACTTATCGATCTGCAGACCACATTCGTAGCCTTCCTTAACTTCCTTCACATCATCCTTGAAGCGGCGCAGAGATGCCAGTTCACCGTCATAAATCACGATGCCTTCACGGACAACACGAACCTTGCTGTTGCGTTCGATCTTACCGTCGGTGACATAGCCGCCGATGATGGTGCCCACCTTGGAGACCTTGAAGGTCTGGCGGACTTCCACATGACCGATGACAGCTTCTTCAAACTTGGGTGCCAGCATACCCTTCATTGCGGTTTCCACTTCATTGATGCAATCATAGATAACGCTGTACAGACGGATCTCAACACCGCCGCGCACTGCGCTGTCGCGTGCTGCTGCATCAGGACGAACATTGAAGCCAACGATCAGTGCGCCGCTGGTGGCAGCCAGCATAACATCGGATTCGTTGATGGCGCCGGGAGCTGCGTGAATGACTTTGACACGAACTTCTTCGTTGGACAGCTTTTCCAGAGATGCCTTAACTGCTTCTGCAGAGCCCTGAACGTCTGCCTTGACGATGATGTTGAAGTCCTTCAGCTCGCCTTCCTGAATGCGGCTGAACAGGTCATCCAGAGAGACCTTCTTTGCTGCACCAAACAGGGCATCCTTCTTCTGCTGCTTGCGTTCTTCCACCAGCTCACGAGCCATGCGTTCGTCGGAAACAGCATTGAAGGTATCGCCCGCTGCAGGCACTTCGCTCAGACCGTCGATTTCAACAGGTACGGAAGGACCTGCTTCATTGATACGTTCACCCTTGTCGTTGATCATAACGCGGACACGGCCAACGGCAGTACCAGC
>JAGBAT010000071.1 GCA_017938835.1 Oscillospiraceae bacterium | reverse complement strand
GGCTGCCGCCTTATTGGGGCCAAAGCAGGGCACACCAACCGCTTCCAGTGCGTCTACCGCACCCAGAACCAAAGGGTCATCGGGTGCAACAACAGCAAAGTCGATACCGTTTTCCTGCGCAAACTTCACCTGTGCATCAATATCCTTTGCACCGATATTCACGCAGGTGGCATCGGCTGCAATGCCGCCATTGCCGGGCAGTGCATAAATCTCAGTCACTGCGGGATTCTTTTTCAGGCTTTTGATGATGGCGTGCTCTCTGCCGCCACCGCCTACTACCATAAGTTTCATAGATTGGCTCCCTCTCAATTAGTGGTGGAACAGACGCATACCGGTAAAGGCCATGACAATGCCGTACTTGTTGCAGGTCTCAATGACATGGTCATCACGGATAGAGCCACCAGGTTCTGCAATGTACTGCACACCGGACTTTCGTGCGCGTTCCACGTTATCGCCAAATGGGAAGAATGCGTCAGAACCCACAGTAACACCGGTCTGGGTAGCCACCCATGCCTTCTTTTCCTCTGCGGTCAGGGGTTCGGGCTTGACCTTAAATTTGGTCTGCCATTCTCCCTCCGCCAGAACGTCCTCGTATTCATCGGATGTGTAAACGTCGATCGCATTGTCGCGGTCAGGACGGCGGATACCATCTACGAACTGCAGTCCCAGAACTTTGGGATGCTGGCGGATGTACCAGTTGTCTGCCTTGTTGCCTGCCAGTCTGGTGCAATGGATGCGGCTCTGCTGACCGGCACCGACGCCGATTGCCTGACCGTCCTTCACATAGCAGACGGAATTGGACTGGGTGTATTTCAGGGTGATCAGTGCCACGATCATGTCAATAACGGCACTTTCAGGCAGTTCCTTATTTTCGGTAACAATATTAGTCAGCAGATCACGGTCGATCTTAAAGTTATTTCTGCCCTGCTCAAAGGTGATGCCGAACACATCTTTGTGTTCCTGCACTGCAGGGATATAATTGGGGTCGATTTTGACCACATTGTAATTTCCCTTTTTCTTGGTCTTGAGAATCTCCAGAGCTTCAGGCGTATAATCAGGAGCGATTACACCGTCGGAAACTTCTTCTTTCAGGTAGGCCGCAGTGGCCGCATCACAGGTATCAGACAGTGCTGCCCAGTCGCCGTAGGAGCACAGACGGTCAGCGCCTCGAGCGCGGATATATGCGCAGGCAATGGGGCTCAGTTCCAATGTGGGCTCAACAAAGTAAATCTGCTTGTCCACCTCACTCAGAGGCAGGCCAACAGCCGCGCCTGCAGGTGAAACATGCTTGAAGGATGCGGCTGCAGGCAGACCAGTTGCTTCCTTCAGTTCCTTCACGAGCTGCCAGGAGTTCAGGGCATCCATGAAGTTGATGTAGCCGGGACGACCATTCAGTACTTGGATAGGCAGTTCTCTGCCATCGTTTACATAAATAGAGGAAGGCTTCTGATTGGGGTTGCAGCCATATTTCAGTTCCAGAGTTTTCATATTCGATACACCGCCTTAGCTATGTCTGTTGATGATTACGGTTTCGGTCTCACCGGTTTTGATGTCAATGGTGCGGACAAACAGGCTAACCTTGTTGTCCTCGTTCAGATTTCCCCACAGCACTTCTGCAAAGGATGCGGCATCTGCCCATTCCAGTGCGATGCGCTCGGGTTCTCCCTCAAAGGAAGGCAGAGGATTGCCATCCCCCTGATAGGTATGGATAAAGTGGCCAACACCCGCCTGAGGCTTATCATATTCATAGAAATAACGGCAGCAGCATGCGGGGTCACCATCCATGCTCTTCAGAATAGACAGCTTATAGCTGCCGTCTGCTGCAACAATACCGGAAATGCGGGGAGTGTAATTGGGGCAGTCGGGTTCGAATTCGCGGGTACGCAGAGACGCTTCAAAGCTCCTGCCTTCCACCAGATAATCGCGGATGGTATCAGTCTGATCGCCGTTGGTGACAATGGTATCACCCCCGACCACACGGACGGGATGATAAATGATCAGGCTGGGGTCTTCCATCTTGCTCTCATCGTGAGCCTTGGTACGAATGCCGTCAGCGGTTTCTTCAAACACGCGGTTGCGGCTGTTGACACTTCTGCCCATGATGAAATATGCGATCATGGCCTTGGAATCGTCTGCAGTTCTGCCGAGAATGATTCCGCGGCCGGGATAGCTGGTTTCCTGCAGTCTGGTTTTAATATCGAGCAAATTCATAGTTCTTTCTCCTTTGCGATCTTCTCAGATACCTGCTGCACGGCCTGCGGCAGAAGGATCCACTCTGCCCGCTCCATGACACGCTTCTGCAGCACTTCCGGCGTATCACCTTCCATAACCTCAACGGCTTTCTGGGCAATGATTTTGCCGCCGTCGGGGATTTCATTCACAAAATGAACCGTTGCGCCGGTGACTTTCACACCATAAGCCAGCGCCTGTTCATGTACTTTCAGTCCAAAATACCCCTTCCCGCAGAAAGACGGGATCAGAGAGGGGTGAATGTTGATAATGCGTTCGGGCCACTGCTTGGTAAAGGCCTCACTGAGGATACTCATAAACCCTGCCAGAACGATCAGTTCGATTTCATGTTCCTTCAGCTGCGCAGAAATGGCCGCTTCAAAGGTTTCCTGGTCACCCAGCTGTTTTCTGGAACAGACCACACCCGGAATACCGGCTTTCTTTGCCCGCTCCAATGCATAGGCGTTGGGATTGCTTGCAAGCACCAGAACGATCTCACCACTATGCAGCTTTCCTGCTGCCTGTGCATTGATCAGAGCTTGCAGATTGGTACCCCCGCCGGAAACGAATACAGCAATTTTTGTTTTTTTCATATCCTTTCCTCTTCTCAACCACTGATTCGCTGCATGATCAGCTCATAGGCGCCCTCTTCCCCGCTCCACAAACGCTTTCCGGTTTCAGGGTCAAACAGCATCATGGTGTTGGGCGTCAGTTCGCCGCACAGCACGATGAAGTGCTCTGCCAGATGCGCAAAGGTCAGGTCAACAGCGCCCAGACGGATGTCATGGCAGTCGAAAAACTCATTGAGAATGTCCCACACATAACGGCCCGTATCTTCCATGTTCAGCAACGCTTCTTCTATAATGAAACTATCAAGCACGGCAGCACGAGTGGAAGGTTTGCCATCCATGTAGTAAGCGTATGCAGGCTCTTCCCCGCCATGCACCACAGTCAGGGTTAGAGGCATTTCCAGTACCTTCAGCGCCGCATAGGACACAGCATCCGTCTGACCAATAAAGTTGACACTCACATCCTCGCTATCCAGACCACGCATCAAAAAGCAGTGCATAGCGTTGTGGAACTCCGCATTCTCACCGGTAAACTCTACCCAGCGGATCATGGATTCCTCGGTAGCATAAATGTTTCTGTCCTGCAGCTGCTCTAATCGTTCTCTTTTTTCCATAAAAGGAGTCTCCTGAAATTACTTGTTGAATTCCGCTTCTGCTCTTGCGTTCTTTTCCAGTACCTTAGCAGTATCTGCTGCACGCTTGTCGTCCAGCTTCTTTGCCAAAGTCTCATCGGAAATTGCCAGCATCTCAATAGACAGCAAGGCGGCATTGACAGCACCATCGATCGCTACGGTAGCCACGGGAATACCGGAGGGCATCATAACGGTAGAATACAGTGCATCAACGCCGTCGAGAGCGCCGGAACGCATGGGAATACCAATGACCGGCAGAGTTGTATTAGCCGCAATGGCACCTGCCAGGTGAGCTGCCATGCCAGCCGCACAGATAATGGCACCAAAACCGTTTGCCCGTGCATTCATGGCAAAGTCGCGTGCCTGTTCAGGGGTTCTGTGTGCGGAATAAATGTGAACCTCGTAAGGCACACCAAAAGATTCCAGAGTATCAATCGCTTTACGAACTACAGGCAGGTCGCTGTCGCTGCCCATCATTACGCCGATTTTCTTCATCGGAGGATTCCTCACTTTCCGTAAAATTCATTTCGAGCTATGCTTCTATCATATCGAAAAAGCGCAGTTACTTCAATAGATGTTTTGCAAATCAAGAGTGCAACGAAGTGGCGCAACGTTGGTTGTGCCACTTCGTTCTTAAAATACGATCAACGCAGGACAATTTTGTCTGCACCGGTGGTGATCTCACCGATCACATACGCATCGCAGCCTTCTGCCTTCAGTGCTGCCATTGCAGCATCTGCAGTCTCGCGGTTGACGATCAGTGCCATACCAACGCCCATGTTGTAAGTATTATACATATCTCGTTCGGGAATATTGCCCTCGCGCTGCAGCAGGTTAAAGATTGCAGGAACCTTGATCGCTTCCTTTTCGATCACTGCACACAGACCATCGGGAATGCAGCGGGGAACATTTTCGTAGAACCCGCCGCCGGTAATGTGGCTGACGCCATGAACTTCCGCAGCATCCATGGCAGCCAGTACAGGCTTCACATAGATAACAGTGGGAGTCAGCAGTGCTTCGCCCAGTGTCTGACCCAGCTCGTCATAGTATTTGTTCAGGTCTGCGTTTTCCACATCGAACACCTTGCGCACCAAAGAGTAACCGTTGGAATGGATACCGGAGGAAGGCAGTGCCAGAACGACATCTCCCACCTGCATCTTGTTCTGGTCGATGATCTTGCTCTTGTCCACAATGCCCACAGCAAAGCCAGCCAGATCATAATCATCCGCAGACATAGTGCCGGGATGTTCAGCAGTTTCACCACCGATCAGTGCGCAGCCGGACTGCACGCAGCCTTCTGCCACACCGGAAACCAAAGTAGCCACCTTTTCAGGTACATTCTTGCCGATGGCAATGTAATCCAGAAACGCAATGGGCTTTGCACCGCAGCAAACAATGTCGTTGACACACATGGCAACACAGTCAATCCCCACGGTATCGTGCTTATCCAGCAGCTGTGCAATGCGCTGCTTCGTACCCACACCGTCGGTACCCATGACCAGAGTAGGTTCGGTCATGCCGGAAATATCGGGAGTGAACAGGCCGCCAAAGCCACCGATGTCGGAAACAACACCGGGAGTCATCGTGCGGGCCACATGCTTTTTCATCAGGCGAACGCCTTCGTAACCTGCTTCGATGTTAACGCCTGCAGCCGCGTAGGATGCGGAGTGAGAATTATTCATATCTTATTCCTTTCCGGTCCAGCAATAGGTGCAGACCTTGTCTTTATCCAGACCAATGGCTTCCAGTACACCATCCAGTGACTGGAACCCCAGAGAGTCAAACCCAAACTCTTCGCAAATGGACTTGAGCATACACTGACCACGTTCGGTCTTTGCATCAGCGTATTCTTCCAGATGCTGCATTCCCTCTTCCCCTTCCAGCTTTTGAATGGTCAGGCGTGTCAGCAGTTCCATTTCAGACTTGCTGCTGGAAAAATTCAGGTACTTGCAGCCATACATGATGGGAGGACAGGCAGAGCGCATATGTACCTCCTCCGCACCGGATTCATAGAGGAACTCTACCGTTTCTCGCAGCTGCGTGCCGCGAACAATGGAGTCATCCACCAGCAGCATCTTCTTGTCCTGAATCAGCTCCGGCACGGGGATCTGCTTCATCTTTGCCGTCTGATTGCGCAGTCGCTGGTCTGCAGGCGTGAAGGAGCGGGCCCAGGTGGGAGTGTATTTTACGAAGGGACGGGCAAAGGGTTTCCCGCTTCTGTTGGCATAGCCAATGGCATGCGGGATACCGGAATCAGGCATACCTGCAACCAAGTCTACGTCAGGCATTTTTCCGCTACCTATTTCATCACGAGCCATGATCGCACCATTGTAATAGCGCATGACCTCAACATTGCGGCCTTCGTAATTGGAATTCGGGTAACCGTAATAGGTCCACAAGAAGGCACAGATCTTCATCTCCTCCCCTGCGGGGGAAACGGTCTCATAGCCATTCCTGGTCAGTGCCACGATCTCCATGGGTCCCAGTTCGTACGCATCTTCGTAGCCCAGCTTATGGTAGGCAAATGCTTCAAAGGATACGCACAGGCTGCCATCGCTATGCTTGCCGATGAGTACCGGCAGACGGCCAAGGCGGTCACGGGCGACCAGAATACCGTCGGGAGTCATGATTAGAATCGTGATAGACCCCTTGATCATTTCCTGCGCATAGTGGATGCCGTCCACCAGATTTTCCTTCAGATTGATCAGAGCTGCTACCAGTTCGGAAGCATTGATCTCGCCGGAGCTCATAGCCATGAACTGATGACCATGGTCGGAGAAATACTGCTGAACCAGTTCATCGGCATTGTTGATGATGCCCACGGTAGAAATTGCATAGATACCAAGGTGAGAGCGAACCAGCAGAGGCTGGGGGTCCGTATCACTGATACAGCCCATAGATATATTGCCGCTAAACTCATGCAGGTCTTTCTCAAACTTGGTTCGGAAGGGAGTATTTTCAATATTATGAATCTGACGCTGAAACCCTTTGGCTGCATCATAAAATACCAATCCGCCTCTCTTCGTACCTAAGTGAGAATGATAATCTGTCCCAAAGAAAACTTCGTATTTACAATCATTACGGGATATTGCCCCAAAAAAGCCTCCCACAATCAATC
>JAGBAT010000070.1 GCA_017938835.1 Oscillospiraceae bacterium | reverse complement strand
CTGTTCAACGGTCTTCTGACCATTCTGTTCGGCTATATTGAACGCCGTCTGAACTATTTCCGCTGACAAAGGAGACGCAACATGGCAATTCTGGAAGTACGCAATATTGAAAAGCACTTCGGCGACACCAAAGTGCTCAAAGACATCTCCTTTGATCTGGAAGAGGGCAAGGCACTGGCTATCATTGGATCCTCCGGCAGCGGCAAGACCACTCTGCTGCGCTGCCTGAACTTCTTGGAGGCTCCTGATCAGGGTACCATCACCGTCAGGGACGAGCTGCTGTTCGACGCGGCTGACCCCAAGACTCAGCTGGAAAAGGACATTCGCAAAAAACGCCTGCACTTCGGCATGGTGTTCCAGTCCTTCAACCTGTTCCCCCAGTACACCGCACTGGAAAATGTAATGCTGGCAAACCAGCTGCAGGCCAAGGAACGCCCCGACTTTAAGAAGAACAAGAAGCAGATCTTCGCTGATATCGAAGCCAACGCCCGTGCGCTTCTGGCACAGATGGGGCTTGCAGACCGCGCTGACCACTATCCCCATCAGCTATCCGGCGGTCAGCAGCAGCGCGTAGCAATCGCCCGTGCGCTGGCAATGAAGCCTGACATCCTGTGCTTCGACGAGCCCACTTCTGCATTGGATCCAGAGCTGACAGGCGAAGTGCTCCGTGTCATCCGCTCTCTGGCCGATCAGAAGACTACCATGGTCATCGTTACCCACGAAATGGCTTTTGCCCGTGACGTGGCCGACACCGTCATCTTCATGGACGGCGGCGTGATCGTGGAACAGGGTGATGCCAAGCAGGTCATCGAGCATCCCCAGCAGGAACGTACCAAGCAATTTTTGCAGAGATTCGCAGAAAACTGAATCAGTTGATGTTACACTGCCCCGATGCACATCGGGGCGGTATTTTTTTGTAATCTCCCAAATTGGAAAAACGGCTTCCCCTTGAGGGGAAGGCATAACATATCACCACTTCCCCTTGACATTTTGGTCTATTGATGATAGACTACATTCAGATAGTCTATTGGCAATAGACCAAAAGGAGGCAACGCAATGGAACAACTGAAATTAGGCGCTGTGGAAGCACGCTTTGCGGATATTATCTGGGAAAACGCTCCCTTGAGCTCCGGACAGCTGGTGAAGCTGTGTGAGCAGGAGCTGAACTGGAAGAAATCCACCACCTACACCGTGCTAAAAAAGCTGTGCGAACGGGGTCTGTTTGAAAATAACGGCGGCACCGTGACCACACTGATCTCGAAAGAAGAATTTTACAGCAGACAGAGTCAGGCCTTCGTGGAAGAGAGCTTTAACGGCAGCCTGCCCGCCTTCATCGCCGCATTCACCAAGCGCAAAAAGCTGTCTGCACAGGAGGTAGCGGAGATCCGCAAGATGATCGACGCCTGTAAGGAGGGCTAAACATGGAAGCCGTATTTCTCAAATTACTCAATATGTCCCTGACGGCAAGTCTGCTGATCCTTGCAGTGCTGCCCGTCCGTCTGCTGATGAAGAAAGCGCCCAAATGGATCACCTGCCTACTGTGGCTGATGGTCGCCGTGGCCCTGCTCTGTCCCGTGCGGATTGAGAGCCGCACCAGTGTGCTGCCCATTGAAGACCCTATCACAGTAGAGACCATCATGGACACCACAGTGCAAACCGTTACCGAACCCCCGCAGACCGGTACGGCTCCTTCCGAGACCGTGCCCGCACAGACGGAATCAATCACCACTGAAAACGCCACTCCCCTTACGCCCCTGCAAATCGGCAGTATCGTTTGGGTAATTGGCATGATGCTCCTGCTCGCTTATGCGCTCATCAGCTGGCTCCGTCTGAGACGCCGTGTGACAGTCTCCATGGAAGTGGAAGAACGGGTGCTGATCTGTGACAGAATTGATCGTCCTTTTATTCTGGGTATCATTCGTCCGAGCATCTATCTGCCCTCTGCTCTGGAACCGGAACTGTGGCCGCAGGTGCTGCTCCATGAACGGGCACATCTGGCCAGAAAAGACCACTGGTGGAAACCGATGGGCTTTCTGCTGCTGACACTGCACTGGTTCAATCCGCTGGTATGGGCGGCATACATTCTGCTGTGCTGTGATATTGAACTGGCCTGCGACGAAAAGGTCATCAAAAATATGGCGTTCAGCGAAAAGAAGCGGTATTCCGAAGTTTTGCTCAGCTGCAGCGTTCCCAGACACATGATTGCCGCCTGTCCGCTGGCTTTTGGGGAAGTGGGCGTGAAGCAGCGCATCTCCGCCGTGCTCCACTATAAGAAGCCCGCGTTCTGGGTGATCATCATTGCGGTCGTTGTGTGCATCGCCCTGTGCTTCGCATTTTTGACCGAACCGGAAGTGGCAACATTGCAAGAACTGGGAGAACAGCGCAATCTCACCGGTGACCGTGTGGGCATCAACTATGTCGTTCTCAGTGACAGTGCTGAAGACCCTCTTACCACAGAAGACGATATTTCGGCTCTGTGTGATTTACTGGCATCGTTGGAGGTGCATCCCACAAAGCTGACTGAACAGCCCATTGATCATGTCATTGCTCTGTGCTCAGACCCCCTCGACTATACATGGTTCCTGAACTTCAACGAGGATTACTCCTATCTCTGGATCTCCATGGATACTCACCTGTACAATATTGCTTTCGCTCCGGGCGAACAAAGTATGTGGCTCACAGAAGGCTACGAAGTGCTGAATGCAGAAAAATTGCTTAACGCAAAACTGCCATACTCGCTCCCAAGCAATCAAAATGCAGAGGCAGGAACAGACATCCAAGCCGAACAGAAAATCCCCGTCTACATCGACATGGATGTCAGCTTCAAGGGACATGAATCCCTGTATCATGGGATCAAAAATGAGATGGAGCTGAATGTCAGCGAGTGGACGAACATTCAACTAGTGGCAGCAAAGTCCTACAATGGCTACCAGTACGCCGTCATCCGGCACAACGAAGGACGTGAGGAGATCTACGCTCTGCTGGAATACACCCTCCATGACGACGGCACCGCAGAGCTGCTGACCTACGCACCGGGCCACCAGCCCAATGAAAGCGGACTGAAGCGCGGATTTGAAATGAACTGCATGTATGGAACCGAAAGCATTTTGTATTGGTCGCTGCTGTCCGACACCTGTTGGGCTACCACCGCCGACGGTAAGGAGATCGACACTTCCAACAGCACCGCCGAAGTCAATTTCACAGGATTCCGCTTCACCATGCGTGACCTCAGCACCTACGACTTCCCCGTAGAGGGAGAATTCTTCCTGGCGGAATTCAACAGCGTTCAGCCGCCCATCATCTGTACCCCCATCGCAGGCAAAACTCTGCTGGCAGCTCTCGGCTGGGAAATCAGCAGCGGCAGTCAGTCGATTCATCTGAACACGGATTAAAAGTTTTCCACAATTTCAGCGCAAAGCAGCGGATTTTTCGCCAAATCCGCTGCTTTTTCTTTGCGGTTTTCCACATTGAACAAGGTTTTCAACACCGCCTTTGGGGCCGCACCGCTTCGCATCAGTACTTCAGATCACAACGGCCAAGGGCTTTCTTCCCTGTTTTTCGAGAAAAATCATCTGCAATTTGCTAAAATTTCTCTTTAATGCACTACTGTAATACATCCAGACTGGTAAATCTTCATAAAAATACATTTGCCCTTTGACAGAATACAATCGCAGGAGTATAATACACTCAATCCACCAAAGAGGAAAGGAGATACACATCGATGAAGGCTTTCGCATCTGCTATGTCCATGATGATGAAGATGTACATGTGCCCCATGTGCATGCGTCGCCGCGCCTTAAATACGATGTGCTCCTGACATCATCTTTCATCCATCGCAAAATGACACGCCGGGAAGCCATCGAAGGCTTCCTTTTTTGTTTCCCTGATTTTACCGAAAGGACGTAAGATTATGAACCTCACCGAACTTCTGATAACGACCAAGTTCAGGAATGAACGAATGTGACATTTCATTTCATCCCCACCAAAATAAAGAAACTCATCACAAACCAAAACATAGAAATTAACGTAACCCGTTAATATATAAAGGAGAAATTAAAATGAAAAAGACTATTACTAAGATCCTGTCTCTGGCTCTGTGCCTGGTATGCCTGTTCACTCTGGCCGCTTGCGGCGGTTCCGCTTCTTCCGACGAAGCTGCTCCTCTGACCGTTGCAGTTCCCAACGACACCACCAACGAAGCTCGCGCACTGCTGCTGCTGGAAGCTCTGGGCTACATCACTGTTGACCCCAACGCCGGCATCACCGCTACCATCGGCGACATCACCGAAAACCCCTACGGTCTGGAATTCAAGGAAGTTGAAGCTGCTCAGATCCCCAACATCCTGCAGGACGTTGACTTCGGTGTTATCAACTCCAACTATGCTATCGACGCTGGCATCAACCCCGCTGAAGACGCTCTGGGCATCGAAGGTTCTGCATCCGCTTACGTCAACATCGTTTGCGTAAAGGAAGGCAATGAAAACACCGACGCAGCTAAGGCTCTGGCAGCTGCAGTTACCAGCCAGAAGGTCGCTGATTACATCGCTGAAAACTACGGCGGCTCCGTTGTTACCGCAGTTGAAAACCCCACCGACGGCTACGATGCATCCGTTGACTACGCTGCACTGGCAGGTACCACCATCACCGTCGCAGCTTCTCCCGCTCCCCACGCTGTGATCCTGGAACTGGCAGCTGAAATTCTGGCAGAAAAGGATATCACTCTGGAAATCAAGCAGTTCACTGACTACGTACAGCCCAACCTGGTAGTTGAATCCGGCGAAATCTTCGCTAATTACTTCCAGCACGTCCCCTATCTGGACGACTTCAATGCTGAAAACGATACCCACATCGTTTCCATCGCAGGCGTTCATGTTGAACCCATGGGCATCTACGGCGGCAAGCAGACCTCTCTGGACGTAATCACTGCTGAATAATTCGTTTATCCGCAAACCGCCGGCGGCCTTTCAGCCCCGGCGGTTTTCTTCAATCTGTAATGTAGGTGCGAGCCGTACCCACCGTCAGGCGGGCAGGGGTCACACCTAGATAAGGAGTCAATTCCGTTATGATAGAAATTAAAAACCTCTACAAAACATTCCATACCAAGGCCGGTGAAGTCGATGCACTAAAGGACATCAACCTCACCATCAACGACGGCGAGATTTACGGCATCATCGGTATGTCCGGCGCAGGCAAGTCCACGCTGGTACGCTGTATCAACATGCTGGAACGCCCCACCTCCGGTCAGGTCATCATTGACGGCAAGGACATGGGCGCTTTGAGCGACAAAGAGCTGCGTGAAGCCCGCCGCGATATCACCATGATCTTCCAGAGTTTTAATCTGCTGATGCAGCGCAACTGTCTGAAAAACGTCTGCTTCCCCATGGAGCTGGCAGGCGTGAAAAAGGACGAAGCTGAAAAGCGTGCTATGGAGCTGCTGGAACTGGTCGGCCTGCCTGACAAAGCAAAGGCTTACCCCGCACAGCTGTCCGGCGGTCAGCAGCAGCGTGTTGCCATCGCCCGTGCACTGGCAACCAACCCCAAGGTGCTGCTGTGCGATGAAGCGACCTCCGCTCTTGACCCCAACACCACCCACTCTATCCTGTCTCTGATCCGTGACATCAACGAAAAGCTGGGCATCACCGTAGTCATCATCACCCATCAGATGTCCGTCGTAGAAGAGGTCTGCACGCATGTTGCCATTCTGGATCACGGCGAAGTGGCTGAATGCGGCCCTGTGGGCAGCGTATTCGCCAGCCCCAAATCTGCAGCAGGACGCCGTCTGGTATTCCCCAACGGTGTGGATGATCTGGTATCCGATCCCGCCAAGGAAAAGCGTATTCGAGTTGTATTCAATGGTGCCGAAACCGCCGGTTCTCCTCTGATCGCCACTATGGTCATCGAGACCGGAATTGCGGTCAACATTCTGTCCGCAGCGATCCGCAGCATTGAGTCCCGCGCTTACGGCACCATGCTGCTGGGCATCCCCGGCAAGAGAGAAAATCTGTTTACAGTCACAGATTATCTGCAGACTGTGCCCGGCGTATTCGTAGAGGAGGTGTAAGGGTATGTTAGAAAAACTGTTTGATCCCGCAGCAATTGCTCTTGCACTGCAGGTCATTGAACGTGAAATTCCCTGGGCAATCTGGGAAACCATCTATGCAACCTTTATCTCCACCGGTCTGGCCATCCTCATCGGCCTGCCTCTCGGTATGCTGCTGGTGGCCGGTGACGCCAACGGTGTCAAGCCGCTGCCCAAGTGGTTCATGAGCCTGCTGAACACCATTATCAACCTGCTGCGTTCCATCCCCTTCCTGATCCTGATGATCATGGCATTCCCTCTGGCCCGCCTGATCGTCGGCACTACCGTCGGCACTACTGCAAGCATTGTGCCTCTGGTGGTGGCAGCCTTTCCCTTCGTGGCCCGTCTGGTAGAAACCAGCCTCCGCGAAGTCAATCCCAACATCATTGAAGCCGCACAGAGCATGGGTGCTACCCCCTTCCAGATCATGTGGAAGGTCATGCTCCCCGAAAGTATTCCCTCTTTGCTGTCCAACTTCACTACCGCCATCACTACCATCCTCGGCTATACTGCAATGAGCGGTATTATTGGCGGCGGCGGTCTGGGTATGATTGCCATCAACTACGGTTACTACCGTTATAAGTATCTGGTCATGTATGTAGCAGTTATCCTGCTGATCATCATCGTTCAGATCTTCCAGTCGGTCGGCACCAGAATGGCTATCAAGTCCGACAAGCGACTGAAATAAACGCGAGCAAACTCCTTACGAGCTTGTTTGAATCGTCTCCCGCGAAAAACGAATTAAATTTTCTTTTTGCATCTTGGATGCAAAATTCTGCGAAGCAACCCCCATCTCTCTGAACAGGTCCAGTAAAAACGGACAATAGACAAAACTCCCCCTAATGTAGGAAAATGAAAGTACTGAACAGGTCCGCTAAAAACGGACAATAGACAAAATCCCCCTAAATGTAGGAAAATGAAAGTACTACATGAAGGGGGATATTTCTATGTGCGCAAGACGATACACGAAGACACAGCATCTGCTGCCTGTAATCGAAGAGAT
>JAGBAT010000069.1 GCA_017938835.1 Oscillospiraceae bacterium | reverse complement strand
CCCGTATCGGCCACCTGCAGCCGGGCCGAATGGTCTTCACGGCTGACGGTCACGGTGACACTGCCGCCGGACACATTATATTTAATGGCGTTTTCCACCAGATTGAACACGATTTGATACAGATCATCCGCACCGGCGCAGACCACAACGGACTCACTGATATTCATCTGAAGCTGCACATTGCGGCTGTCCGCTTGAGGCCGGAGCATCTGCAGGCTGTCTGCCACCACCTGACTGAGGTCCACAGGAACACGAACCACCTCCACCCCGCTGTCCATGCGGGACAGATCCAGCAGTTTTTCTGTCATGTGCTGCAGACGCTCGGCACAGGCCCCGATGTCCTCCACAAACTCCACCGTAGTCTCCCGGTCAATATTCTCACTCTGGAGAATACTATCCGACAGCAGGCGGATGGATGCCAGCGGTGTTTTCAATTCATGGGAAGCATCAGACACAAATCGTCGATGCAGCTCCTCGTTCTGCCGGAGAATGTCTGTCATACTGTTGAATTCTCTGGTCAGTTCCGTGATCTCATCTTTGCCTTTTGCTTCAATATGGTGCGTATAGTCGCCGGCCTGCACGACCTTGACCGCAGCCGCCAATTCCCGGATGCGTCCGGTTAAGGCAGCGGAAAACAACATACTCAGCGCAACCGCCAGTGCTCCCACCGCCAGGGAGATCATGGTCAGCCGGTTTCGGATGCCGTTGATCATATCCGCCTGTTCGGTGTCCTGTTCCACCAGATACACGCTGCCGATCACATTATCCCCGACCATGACCGGTGCACAGATTTCACTGGTAAAACTGTCGGTATCAAAGGTAGAAGAGAAGATAATTTTCCCGGAGAACACCCTGCTCATACCATCGAAGATGGCGGACAGATTGGTTCCCAGATTCTCTCCCCAGGTATCATAAATGACAGTTTTCTGTTCATTGGTAATCAGAATGTGATTGTTCTCGCTGACATTCAGCAGGTCGATGACCGTAACGACATTTTCTGCCGTGAGCTGCTCGAGCCCGGACAGTGCAGATGACACAACAGAGACTGTGGATGTCATAGACTGTTCCTTATCCGCATACACCACATCCCGCATCGCAACAATGGGATAAGTATTGATGATCAGCAGCAATAGAATGATAAAGCCGCAGAACACGACCATCATCTGTGACTGCACCGAACCTCCGGGCGTAAGAAGTTCTGTCAGCCGCTGCCGGTCCAACTGCTTCAGTTTAGTCCACAAAGTAATAGCCTACGCCCCATTTGGTGAGAATATAAGCCGGACTCGCCGGATTCGGCTCCAACTTCTCCCGCAGGCGGCGGATATGGACATCCACCGTGCGGATATCGCCCTGATAGTCGTAGCCCCAGACCAGATCCAACAGACTTTCCCGGCTGAATACCTTGCCGGGCTTTTTCATAAAGAACTCGATCAGGTCAAATTCCTTGGCAGTCAGTTCCACGGGCACACCGTCCCGATAGGCCTGCCGCCGTTCCGTATCCAGGGAAATACTGCCTTTTACCAGCAGTGCCTCATTTTGCTGCTCTGCCTTCTGCTGCGCAGTGGTCACTGCACTGCGGCGCAGCAGTGCCCGCACACGGGCTTTCAGCTCCAGAATGTTGAACGGCTTAGTAACATAATCATCCGCACCGGACTCAAAGCCCAGCAGCTTGTCCGCATCTTCACTTTTCGCCGTGAGCATGATGATCGGCACATTGGAGAACATGCGGATCTGCTGGCATGCGCCAAGTCCGTCCAGTTCCGGCATCATCAGGTCAAGGATGATCAGATCATAGTCACCAACCCCTGCCATTTCCACCGCAGCGGCACCGTCATAACAGGCGTCCACCTGATAGCCCTCATTTTCCAGATTGAATTTGATTCCCTTTACAAGAGTTTTTTCGTCGTCAACGACCAGTATTTTCATAGGCTGCTCCTTGCCGGATGACCGCTTCGGGCAGATATTTCCTGCGCTCCGGGACCGACATCCATCGACAATTTGGGTTGATTTTGATTATGTGAACCTTTATAATAAGATGGATAAAGTATTTCACTTTCTCATAATTGTAATTATCACTATTTTATCATAGAATCCCGGAGTTGAACATGAAAAAATTAAAGTTTCTTTCCGTGCTGCTGGTACTGTGTGTACTGGTCAGCACCATTTCCCCCTCTGCCCACGCAATCGACGATGTCCCCGAGCTGAAGTCCGCATCCATCTTTCTTGCAGACGCCGAGACCGGATATGTCTACTACGAACGCAACAGCACCAGCAAGGCCTATCCCGCATCTCTGACCAAGATCATGACCGCATTGCTGGTCATCGAGGCTGTGGAACGAGGCGAGATCTCTCTGGATGATGAAGTCACCGCACAGCCCGGTTTTGACTATGATATGGACAAGGAGGGCAGCTCCGCACAGATCGTGGAAGGCGAGACCATGAGCCTGAAAGATCTGCTGTACTGTACTCTGCTGGCGTCCGCCAACGAAGCCACCAATATTCTGGCAGTGTATACATACGGCACGATCCCCGCGTTCGTGGCAAAAATGAACGAACGCGCACAGCAGCTGGGCTGTACCGGCACTCATTTTGCCAACCCCCATGGCCTGCCCAATGAAGAACATTACACCACGGCTTATGACCTGTACCTCATCGCACAGGAGGCATTGAAGCACGAAATTTTCGTTGAGATCTGTGACTCCGGCGAATACACGGTTTCCAAAACCAACAAAACGGACACGCCCCGCGGTCTGACCAACACCAATGGTTTGATCACCTCCGCATCCATTTACAAGGGTTACTACTACGAGCCCGCCATCGGCGTAAAGACCGGTTACACCAGTGCTGCCGGTTACTGTCTGGTCTCCTCCGCAAAATACGACAACATCAACCCCATCTGCATCGTCATGGGCGGCGTGATGACCGAAAGCATCAACGGCTCTCTGGATTACAGCAACTATTCCGATACCATCAGCCTGTACCGCTGGCTGTTCACCAACTATAGCCGCATGAAACTGGTAGAAGGTGAATCCATCATCACAGAAGTCCCCGTCAAGCTGGGCAGTAATGCGGACACCATTGCACTGCGTGCACAGGAGGCTGTCACCGGTGTTCTGCCCAATGACGCCGACCTGACACAGCTGCAGCAGACCATCACGATTTACAGCGAGGAAAAAGACCTTGCAGTCAAGGCTCCTTTTGATGAAGGCACAGTTCTGGGCGAAATCAGCGTCTCCCTGAACGGCGTGGAATACGGCAAAACCTATCTGGTGGCCAACCGCTCCGTTGACCTGAGCTACCTGTCAGCTATGTTTGACTCTCTGTTGAGCACGCTGTCCAACCCCATCGTACGCACCGTCATTGTTCTGCTGATCCTAGGTGCCATTGCCTATGTGGCACTGGTCATGCGATACCGTGTGGCATACCAGAGAAAGCAGAGGGAGCTGGAGGAAGCCCGTCTGCAACGGCAGAAGCTGGAAGAGCAGGCCAAGCGTGACCAGATGCTCTCCGAAGCACGCCGCCGCTCCTATCACGGTGAACGCTCCGGCAGCACACCTCCCCCCACCGGCACGACCCGCGACTACTTTGAAGAATTCTTCAAAGACTAACCACATTAACAGGAAAGGACGAATCCTTTGAAACTTGAACTTTGCATCCCCTGCCTGTTCGGTCTGGAAGGCCCGGTAGGCAATGAACTGCGCCACATGGGTATGGAAGATGTGCGCCCCGAAAACGGACGTGTATACTTCCGTACTGACGAATACGGTATGGCTCGGGCCAATATCCGCTCCCGCTTCGGCGAACGTGTTCTCATCGTTATGGGCGGATTCCCTGCCCGTACCTTTGACGAGCTGTTTGAAGGCACCAAGGCCATTGCCTGGGAGAGCTTTATCCCCAAAAACGGTGTATTTCCCGTCAAGGGACACAGCCTGAACAGCAATCTGCACTCCATCCCTGACTGCCAGAAGATCATCAAAAAGGCCGTGGCATCCCGTATGTCCGCCAAGTATCATGTGAACTGGCTGCCGGAAGACGGCGCACTGTATCAGATCCAGTTTGCCATTATGAACGATACAGCTGTGCTGTATCTGGACACCACCGGTACCGGCTTGTTCAAGCGCGGCTACCGTCCCGCACACGTGGCAGCTCCCCTGCGTGAAACCCTTGCAGCAGCCATGGTGGATATCGCCGGCTACCGCGGCAGAGGCGACTTCGCCGATCCCTTCTGCGGCAGCGGCACCATCGCCATTGAAGCAGCACTGGCCGCCAAGAACCGTGCCCCCGGTATCAACCGCTCCTTCTCCGCAAAGAGCTGGGAAACCTTCGACAAGCAGATCTGGGCAAGAGCTGTAGAGGAAGCAAAAGCCAGAGAATTCAGCGGTGACTATCACATCTTCGCTTCCGATATTGACCCCAAGGCTGTGGCGATGGCAAGAGAAAACGCAAAACGAGCGGGCGTGGCAGACGTGATTGAGTTCGCTGTGGCAGACGCCACACAATTTGACCGCACGACTGACCGCGGCATCATTGTCACCAATCCACCCTACGGCGAACGCCTGATGGAGAAAGCTGAGGCCGAGCGTCTGTATGTGCAGTTCGGCAAAGCATTCCATCAGCTGGAAAACTGGCAGCTGTACCTGCTCAGCTCCCACACGGAATTCGAACGGGCATTCGGGAAAAACGCAAGCAAGAAGCGTAAGCTTTACAACGGCACCATTAAGTGTGACCTGTTTATTTACAGATAAGAGATAAGAAACAGAGAGAAAGAAATGAGGGGCAAGCTCCATGAAGCATTTGTTTATCGTCAACCCCGCAGCCCGTCAGGGCAACCGTACCACCTTTGCCACCACCCTGATCAAACAGGCCTTTGAGCGCAGAGAGGCAGAATACGAGATCTATATCACCAAGGCTCCCGGCGATGGTGCACAGAAGATTGCGCGCGATGCCCAGTACGAAGCCGACCTGCGGGTGTACGCCTGCGGCGGCGACGGCACCATCAACGAGTGCGCATCTGCCTGTGCCGGTCTGCCCAATGTGGCGATGGCAGTGTTCCCCTGCGGCACCGGCAACGACTTTGTGAAGCTGTTCGGCGATGAGCAGAGCAAGTTCATGAACATTGGTGCACTGGTGGACGGCGAGATCTCTCCGCTGGATATTGTGAAAGTCAATGACCGTTACAGTATCAACGTCTCCTGCATCGGTCTGGACAGCCGCATCGGCGCCGGAGTCCACGATTTTGACAATGTCCCTATCATCGGCAAAGGGAAAGGCGCATACATTGCTTCCGTTGTTTCCCATGTATTCAAGCGTATCACCGACGACCTGACCATTCACATCAACGGACAGGTCATCACTGGTCAGTTCAATACCGTTACCATCTGCAACGGCAGCTGGTACGGCGGCAGCTTCAATCCCGTTCCCGAAGCGCGAGCCGATGACGGTATGCTGGATGTATTGCTGATCAGCGGTGTTCACCGCCCCCAGCTCCCCATGCTGCTGACCAAGTACGGAAAGGGCAAGTACAAGGAACTGACGCAATTCGCCAAGCACTACAATGCAACGAAGCTTACCGTTGAGTCCGACGAAGAATTCATCGTCAATCTGGATGGCGAGACCATGATCACCAACAGGGCTGAATTCAAACTCATCCCCGGCGGCCTGCGATTCCTGCATCCCAAAGGTATGGAATATTTCAAGCATACCCAAACCGCGGCCGTGACCGTCTGATTTGTACGAATTTCTGATGCAAAACAGCAGCCTTTGCAGACAAAGCATGGTGGATTATGAAAAAGTTGTGAATTTTCAAATTTCCCCTTGATTATTATAGACCCATGGTTTATTATGATACCTGTGTTTAGCACTCAAAGTCGAAGAGTGCCAAACACAGGTATTTTCTTATGTATATTATTTATCTTAGGAGGAACATATATATGAAGCTCATTCCCTTGGCAGACAGAGTTGTGCTGAAGCAGGTCAAGGCAGAAGAAAAGACCAAGAGCGGTCTGATCCTGTCTTCTGCTGCACAGGAAAAGCCCGAAATCTTCGAAGTCATCGAAGTTGGCCCCGGCGGTGTCATTGACGGCAAGGAAGTTGTTATGACCGTACAGCAGGGTCAGAAGGTCATCACCGGCAAGTACGCCGGCACCACCGTAAAGATCGACGGTGAAGAGCTGCTGATCGTTAAGCAGGCTGACATTCTGGCAATCGTCTCTGAATAAAGCGAACAAGGAGGAACTCAACTATGGCAAAGCAGATCGTATACGGCGAAGAAGCTCGCAAGAAGCTGGAATCCGGTATTAACCAGCTGGCTAATACCGTTAAAATCACTCTGGGTCCCAAGGGCCGCAATGTGGTTCTGGAAAGAGCATACGGCACTCCCCTGATCACCAACGACGGCGTGACCATTGCAAAGGAGATCGAGCTGGAAGACCCCTTTGAAAATATGGGTGCACAGCTGATCAAGGAAGTTTCCACCAAGACCAATGATGTAGCCGGCGACGGCACTACTTCCGCTACCATTCTGGCACAGGCTATGATCAACGAAGGTCTGAAAAATCTGGCAGCAGGCGCCAACCCCATGGTTATGCGCAAGGGCATCAGCAAGGCTACCGCAGCTGCTGTTGACTGCGTACGCAAGAACAGCCAGCCCGTTTCCGGTACCAGCGACATCGCCCGCGTCGGCACCATCTCTTCCGGCGACGAAGTCATCGGCACCCTGATTGCGGAAGCAATGGAAAAGGTCGGCCAGAACGGCGTAATCACCATTGAAGAATCCCGCACCGCTGAAACCTACTCCGAAGTTGTGGAAGGTATGCAGTTTGACCGCGGCTACCTGAGCCCTTACATGGTCACCGATACCGAAAAAATGGAAGCTGTCATGGATGACGCACTGATCCTGATCACCGACCAGACCATCTCCAACATTCAGGAGATCCTGCCTCTGCTGGAAATGGTTCTGAAGACCAAGAAGAAGCTGGTCATCATTGCAGAAGATGTGGATGGCGAAGCGCTGTCCACCTTGATCCTGAACAAGCTGCGCGGCACCCTGAACTGCGTCTGCGTGAAGGCTCCCGGCTTTGGCGATCGCCGCAAGGAAATGCTGCGTGACATCGCTATCCTGACCGGCGGCGAAGTCGTTTCCAAGGATCTGGGTATGGAACTGACCACCACCACTCTGGCTCAGCTGGGTCAGGCTCGTCTGGTAAAGGTCACTAAGGAGACCACCACCATCGTTGACGGCAAGGGCTCCAAGGAAGACATCGCAGCCCGTGAAGCACAGATCAAGGCTGAATACGAAATTTCCACCTCTGAATATGACAAGGAAAAGCTGATGGAACGTCTGGCAAAGCTGGCAGGCGGCGTGGCAGTCATTAAGGTCGGTGCAGCTACTGAAACCGAAATGAAGGAAAAGAAGCTGCGCATCGAAGACGCTCTAAACGCAACCCGCGCAGCTGTAGAAGAAGGCATCGTTCCCGGCGGCGGTTCCGCTTATGTTACCGCAGGCAAGGCTGCTGAAGCCGTGGCTGCTGCCCTCAACGGCGATGAAAAGACCGGCGCAATGTGCGTTGCAAAGGCCCTGACCGCTCCCATCTGCCAGATCGCTGCAAACGCAGGCGTAGAAGGTGCAGTGGTTCTGGATAAGGTCAAGAGAAGCCGCGTTGCAAACTACGGCTACGACGCTGCAAATGATGTTTATGGCGACATGATCGCAATGGGCATCGTTGACCCCACCAAGGTCTGCCGCTCCGCAATCGAAAATGCAGCATCCGTTGCATCCGTCACCCTGACCACCGAATCTCTGGTGGCAAACATCCCCGCTCCCGAAGCTGCTCCTGCAGCAGGCATGGGCGACATGGGCATGTACTAAACCTTTGATTGATCTCCTGCGGAGCTCAATCGAGAAAATCCCCCGACGCTGCAGCAGCAGAGTCGGGGGATCGTTTTTGCATGCACTCGCTGCGCTCGTACACTGGAACGGCGAGAAACTCCGCGGCCTGTTTTTGTCCAACCATACCCTTTTGTGTAGATGGCCTTAACTTGTATTCAAGCCCATTTTGTGGTATCCTAAAATGTACTAAGTAAGCAAACTGTCTCTTCCCTTTCCTGGTGAGCGAATATGAAACCAAAGACACTTTTATCTAAAATATTTTCCCGATTCTTCGTGTTCGCAGTGGCACTGCTGCTGCAGGTTACTTGGTTTATTCTGGGCATCACGGTCATCAGCGACCACAACGAAATCGCAAACCTGTGCCTGATGCTGCTGAGTCTGTTGGTGATCATCTATATCATCAACGGGCAGTCCAAGCTGCCATACAAGCTGGCATGGATCGTACCGATCCTGGTTTTCCCCCTGATTGGCGGCATTATGTTCCTGATCTCCGGCGGTAAGTCTCCCAAACGCGCTCTGAACCGTGCCATTACAGCCCAGCAGAAACGCAGCAAAAGCTATCTGCCCGACTGTGCCGAAACCCTCAGCAGCATCGAGGACACCCATCTGCAGAGCCAAAGCCGCTATCTGACCCGACTGGACTTCCCTGTCTACCGCGGCACAGAATCAAAATACTATCCCGTGGGCGAAGATGGCTACGAAGATATGCTGGCTGCGCTTGAATGCGCGGAGCACTTTATTTTCATGGAATACTTTATCATTTCCCCCGGTAAAATGTGGGACAGCATCGTGGAGGTCCTGGAACGCAAGGCCGCTCAGGGCGTGGATGTGCGCCTGATCTACGACGATGTGGGCTGCTTCTCCGCACGCTACGACAAGCAGCTAAAGAAAAAGGGTATTTCTGTTATCGCGTTTAATCCCTTCATCCCGATCTACTCTACCATTATGAACAACCGTGACCACAGGAAGATCCTTGTGGTGGACGGCAATGTGGCATTTACCGGCGGCATCAATCTGGCAGATGAATATATCAATGAGATCGAAAAATATGGTCACTGGAAGGACAGCTTCGTCCGGCTGACCGGCGAAGGGGTATGGAGCCTGACCCTGCTGTTTCTGCAGATGTGGAACGCACTGAAGCCCACAGACAACAACTTCGCCGGATTTCGTCCCAGCATCACCGTGCCCGGCGACGGATATGTGCAGCCCTATGGCGACTCCCCGCTGGACTATGAGTACATCGGTGAAAGCGTCTATCTGAACATGATCAACAACGCCCGACGGTATGTATATGTTATGACCCCATACCTGATCTTGGACGAAGAAATGAACACCGCTCTTCAGCTGGCCGCAAAGCGCGGTGTGGATGTCCGCATCATCACGCCCGGCATCCCCGATAAAAAGACCGTTTGGCACCTGACCCGCGCACATTATCCCGCCCTTCTGGAAGCAGGGGTGCGCGTATACGAATACACGCCCGGTTTCCTGCACTCCAAGAGCGTGGTGGTGGACGATGAGGCAGCCGTGGTGGGCACCATCAACATGGACTACCGCAGCCTGTGTCTGCACTTTGAAAATGCCTGTCTGTTCATCGGCGGGGAGATCGTGGCCCATGTGCGCGACGACAGCCTCAAGACCTTTGAAGTCTGCAAGGAGATCACAATAAAACAAATCAACAAGACCAAGCGGGCCACTGGCCTGCTGCACAGCATTTACTATGCGATCCTGCGACTGTTTGCACCGCTGCTATAATTTCGATTGAACTTCAAGGGAGTTCAATCCAGGGCATCCAGCCTTGCAGGCGATGATAAAGTGTTTTTCACTTCGCACATGTCGGCGCGAAAAACAGATTGAATATCATATTATGCAAAAACACCGTACAGAAATTGTCTGTGCGGTGTCTTTTTGTGAAAAACAACGATAGTGAAAAACATCAAATTTTTTTGTCAAAATTTGTTGACAAAGTGAAATTTTACAGATATAATGAGCAAGCTGTCCGGTCAAGGGACAGCTGAAATAACAATTATAGATAGATATATATTACCTTATCAAGAGAGGTGGAGGGAACGGCCCCGTGAAGCCCGGCAACCTGTGTATAACAAGGTGCTAAATCCGACGGTGTAAGATCGAGAGATGAGGTCCTGACTTCCTTTATTCGACTCCACCGACGGTGGGGTTTCTTTTTTGTCCGGAATGTTTTCCACATACTCTGAACAAACTCTGTAATACTATTGAAAGGTGGAAATATATTATGGCAAGAAGACTGTTTACTTCTGAATCTGTTACCGAGGGACATCCCGATAAGATCTGCGACCAAATCTCTGACGCAATTTTGGACGCAATTTTGGAAAAAGACCCCACCGGTCGTGTTGCATGCGAAACCACTGTGACCACCGGTCTGGTACACATCATGGGTGAGATCACCACAAGCTGCTATGTGGACATCCCCACCATTGCACGCGAAGTTGTTCGCGAGATTGGCTATGACCGCGCAAAGTTTGGCTTCGACTGTGATACCTGCGCAGTGATCACCAGCATCGACGAGCAGTCTGCTGACATCGCGCTGGGCGTTGACAACAGCCTGGAAGCAAAGGAAGGCGGCGACATGGGCAACGGCGCAGGCGATCAGGGCATTATGTTCGGCTACGCATGCACTGAAACCGAAGAGCTGATGCCTCTGGCCATCTCTCTGTCCCATAAGCTGGCAAAGCAGCTGGCTGCAGTGCGGAAGGACGGCACTCTGGCTTACCTGCGCCCCGACGGCAAGACTCAGGTTACCGTGGAATACGACGAAAGCGGCAAGCCCTTCCGTGTAGACACCATCGTTGTCTCCACTCAGCACGCCCCTGAAGCCACCACCGAACAGATCCGCAAGGATATGGTGG
>JAGBAT010000068.1 GCA_017938835.1 Oscillospiraceae bacterium | reverse complement strand
CGCACCGGTCAGAGCAAAATAGGTCTTACGGTCAAACTGCACGCAAGCACCCTGAAATACCATTTCCAGGCAGGCACAGTCGGCAGGGTTATTGACCAAGATGTTTGCCATGGCCAGCGCATCGGTGTCCATAGCACCGGATACAGAGAAGCCTGCAGCTTGATGACCCAGACGTCCGCTGTCCTGTACGGTGGTGAGTACACCGGGGGAGATGATTTTCAGTCCCATGGTCACACCCCCCACTCGATGCGATGGGTATAGCGGTTTTCGGCTACTTCCCGTTCCAGTTCACGGTACTGCTCCGGTGTGATGGGTACAAAGCGGATCTAGTCACCGGCACTGTATAAAATGGCGGGGTTACGATTTGGGTCATAAGGCCGCAGGGGCGTACGACCGATCAGCTGCCAGCCGCCGGGGGAGTCCAGAGGATACACGCCGGTCTGCTCACCGCCAATGCCTACACTGCCTGCGGGAATTTTCACGCGAGGGGTGGCCAGTCTTGGGGTATGCAGGCGCTCATCCAATCCTCCCAGATAGGAGAAGCCGGGCAGAAATCCCAGCATATAGATCAGGTAATCCTGACCGGAGTGCAGATCGATGACCTCCTGTTCGGTCATGCCTGCGTGCTTTGCAACGAAAGGAAGATCTTCCCCAAATGTGCCGCCGTAGCACACGGGGATAATGTGAATTTTCTTTTTTTCCGCAGTTTCAGTGCCCAGATGAGGCAAAAGCCGGTGAAGATTCTTCACCAGCTTTGCATACCCGATTTTACAGGGATCGTATATTACCGAAACGGTGCAGAATGTAGGAATCAGCTCACAGACACCTTTCAGGTGTGCCTGCTCCACCGCATTGATGAAAGCGGCGATACGGCGGTTGGTGTCGGGACAGATGGCACTGCCAAACTGCACCACAACACTGCTGTCACCCGCCGGATAGAACTGTACATCCGTCATCAGGCTACCTCAAACAGATTACAGGCTGTCGATACCGCAGTAGTTCAGGTACTCCTGAATGACAGCATCCTGAATTGCCTTGACTGTTTCAGGAGTCTTGCAGCCAACAGGCTTCCCTTCAAAGGTATCTGCAAAGGAGCAGAAGTTGGAGGAACTGGTGACGAAGACTTCATCAGCATTGCGCAGATCGTCCAGAGTGAACGCGGTCTGGCTGACGGGGATACCCAGCTTGTTGCAAGCAATGAAGAAGTGGTTCTTTGCGATGCCGGGCAGGATGTATTCATCGTTGGGATGGGTATAAATAATGCCGTCCTTCAAAATGGAGACATTGGAGTGTGCACATTCGGTGACAATGTTTCCTCTGTGGAAGACGGTTTCGTCGCAGCCGTCGACTTCTGCCTTCTGTGCAGCCAGAACACTGGGCAGCAGGTTCAGCGTCTTGACGTTGCAGTACAGGAAACGCTTATCTTCCATGCTGGTCAGCTTCATGGGCACACTGAAGTCGCGGAACTGCTTGGGATTGACCATGATCCACAGGTTTGCAGGCACATCATCGCCGGGGAAGGCATGGTTTCTGGGCGCAGTGCCGCGGGTCACCTGGAAGTATACGATGTTGTGCTTGTTATCAACGCGGGAAACGACATCGTTGAGAATGGCTTTCAGTTCATCCTTGGTATAGGGGATCTTAATGCCGATGAGACCGGCAGAGTTGTACAGACGGTCAACGTGTTCATCCAGCAGGTAGATCACGCCGTTGGAGGATGCAGTTGCATCATACACGCCATCGCCGAAGAAACAGACACGATCCAGGAAGGGAACCGTGAGGTTTTCGGGGGTATCAATTTTACCGTTGTAATAAGCAATTCTTTCCATAACGAATTCGTCCTTTATCATCAAATTACGGGAATGCAAAAACAAAAACAGCCATGACAGGTGGTGTCCCATGTCATGACTGAATCCAAATACCCTGATGGGTTGCATCGCCTGGTTCATATTATAAAGAATCCCGCATTTATGTCAATGATTTTGCAGGAAGAGGAAAAAGTATTTTTCAAAAAGAGGTTTTGACAAAAAAATTTACTGCGCTATCGCTTTTCATTGATAGCGCAGTAAAGAGTATGGTCTGTTTATTGAGCGTTTTTTGATTTCAAGGGATACTGACCGGCCTTGACTGTCTTCAGTACGAAGTGGGTGTGGGTGCCGGAAACGCCCTCAATGCACTTGATCTCGCGGTGAACGGCCTCCAGTTCATCGGAAGAAGTGCAGGTGATGTGCAGCAGGAAATCGAAGTTGCCGGTGAAATAATAACAGTCGGCGATGTTGGGATGACTGATGATCGCTTCGGTGAAGCTGTCATAGTACTTGGGGTGTTCCAGACTGACTTCCATAAATGCGGTGACGTCGAAGCCCAGTTTTTTGCTGTCTACTTTGACTTCATAGCCCTTGATCACACCATTTTCTTCCATCTGGCGAATACGGTTCATGACGGAAGAGACGGACAAGTGCACTTCCTTGCTGATGTTGGAGGCGGTTTCTCTTGCATTCTGCTTGAGTATATTCAAAATGGCGTAATCGATCTGATCCATAATGCCCTCCCAAAAATACATTTAAAAATAAGTCGAGTTATTGTATCACGCGCGTGAAAAAATGTAAAGATTTTTGAGAATGTTTATTTTATAAAAAAATCTTTCGCAGTCATAAAATATTTTCTGTTTTTGTCGCATTTTTGGAGATTCTTTTCGGCTTAGGTGTGTTTTAACTGCGAGAAATGTAAAACTGCAGGCTAATTGCTTTAATTATCATAAAATTTTGTGTAAATGCATAAAAAGTGCTTACATTTTTCGGAAAAATGTGGTAGAATACAAATGTTAATTGACTGGAGACAGAACGGAGGCGGCATATGTATCAGATCGGTGACAGAATCATATATGGAAGCAATGGCGTGTGTGTGATCGATGAAATCAAAATGATCGAAGTGCCGCATACTGCTGAAGAAAAGGCTTATTACATTATTAAGCCAGTATATCAGGAGTGCAAGATTTCTGTGCCGGTGGATACCAAGATGTTTATGCGCCCGATCATTACCGGCGACGAGGCCAGAAGCCTGATCGACGGGATCCCTCATGTGGATGCAAAGCCTTACTACAACAATGCTTTGCGCCAGCTTCAGGAATACTACGAACAGAAGTTGAGCAGTCATAGCTGCGCAGACTTGATCGAGCTGACCATTTCTCTGCATCGGAAGAAAAAGGAAGTTCTAAGCCAGAAGCGTAAATTCGGCGCTATCGACGAGCGGTATATGAAACGTGCGGAAGACCTGTTGTTCGGGGAACTGTCCGTTGCGCTGGAAATTCCGAAATCCGAAGTGCGGGCGTATATTTCTTCCCGTCTGGAAACTGCATAATAAAATAGGTAAGCACCCACGCAAATCTGCATGGGTGCTTTTTGTTGCGAAAAAGGAAAATATCTGCTATGCTTGCAATATTCTAAAGCAGTGAGGCAAATAAAATGAGTGCATATATCCGCAAAGTACAGTATCATGAAACCGACAAGATGGGCATTACCCACCATTCCAATTATATCAAATGGATGGAGGAGGCCCGTATCTGGTTTCTGGAAGGGATTGGCTACAGCTATGCCCGTATGGAATCCGATGGAATGCTCTCTCCTGTGACAGCAGTGGAGTGTAAGTATAAACAGTCCTCTACCTTCGATGACGAGATCGCTGTCCGTGTCTGGATCAAAGCCTTTTCCGGCGTGCGTCTGATCATCGGTTATGAAATGAAGAATACGGCCACCGGTCTGTTGGTGGCGGAAGGACACAGTGAGCACTGTTTTACCAATCCTGCCGGAAGACCGATTGTGCTCAAGCGGCAGTTTCCGGAACTGGACCGCCTGTTCCGTGATCTGGCAGCACAGACAGAAGGATAAAAGCAAAACGGCATCTCGTATGAGATGCCGTTTTTTGAGTCTGTCAAAATACTCCTACGGAGCATTTTGACAGAGACGTCCTCGCTAACACGATGGACTTGCAGGCTGATATGTATTTTTCGCTACGCACATGTCGCGCCAAAAATGATTGAATCTTATTTCGTCCTTGAGAACGAAACTCTGCGAGGCGTTTTTTGTTTAATGTTTCAGCAAGATTCCGGCTTTCTCCAGCGCCTGACAGGCGCGATCGAAGGCGGCTTTATCCGGACAGCGCAGTGTATGCAGATGGATGCCGTCGGTGAGGCTGGACAGGGATGCCCCACTCTTTTCCTTCAGCTTGTCCATGAACTGACTGACATCATAGCGGGAAGCCAGATTCAGCTGACCGGTGATCTGACCGTAAATATGGTGTTCCACAACAACATCTTCCACCACACAGCCGTTATCAACAAAGATGCACAGTTCCTCTTCCGTCTGTGCTTCGGTATGCAGGCATGCGACAGTTTTGATCAATCCACTATGTTCAGCTGCTGTGATAACGTAGCCTCTAGGGGTAGCGGTGATCTCAGCGCCGGAAGCACGGAGCAAAGCAATATCGCCGACGATGACCTGACGGCTCACAGAAAACAGGCCTGCAAGCACCGTGGCACTGACAGGAACAGTGGACTGGGACAGATGTTCCACAATTTTTTTTCTGCGGGTTTCCGCGTTCATACAAGGCCTCCTTAATTGCGCTTTCTCTTTTCGTTCAGCATGTTGTTGCGCAGTTCCAGCAGCTTGTCGGAAAGGTCAACATAATAGGTATGGGGATTTTCGAAACGCTTGACTTCCGGCCACAGGGTCTTGACCTGTCTGGTGCAGTAATCGCGGATCTCATCCAGAGAGGGAGACTGGTAGACCTGCTTGCCGCCGATAAAGATGGGGACCAGCAGTTCGCGGGCTTCATATTCACCGGCAGGAATGACAAATTCCTTCCAGGTGGCATTGGGGTCGCGGATGGTTAGATCTTCGTTTTCAATGTCGAATTCTTCGTCTGCCAGAGCAATGTAGTCGGCACGGGCTCTGCCGGTGGACTTTTCAAAGAAGCGGTACACGCGCTTGTAGCCGGGATTGGTGATCTTGGCCACATTTTCGCTGATCTTGATCTTGGGGGTAATGTTACCGTCGTCGTCTTCCACTGCGCACAGCTTGTAAACGCCGCCAAATACAGGCTCGCTTCTTGCAGTGATCAGGCGTTCACCCACACCAAAGACATCAATTTTTGCACCCTGCAGCAGCAGATCGCGGATCAGATGTTCATCCAAAGAGTTGGAAGCGGTAATTTGGCAGTCCGTCCAGCCGGCATCATCCAGCATTTTGCGTGCTTTCTTGGAGAAGTATGCGATATCGCCAGAGTCCAGACGGATGCCGCACTTGGTGATGCCCTTGGGCTTGAGGACTTCATCGAAGACCCGGATGGCATTGGGCACACCGGATTTTAAAACATCATAGGTGTCCACAAGCAGGGTAGCATTGGTGGGATAGATCTCGCAGTAGGTCTTAAAGGCTTCATATTCGCTGTCAAACATTTGCACCCATGCATGTGCCATGGTACCGCCGGCAGGGATCCCGTAAACCTCATCGGCGATGGTGCAGGCAGTACCGTTGCAGCCGCCGATATACGCAGCTCTTGCGCCCAGAAGCGCAGCATCGGAGCCCTGTGCGCGGCGGGAACCGAATTCCAGAACAGTTCTGCCGTTTGCGGCGCGGCAGATACGCTTTGCTTTGGTAGCGATCAAGCTCTGGTGGTTGAACGTCAGCAGCAGGTAGGTTTCCAGCAGTTGTGCCTGAATCGCGGGGGCACGGACGACCATGACTGGTTCATTGGGGAAAATAGGCGTACCTTCTGGAATTGCCCATATATCGCCGGTGAACTCGAAGTTTGCCAAATATTCCAGAAATTCTTCGGAGAACAGGTTTCTGCCTCTCAGGTACTCGATGTCTTCTTCGGAGAAGTGCAGATTGTTGATATACTCGATGGCTTGTTCCAAACCGGCCATAATGGCAAAACCGCCGTTGTCGGGAACTCTCCGGAAGAATACATCAAAATAAGTGATCTTGTCACGGATTTTAGAATGGAAGTAGCCGTTGCCCATGGTGAGTTCATAGAAGTCGCAAAGCATGGTCATGTTCAGCTTTTCATTGGAGTCTTTCAAACTCATAATCGTTTTCCCCTTTCAGGAAACTATTTTTTCCTTAACGACAATCTTAGCACGGAAATTCGTTTGTAGCAATGCTTTTTCGCAAATTTGGTCGTTATTATCTTGACAGTTGTAAATATAATGTCTTGACAGATGCGATTTGTGTTACTATTCCACGGAGTTACAGTGCAAGGACCTGATTTATGTTGACGTTTTCTTGGTAAATGTGATAATATATATATATAGAATATAAGTTGCCTTAGATGTTTTTTGGAATCAGAAAGAAACCGAAATACGGAGGTACTCCAGAGACTTCCACCGTTCGTGGGGGCCGAAGGGGCAAGGCCGCAGAAATGGCGCAACTCCTCAGGCACAAGGACAGAGCGAGCGAAGACTGTAATGGAGATTGCGCTGCTTTTTATTTCTGGAGTTGCCATGATAACGGCAGCTCATTTTTTTCGTATATGAATAGGATAAAACTCTGCGCATCTGTACAAATTTTTGTTTGTGCTGCAGAAACAACTTGTTATATAATTGACGATATAAAAATTATATGATATGCTATATCTGTTGGACAGATTAAGTAAACAGAGCGCGGCTTTTGTCTTATTTATAAATATTGACAAATTAAAGAAAAGAGGATTTCACAAGTGAGCATTCTTGAAACTGTTGAACATGTGATTGGTGCAATTTCCAATACTGTCTGGCCGATTTTCCTGCCTTTGGTTATGGTTGTTGGCCTGTTTCTGATTATCCGCACTTTCACCGTAATCCAGCCTCAGACTACCAAGCCGGCAAAGGTCGATGCAGCCCACATTGTCGGACCTGCAGTTATTTCTCTGGGGGCAATGATCGGTACCGGTGCAATCATTGGTGTTCTTGGCTCCTGTTCCAAACTGGTAGGCGCGGGGCAGGTGCAGCTGGAAGCATTGGCAATTTGGGCATTGATCGGTTCCCTGATCATGGTTCCCGTATCTTATGCAGAAACTCTGATCGCCAAGGTTATGCAGAAAACCCCTAAGGAATATATCGGTATGCTGCTCAACCCCAAGCTGGCGATGGTTTATGCAGTTGGCTTCTGTGCTCTGCATATCTTTGGTTTCGGCGGTTTCCAGTTCAGCGGGATCGACTCCGTTGTGACTATTATCACCGGCGAATATTTGAACATTTCTCTGTCTGAAGTACAGCGCTGGCTGTTTATCGTTCTGCCTTTGGTAGCAGCGGTCAGTCTGGTTGTTCTGTCTAGAAAGCATCACATCTTCATCAACGCAATGACCTACATGATTTCTATTGCGGTTGGTGCATATATTGTGTTCTTTATCTTCTTCTTCATTAAGACCATCGATTATCTGCCCACCTATGTTGCAGGTGTGTTTGAAGGTTTGCTGAATCCTGTCAATGCAGGTCTGGGTATGCCTATGGGCTTCATTCTGGGCATTCAGCGTGTGCTGCAGTCTTCCGAAACTGGTCTGGGCACTCTGGGTATGTCTGCTCGTGAAGCTGACTCCGAACCCAGAGAAGCTGCTGTGGTTTCTCTGCTGCCCACCTGCCTGACAATTGTTGTCTCCATTCTGGTTACTACTTACATTGCTTCCTACGGTGAAACCCACGGTTTGATCGCATTCCCCGCTGAAGGCATCGAACGTCTGAAGGGCTACTTCTTCACTGCGCAGCATATTGCAGGCGGCTTTGGTTTGATCGTTTTGTGCATCTTCTCTCTGCTGTCCGGTCTGTCTGTGCTGCTGAGCTCCTATTACTTCCTGTCTACCCTGTTTAATGGCAAGGAAAATACCAACATCGTAATCTACATTATTGCCATCTTCTCCGCAGGCACTCTGGCAGTGTTCGGTTTCAATATCGTATTCGACGTTGTTGACCTGCTGCTGTTCGTTGTCTGTGCGATTAATATGGCTGCTCTGACTGTATTCGCTGTCAATAAGTGGAAGGAATACAAGCTGGATAAGTAATTATTTCTGCATAAAGGATGCAGATTTGCGAGAAATCGCCGTATAATAACCCACAATATTCAAGGAGGAACCCTCATGGCAAAAATTATTTTCCACAACGCCCAGGTCGTTACCATGGACGAAAACCTGCCTTCTGCACAGGCAGTTCTGGTGGAAGACGGCAAGATCATTCAGGTTGGCACCAACGAAGAAATTTTGGCATTAAAGGATGCCGAAACGGTCGTAAGAGATCTGGCAGGCAAGACTCTGCTGCCCGGCTTTATTGATCCTCACTCTCACTTCACCGCTGTTGCTTACTCTCTGCTGATGGTTAATGCAAAGCCCTCTCCCTCCGGCCGCTGCGACACTAAGGAAGCACTGCTGGAAGAGTTCAAGAAGAACTACGAAGAAAATATGGACGCATGGGCAAAGGGCGACTGGCTGATGGCTATGGGCTATGACCCCTCCGTATTCCCCGATCAGCAACACATCACCCGTCATGATCTGGACACCATTAGCACCGAAGTTCCCATCTCCTGCATCCACGCTTCCGGTCATATGTCCGTTCTGAATACCAAGGCTCTGCAGATGCTGGGCTACTGGGGCGACTTTGAAGTTCCAGAAGGCGGCACCGTAGAAATGCTGCCGGATGGTACGCCTCATGGTCTGGTCACCGAAATGGCTTATATGGATCCCGCAGTTCAGGCCAAGACCCAGCCCCCCAGCTTTGAAAGAGTTTTGGGCGCAATCGGCAAGGCTTCCAACCTGTACGCTTCCTATGGTCTGACCACCGCACAGGACGGCCGTGTGACTAACGGCGAGCTGCAGCTGCTGAACTATGGCGGACAGATGGGCTTTATTCAAATTGACGTCGTTGGTCTGGCAGATCCCGGTATTGCAGAAGAGGTTCTGGTCAAGGGCCAGAAGGCAGGCCCCTACACCAATCACACCCGCATCGGCGGATACAAGCTGTTTCTGGATGGCTCTCCCCAGGGCAAGACCGCATGGCTCAGCAAGCCCTACTATGAAGTTCCCGATGGTCAGAGCGCAGATTACTGCGGTTTCCCCATCTATCCCGATGAAGAAGTGGTCAAGGCGGCAAAGCTGTGTCTGGAAAATGACTGGCAGCTGAATGTCCACTGCAACGGCGACGCAGCCTGCGAACAGCTGATTCGCTGTTATACCCAGGCCATTGAAGAGACCGGTCTGAAGAAGGATCTGCGTCCAGTGATGGTGCATTGCCAGACTGTCCGTGATGATCAGCTGGATCGTATGGCTGAGATCGGTATGGTTGCTTCTTTCTTCCTGGATCACATCCACTACTGGGGTGACTACCACTACACCTCGGTTCTGGGCCATGACCGCGGCATGCACATCAGCCCCATCCGCGCAGCACTGGACCGCGGCATCAACTACACCATGCATCAGGACTCTCCCGTTGTGAACCCCAATGCACTGTTCGCTGTTCACAATGCAGTCAACCGCATCACTCCTGCAGGCCGTGTTCTGGGGGAAGACCAGAAACTGACCGCTTATGAAGCACTGAAGGCGATCACCATCAACGGCGCATATCAGATCTTTGAAGAGGATTCCAAGGGATCCATCACTGCCGGCAAGCTGGCGGACTTGGTCATTCTGGATTCCAATCCCCTGACTGTCGATGGCGACAAGATCAAGGACATTGTGGTTCTGGAAACCATCAAGGAAGGCAAGACCATTTATACTGCCTGATTTTAGAATTGAACCAAAAAATACCCCGGTTTTAAAACCGGGGTATTTTTTGTAACATCATATTTCCCGAATTTCCTCGGGGTAATAAATGGTCTGTAAGAATACGATCAGCGGGGGAAGGGACATGAGCTGTAGTGCAATACCGGGCCATGTGATGGTCACACCGTTGAGAAACTCCTGAACAGAGAAGGTTGTAGTAGAGAAGTAAGCGAGGAACGTCATAGCGATGCCCCATGCAATGCGTCCGGCGATCATGGCGAGGACCAAATCAAAAAAAATCTTTGCAGATTCCCTGCGGGGATCATTGGCTTTCAGACCGCAGACCAGACCATATACACCCATTTCAATGCACATGGCGCAGGCTTCGGGGAACATAGCGGGCATACCAAAGGCTAGGCTGCGCAGGATCGGTGCTGTGACACCAACGGCTACGCCCCATGGCGCACCGCACATCATGCCGCACACCATGACAGGAAAATGCATCAGACACAGCATTTTTGCTGCGTCGGGGCTATGGTTTGCAAAAAACGGAAGGGCAAAGCAGCAAATCATGCACACAGCGGCAAAGGTTAATTTGTGATTGTTTGTCATAGGGATTCTCCTTTTTAGGAGTTGTTATAAAAATATTTTAGCAGAGCGAATATGGAGTGTCAAGAAAGGACAGATGTATTGCAAAGAACGAACAGTCGTGGTAGAATGTGGAAAACTTTTTTGGAGGCAGTATTATGAATACCGTTCAGCTCAGAGTTGCGACTGTTGCAGATGCGCAGGAGCTGCTGAATATCTATGCGCCTTACGTGGAGAACACAGCCATCAGTTTTGAATACGAGGCTCCCACGGTGGAAGAATTTGCCCGCCGCATTGCAGAAGTGCTGGAACAGTTTCCCTATCTGGCAGCGGTGCATGACGGTACGATCGTCGGCTATGCCTATGCCCATCCCTATGGGGTACGGAAGGCGTATAGCTGGGCGGTGGAGCTGAGTGTGTATGTGAAGAAAGATTGCCGCAGCCTGGGTGTGGGCAGAAAGCTGTATGAGACTATGGAAGCCCTGCTGAAGGCCCAGAATATCACAAACCTGTATGCGCTGGTGGCAGGGGTAGATGTGGAGGATGAATATCTTACCCACGACAGCCTCAAGTTCCATCATGCCATGGGCTATGAGCAGGTGGGGAAACTTCATCAGGCAGGGTATAAATTCGGCCGCTGGTACGATATGATCACAGTGGAAAAAATCATTGCAGACCATCCTGCAAAGCAGCCGGATGTAGTCTGCTTTGGCGATTTGGACGATATGCTTTTAGAAAAGTTGGGGGTTGCACGGTGATTCGGTTGGTTTATCCTGCACCGGAATATGGTGCGCAGATCATGACGTATAAGGAAGCGTTTCTGGCTGCCGGTGACAGCATGGACGGTACCGGTGGTTTGGATAGTGCGGAGAGTTTTGAGGTGTGGTTTGCCGATTGGAACAAGAAGCTCTGTGAGGAGACCGTTCCTGCAGGGTTGGTGCCCGCAACGACCTATCTGGCGGTGGACGAGTGTGATACCCTGGTGGGAATGATCGACATTCGCCACAGGCTTAATGACTGGCTGCTTCAGTTCGGCGGACACATTGGATATAGCGTGGCCCCTGCCCATCGCAGAAAGGGCTATGCAAAGGAAATGCTTCGTCTGGCTCTGGATCAATGCCGGGAACTAGGCATCGAACAGGCGCTGGTCACCTGTTATGATGATCATATTGCTTCCGCAAAAACCATTGAGCACAACGGTGGAATACTGGAGAACAAAGTTCTCGAAGGAGAAAAGGTGATCCGCAGATATTGGATCACACTATAAATGAGAAAGAACCTCACAGTTGTGAGGTTCTTTCTCATTTTAGTAGTTTTCCACTGTTGGCCAATGTGGTGCTGTACAGGAATAGGATGTCTTGATTGGTAAACTCGATAAATTTGCCTACATTTACGCTTGCCAGATACCGCAGGTCAATGAGGGTGATGGTGTCATAGCTTTCCATCAGCAGGGGTGCCAGGCTGGAGGCAAAGGAGTCACGGAAAATCACAAGCTCTCTTCCTGTGGTGCCGTTCGGGTTCGCCACGGTGACAATGCCCTGTGGGCCACCCAGAAAAATATTGTAGCCGTCCATATCCTGAAAATCTGCTTGGTTGTATACGGGCTGCTCCTCGTCCAGCTCCGGCCCAGTGACGATACAGCCATCTGTGACTGCGTTGGATAGGGTGGTCAAAACGTCCGGTTTCATGTTCAGCGCAGACTGTCCGTAGTAGCTGCCATAGAACGGCGTGTGATTCGATGAGGTGTAAGTTGATAAGTCAGCAGAGCCGGTGCCCAGCGCAGTTGTGATGCTGTCCACAACGGGCTGTAGGCTTTGCTGCATCCAGTGGATGTCTGTGCGATAGTAGTCATCAATAGTCAGCGCGCGGAACGGTGTCATGCCCAGATAGGAAATCTCATTGTTCAATCCACTCTGCAGCAGTTGTTCCATTTGGGCATAGTCTAGAGCAGGATATCCGTTTGGTTCAGCGACAAAATAGTTTTTGTCGGGGATCAGTGCAAAGAACACATTCATGCCCTGCAGATAATTTTCATATATTTTGTTGGTATTGCGGATAAGGGCAGTTACTTCCTCTGTTTTCAACACGCTGTCCAGCTTGCAGACCTGATCATGAACGCGATAAATATCATTGTTGTCCAATTGTTTGTAAACGTCGAACTGCCAGAAGGCCTTTAGGCTGCGCAGGTTATCCCGGAGAGGGAACTGGTCCAGCAGATACTCCTCCAGTTTCTCACCGTAGCTGCCGTCTATGATGGCTTTGCTGCTGAATGCGGGAAGCTGTTCCAATGTCCTGCGCTCTGTGACAGAGACATCGCTGTCCGGCAGCACAATATGGAACAGCGCCAGCAGAAGCAGCGGCAGAGCAAATGCCAGGGAGGTCAAAATACTTCGCAGTTTCATGTGATGCCCTCCTTTAGAACCGGAAATACAGGAACGGGTTGAAGGACCCGTCAATGAGATAGGCAGTGGAAAGAATTAAAAGCCCTGCAGTCAGGAGCGGCTCCAAGACTGTGACAACGGGGGAGTGTTCCACTTTTTCGGCGATATGCTTTACCACGGGGGCTGCACCGATGATCCCCATGACCAGCACCACGGCATAGCTTTTCAGATAGTACACTGCGGTGGGATCCACCAAAGCTGCACCACCGAACATGATGCCCAGCGTTTCAAGCACATCCACGCCATTGAAGATGGTGAACATGACCATGGTAATGATCCACTGATACACATAGGTCAGTGGCCCGATGCGGTCAAGGATATTTCTCAGGAAGAACTTTTCTGCAAGCAGGATGAGACCATAGCACAGTCCCCATGCCACAAAGTTCCATGCTGCTCCATGCCACAGGCCGGTCAGCAGCCATACGGTCATCACATTGAAAATCCATCGCATACTGCTGCAGCGGTTCCCCCCCAGCGGGATGTAGACATAATCACGGAACCAGAAGCTCATGGTCATGTGCCATCGCCGCCAGAATTCAGTGATATTTCTGGAACAGAACGGATACCGGAAGTTTTCCGGGAAAGTAAAGCCCAGCATGTGGCCAAGTCCGATTGCCATATCGCTGTAACCGGAGAAGTCATAATAGATCTGCAGGGCATAGGCCAGCGCACTGACCCATGCAAACAGAACGGTCTGATTTGGAGTGTTCTGATAAACCGATACCAGCTCGCCCAGCAGGTTTGCAATCAGCACCTTTTTCCCCAGCCCCACGGCGAAGCGTCGTGCGCCTGCTGCAAAACGGTCGAGGGTGAGTGTACGGTCGTTGAGTTCCGCCTGAATATCGGTATACCGCACGATAGGGCCGGCTACCAGCTGCGGGAACAAGCAGACATATGTGGCGAAGCTGTGGAAGCTGCGCTCTGCATGGGCCTGATCCCGGTACACGTCGATGGTGTAGCTCATAGTCTGGAAAGTAAAAAAGCTGATGCCGATGGGCAGCGGCAGTCCGCTCAAGGGGATCGCGGTTCCAAGCAGACTGTTGATGCTGCCGATGAAAAAGTCCAGATATTTAAAGATGCCCAGCATGCCCAGGTTGATGACAATGGAGCTGACTAGGGCAGCCTGTGCCTGTTTTGTGCCTCGACGGGATTCGATATACAGGCCGTGGAGATAGTCAGATACGGAGGAAAGGATCAGCAGCAAAGTGTATTCCTGCTCGCCAAAGAAATAAAACAGCAGGCTGGAAATCAGCAATACGGTGTTTTTTGCCTGCTTCGGTGCAAGATAGTACACAAGCAGTGTGACCGGCAGAAAGACATATAAAAATGTAATGCTTGAAAACAGCATACCGTTCTCCTTTTATGTGATATTTGATATAGCATACCCGAAAAAGCGGGAAAGCACAATCAGATGACTGAAAATCTGAAAAAATGGTCCGAGAAACAAAAAAGCCGCACAGCTGTGCGGCAAAAAGAACACCCCGAATGTTTTCACATTCGGGGTGTGGCAGCGGATGAAGGATTCGAACCCTCACAAACGGAGTCAGAGTCCGGTGTGCTACCATTACACAAATCCGCTACGAACAAATGATATTATACACTTTTTGAGAAAAATGTCAATAGCTAATTTTAAGAAAATTGAAAAATATTGAATAGCCGAAATTGCGGGAATGGCTTGGCAGAATTTCGACTAGCGGGCAGCAAAAAATCAAGGAAGGTCTTTCAAGACCTTCCTTGAAGTTCTTTATTTGCCAAGATAGCTGACCAGCAATTCCTGCAGCAGCTCGTCTCTGTCGATGCGGCAGATGAGGGCACGGGCATTATTGTAGTTGGTGATGTATGTGGGGTCTTCGGAAATAATGTACCCGACCAACTGATTGATGGGATTATAGCCCTTTACCAGCAGAGAATCGTATACCGAAGAAAGGATTTCCTTGATCTCGGTTTTATGATCCAGCGCAGCAAACTTTCTGGTGACGTCTTCCATCAGTATACCTCCTTTATGATCAAATGGGTCACTTTGATACTTGTCCATATCATACAGGAAAACACGTCAGATGTAAAGCGAAAAAACATAAGAATTCTTACAAAATAGTTTCAGATTTACTTAAATTGACAAAACACCGCCGCCTTGTGGGGCAGCGGTGTCGTAATTTGTCGAATTATCGCAGAACAGCATTGTATTCCTTTTCCAAAGCTGAGAGGATCTTCTTGACGGTGTTTTCAGCTTCTTCACCGGTCAGAGAGCGGTCTTCGGCACGGAGGGTCAGGTTGAATGCAACAGACTTCTTGCCTTCTGCAACGCCCTTACCCTGATAGACGTCGAACAGATCGCACTGTTCCAGATAAGCGCCGCCTGCATTCTTGATGCAGCGTGCCAGCTTTGCCACAGGAACGGAAATGTCGCAGACCACAGCGATGTCTCTGGTGGAAGCGGGGAACTTGGGCAGGGGCTGGTAAACCGGCAGACCACCCTTGACAGCCATCATGGCATCAAAGCTCAGTTCTGCGGTGTAGATCTCAGCATCCACGCCATAGTTTGCTGCGACCAGAGGATGGATCTGACCGAATACACCGATCTCCTGTCCGCCTGCAAATACCTTTGCGCAGCGGCCGGGGTGGTAGGAGGGATTGGTGGAATCTGCTTCAAACCATACATCCTCAGTGTGGAACTGTTCGAAGATGGTTTCGATGACACCCTTCATGTTGAAGAAGTCCATGTCGCTGCCGTAAGCACCCAGGCTCAGGATGCGGGGTTCGTCGGCCAGCAGGTCGCCTTCGCGCTTCAGGTAGATCTTGCCGATCTCATACAGCTTTGCACTCTTGTTGCGGTAGTTGTAGTTGCGGGAGATGATCTCCAGCATGGAAGGCAGGGTTGTGGTGCGCATGATGGAGGTATCTTCGCCCAGAGGATTCAGAATCTTGAAGGAGTCACGCTTGGGGCTGTTTTCAGGCAGATTGATTTTGTTGTAGTAGTTGGGGCTGATGAAGGAGTAGGTGATGATCTCATCATAGCCGCAGGAACGGCAGGCAGCGCCCAGCTCCATTTCAAACTTTTGCTTTTCGGAGTAGCCGCCAGCGCTGACACCGGAAGCAGCCATTTGGTTGGGGATGTTGTTATAGCCGAAGAAACGGGCAACTTCTTCTGCGATGTCGGAGTAGTGTTCCACGTCCATGCGCCAGGAGGGAACGGTGATCTCATCGCCTTCTACGCCGAAGCCCAGATCCAGCAGATACTTTACCATCTCCTCGCGGGGAATATCAGTACCCAGCAGAGCGTTGATCTTATCGGGAACCAGAGTCAGCTTGGTTGCTTCACGCTTGTTGGGCATGACGTCGATGACGCCTTCCACAACTTCGCCGACACCCAGCATTTCCACCAGTTCGCAGGCGCGCTGCACGGCCAGATAAGTGTTTTCTACGTCCAGCCCCTTTTCAAAGCGGGCGGAAGCGTCAGTACGCATACCCAGAGCGGTAGCGGTGCGGCGGGTGGTGGGACCATGGAAGTTTGCGGACTCAAACAGAACCATTGCGGTGTCGCCCACAATTTCGGAGTTTTCGCCGCCCTTGATGCCTGCAACAGCAACGGGCTTGTTTTCATCGGCAATGACCAGCATGTTGGGAGTCAGCTGTCTGGTTGCACCTTCGATGGTGGTCAGAGTTTCGCCCTCCTTTGCGCGGCGGACAATGATGTGACCGCCTTCTACGCAGCTGAAGTCGAATGCGTGCATGGGCTGGCCCAGTTCCAGCATGACATAGTTGGTGATGTCAACGATGTTGTTGATGGAACGCATGCCTGCTGCGCGCAGACGCTCACGCATCCACAGGGGAGAGGGGGCGATTTTGACGTTCTTGACCAGACGGGCAGTGTAGCGGGGGCACAGCTCTGCGTCTTCAATGGTAACAGAAGCGTAGTTGTTGATGTCATCGCCGGCCTCTGCCTTGACGACAGGGTCGTGGAGCATGAGAGGCTTGTTGAAGGTAACAGCAGCTTCTCTTGCCAGACCCAACATGCACAGGCAGTCAGGACGGTTGGGCGTGATCTCAAATTCAACAAGGCTGTCGTCGCCGCCGATGATAGGCAGAATATCCTGGCCGGGAGTCAAAGTGCCTGCCAGCTCGGGATCATCACTGAGGATAAAAATGCCATCATCAATGGCATAGGGGAAGTCATGGGTGGTGACATTCAGTTCCTTTACGGAGCACAGCATGCCGTTGGAAACAACACCACGCAACTTGCCCTTGGTGATGTGTACACCGCCAGGCAGCCAGGAGTTGTGCATTGCAACGGGAACATAGTCGCCGACTTTGACGTTCTGTGCGCCGGTTACGATCTGCACCAGCTCTTCTGCACCCACATCGATCTGGCAGATCCACATGTGGTCGGAATTTTCGTGGCGTACGATCTCCTTGACAACGCCAACGACAACGTTTTTGATCTCAGCACCGGGATTGGTGGTGACTTCAACCTTGGAGCCGGAAATGGTCATTGCCTCGGCAAAGTCATGGTCGCCCACTTCGGAAATGGGCAGGCTGACAAATTCGTTCAGCCATTTTCTGGAAAGCAGCATTTCGTTCGGTCTCCTTTCTTAGAACTGTTTCAGGAAGCGTTCATCGTTTTCGAAGATGAGACGCAGGTCATTGATCTTGTATTCGCCCATAGCCAGACGTTCCAGACCCATGCCGAATGCCCAGCCGGAGTATTCGTCGGGGTCGATGCCGCAGCCGGAGAGAACCTTGGGGTGCACCATGCCGGCACCCAGAATTTCAATCCAGCCTTCGCCCTTGCAGGTGGGGCAGCCCTTGCCGCCGCACTTGTGGCACTGGATGTCCATTTCGCAGCTGGGTTCGGTGAAGGGAAAGTGGTGGGGGCGGAAGCGGGTCACGGTGCCTTCACCGTAGATCTGCTGAACAACCAGATTCAGGGTCGCCTTCAGGTCAGCCATGGTAATGCCCTTGTCGATGACCATGCCTTCAATCTGATGGAACATGGGGGAGTGGGTAGCATCCACTTCATCCTTGCGGTATACGCGGCCGGGAGCCAGCATACGGATGGGCAGGGGATGGGTCTCCATGGTACGTACCTGCATGGGAGAGGTCTGGGTACGCAGAAGATATTTGCTGTCTTCGGTAAAGTAGAAGGTGTCGGTCCATTCTCTGGAGGGGTGACCTTCGTCAATATTCAGCTTGGTGAAGTTGTAGTCAGCCAGCTCGATTTCGGGGCCGTCGACGATCTCAAAGCCCATGCCGATAAAGATTTCCTTGATCTGGTCCAGTACATTGTACATGGGGTGCTTGCGGCCAAGCTCCTGCTTCTTGCCGGGCATGGTCACATCCAACGTTTCGCTCTGAAGCTTCAGTTCCAGCGCCTTTGCAGCGATCTCCTGCTTCTTGGTTTCCAGAGTGCCTTCCAGCTCAGCACGAATTTCGTTTGCCAGCTGACCCATGATGGGGCGTTCTTCTGCGGACAGCTTGCCCATCTGCTTCAGCACAGCGGTCAGCTCACCTTTTTTGCCCAGGTACTTGACACGCAGGCTGTCCAGAGTGGCAGCATCCTGAGCGGCAGTCAGCTCAGCAACTGCCCGCTGTCTCAGTTCACTCAAGAGAGTTTTCATTGTATTGTTTCCTCCGTTTCAAAGGGGTTATTTAAAAATTGGTATAAACAAAATAAAAGAATGGCTTCACAGAATTTAATCTGTTTTTGTGCCAGGTACGAACGCGCTGCTGGATACCGCATATCCATCGCCGCAGGCGGGGAATCTTGCTTAGAAGTTCAATCGAAAAAATAAAAAAGCTCCCGTCCTCCTAAAGGGACGAAAGCACATCTTCCGCGGTACCACCCACATTCGGCTGTCACATAGCCGCTCTTGTACGCCAGGATAACGGTCAGCTGCCGCCGGGGATTGGCCGGAACTCACGGGCGAACTAAGCGAAAACGCAACGGGACGCTCACAGCCTACGACGTCCTTCTCTGAATTGCGGTACTTTCACTATCTTCCCGGTCACAGTTTCTGGATATAACTCTTATTTTATAGCACAAACTGCTGAATTTGGCAATAGAACAGAATGAAATTGACTTATTTTTTTGCCAATACTATAATATATATGTTTTAAGCGGGAGGTGGCAGCGGTGAATATGGCAGTGATGGAAATTGCCGCGGTCGAAATGACTTTGCCGGTACGAAAGAGCAATACGCATAAAAGCAATTACGGTAAGCTGCTGATTCTCGGAGGCAGTGTGGGCTACACCGGAGCTGTCTGTCTGTGCGCCCGTGCGGCAATACGCAGCGGAGCGGGGCTGGTCAGTGTTGGGGTTCCGGAAGAGATATACCCTATCGTGGCGGCCAAACTGGATGAACCAATGCCTTTTCCGGTGAAAAAACCATTGACCTTTGCGCAGGTGAGGACTAAACTGGCGGCAAGCGATGTGTGCATCATTGGTCCCGGCCTGGGCCGCGGTGAGGATGCCATGCAGTTTGCGCGGGATGTCATTGCAAACAGCGATCTTCCCACGGTGATCGATGCGGATGCGCTGTATGCAGTGAAGGATGACCTGCACCTGCTGCGGGGGAAGATCATCACGCCTCATGCGGGAGAATTTGCCCGACTAGGTGGAGATTTGAGGAAAACACCTGCAGAAGCCGCAGCGACATTCACTGCAAAGTATGGCTGTACCACTGTGCTGAAAGGGCCGGAGACGGCAATCGCATTTCCTGATGAGAAAGGCGTGTATATCAGCCGCGCAGGAAATCCCGGTATGGCCACCGGCGGCAGCGGCGATGTATTGGCAGGTATTATCGGCGGTCTGCTGGGACAGATCGACCCATGGCAAGCAGTGCTGGCCGGGGTCTGTATCCACGGTGCAGCGGGGGATCTGTGTGCTGAGCGGTTGGGGGAATACTCCATGACCCCCTCAGATATGATCGATGCCCTGCCGGAAATTATCAAACCTATGATCGGAAGGTAAATCACAATGCGGAAACTCATTTGTTCCGCACTAATGATACTTTGTCTGGTGCTGACGGGCTGCGGAAGTACCAAGGAACAGAAATTTGAATCGGCGCGCAGCCGCCTGACAGAAGCAGGCATTTCCCTGACAGCACAGGTGCAGGCAGACTTTGGCGAGACTGTGGAGGAGTACACACTGGATTATTCCTATGACGGTGAGATCTGGACAGTGCTGGTGAGGGAACCGGAATTTGTGTCGGGCATCACCGCCCGCATTGGGGAAGATGCCTCGGAGTTGGAATATGACGGTGCTATCCTGACCACCGGAGACCTGACGGGCAGTGGGATCGTACCCATCAGTGCGGTGCCTATGGTGTGGGAAACGCTGGAAACCGGCACGGTGGATTCTGTCTGGTTTGAGGAAAATCTGCTGGCTGCCATGCTGATTTATGACGATGTCATATCGGTTACGCTCTGGATCAATGAAATGTATGACCCTGTTGCTGCTACGCTGGCGGAGGACGGGATCGTGAAAGCGACTTGTACGCTGACGAACATACAGATAGAGGAAGCGAATCATGGAACGAATGATGAAACGGACCTGGGCGGAGATCAGTCTGGGGAATCTGGAACATAATGTAAGAAATATGCAGGCACAGCTGCCGGAAGGCTGCCGGTATCTGGGAGTGGTCAAGGCCAACGCCTATGGACACGGGGCCGTCCCCGTAGCGAAACGGCTGGAAGAAATCGGTGTGACCAACATGGCGGTGGCTTGCTATGACGAGGCAGTGCAGCTGCGGGAAGCAGGGATCACGGCGCAGCTTTTGATCCTTGGCCCGTCTCCTGCATTTCTGGCAAAAGATATTGCCGTACTGGGCGATGTGTGTCAGGCTGTGGGCAGTTTGTCCCTTGCACAGGCGATGTCTGCGGAAATGGATGGCAGCGGCCTGACTTTGCCCATCCATTTGAAATTGGATACCGGCATGAGCCGTACGGGATTTTCTGTCATGCAGCACGGTGCGCTGGAGGCAGCGGCACAGGCCATGGCGTTGCCCGGTCTGGATGCTCAGGGCGTATTTACCCACTTTGCAGTGTCCGATGAGCTGGGCAATGACTTTACCGCAGAGCAGTTTCTGCGTTTCACCCGCAGTGTGAGCTGGCTGGAAGAAACTTCCGGGAAGAAGTTTGCGCTGCGCCATTGCACCAATTCCGGGGCAATGGTAAACTATCCTGAGATGTACTTAGATATGGTGCGTCCCGGTATTGCGCAGTACGGTTTGTACCCTGCGTCTGAACACGGCGCGCTGGACTTGAAGCCTGTCATGAAGCTCATGACCCGTGTGGCAGAGATCACCGATCATCTGCCCGGTGATACAGTCAGCTATGGCAGAACATATACCTGTGAGCGCCCCCACCGCTTTGCGGTGCTGCCCATCGGCTATGCTGACGGTCTGCACCGGGCCTTGTCCAATCAACTGGAAGTGGTCATTGGCGGGGAAAAGGCCAGACAGTGTGGCCGCATCTGTATGGATATGTGTATGGTGGACATCACCGACCTGCCTGGAGTACAGATAGGTGACCCCGTGGAGATCTTTGGCGGCGAGCAGAGCGTGGACGCTCTGGCTGAACTGGCCGGCACCATCTCCTATGAACTGCTGTGTGCGGTCAGCCCGAGAGTACCCAGAGTATATGTAGACTGAGCATGTATAATTTTCAACTCCGTGTGGGAGAATACCATTGCGCAAACATAGTATGGAATGGGCGGCCCATCATCGGAGATGAAACCATTGAGTATCGTAAAACGAGGAGACATTTTTTATGCAGACCTGAGCCCTGTGGTCGGAAGTGAGCAGGGCGGGATGCGTCCGGTGCTGATCGTGCAGAACGACACCGGAAATAAACACAGTCCCACCGTCATCGCTGCGGCGATTACATCCCAGACCGGCAAGGCAAAGCTGCCGACACACATTGAACTGTCGGGGCAGAGCGTCGGCCTGACCCGCGACAGCGTGATTCTGCTGGAGCAGATCCGCACGCTGGATAAGTCCCGCCTTCGCGAGAAAATGGGACGGCTGGACGGTGAGACCATGAACCGCGTGGATAATGCCATTGCGGTCAGTTTTGGACTATAAGGTCGGGCAGTACCCGACAGAAATCGCACTTGGAGGTACATATGAGAAACCGCTTGCAGAAATTTGTTCTGTTTTGTCTGATTTTGACGGCTTTTGGCGGAATTACTGCCTATGCGGCAACCACCCTCGGTTCGGAGGAAGACCCGCTGATTACATTGAGCTATCTCAATGAAGTGCTCCGCCCCGAACTGGAGGCAAAGACCACTGAGACGGCCAATGCAGCTGTGGAAGAATTGGAAGCACAGATAGATGCCGAATACAGCGGTGCCTTTCAGGCGGTGTCGGTAGCGGCCGGCAAGAATATGACCTGCGAAGCCGGATGTGAAGTGCTGGTGCGCAGCGGCGATGTTCGTGTCAGTGGTGCGGTGCTTGACCTGACCACGGGTGAGACAGTGACGGAAAATACCGGTCTGTATGCCCATCACCTGTACATGACAGCTGAGGACGATGCAATATTTACTGCTGTTACGGAAACTGCATTGATGGTTCGCGGTGAATATGTACTTCCTGCATTGACCGAATAACAAAAACTCCCCTTCCATATAATGGAAGGGGAGTTTTTATGTTTGGAGGTGCTGATTTGGAAAACATTCCGATCATCATTGACGGTGAAACCTGCGGCAGTGTGCAGCTGCGTCGGGAGGGGGCATATATGGTCTGCCGCGGACAGGCAGTGTGGAGTGGAGATATGGTGCGGCTATGGCTGTACGGCAATGGAGAACCGGGGTATCTGGGGGTATTGATCCCCGATGGGCAGGGGAAAGCAACTTTGCGGAAAAAGTTCAGTATGGCCGATTTCTGCCATCTGCCCGACCCCATCGAGTACTGCAGCACGCAGGAGCTGCGGCCAAAGCAGCCGGAGCCTCCAATCCATGAAACCGATATCTGCTGGCAGGACATGGGCGATGGTACACTTCTGCACACCAACGGGCGGCAGAGGCTGATCGCTTTTCCCGCAGAGGGTGTGGTCCTGCCCAGAGGCGGCAGTTTTCTGCTGCGTGAGATCGAGGGAAAACAGTATGTGATCTTTCCGGGCTAATATTGGCGGAGAGTGGAAAGTGTGGTATAATAAACTTATAAAAGAAATCCCACCAACAGGAGGCTGTGGCTATGTTAATGAGTGAGCTGATTATCAAGAAGCGCGACGGCGGAACTCTGACGGAAGAAGAGATTCAATTCATCGTAGAAGGGTATACCAAAGGAGAGATCCCCGACTACCAGATGTCTGCATTTCTGATGGCCGTATATTTTCAAAAAATGCTGCCCATAGAGGCACTGCATCTGACTCTTGCCATGACCCATTCCGGTGAAACGCTGGATCTCAGCGGTATCACTGGCGTGACAGCAGATAAGCACTCTACTGGCGGCGTTGGAGATAAGACCAGTTTGGTATTGGTTCCTATGCTGGCCTGCCTGGGCGTTAAAATGGCAAAAATGTCCGGCCGTGGTCTGGGCCATACTGGCGGCACACTGGACAAACTGGAGAGTATCCCTGGATTTTGTGTGGATATTCCGCAGGAGCGGTTTATGGAGCAGCTGGAGCAGGTCGGTATGGTCATTGCGGGACAGACGGCAAACCTTGTGCCTGCGGATAAGAAGATGTATGCACTGCGTGATGTGACCGGAACAGTGGATAATATTGCTCTGATCACCAGCAGCATCATGTCCAAGAAGCTGGCTACCGGGGCACAGACCATTGTGTTGGACGTAAAGATGGGGAAGGGTTCCTTTATGAAAACGGAGGAGGATGCCCGTCTGTTGGCGCAGAGTATGGTCAAGGTGGGCAATCTTGCAGGGCGGAATACAGTCGCAGTTATCACGGATATGGATCAGCCTCTCGGCAATACTGTAGGAAATGCACTGGAAGTGAAGGAAGCCATCGCAACTCTGCGTGGCGAACATAACGGGGAACTTCTGGATTTGTGTCTGGAACTTGGATCTTGTATTCTGACGGCTTCCGGTCTTGCGGCTGCCGAGGAGGAAGCGAAAAGCAAACTGCGCAGTACCATTGCGGATGGCTCTGCCCTACAGAAATTTGCAGAATTTGTACAGGCGCAGGGCGGTGATCCACGTGTGGTCCAAGACCTGACTCTGCTGCCGGAGGCTCCGGTTCAGCTGGATGTCTTGGCAAAAGAAGCCGGATACATTGCTGAGATGGATGCGCTGGAGATCGGCAAGGTATCTCTGAGACTGGGCGGCGGCCGTGTGACCAAGGAGAGCGGGATAGACCCCTCTGTTGGTGTGGTGCTGTTGAAGAAAATTGGTGATGTTGTCGGTGAGGGTGAAGCCTTTGCCACGGTACATGCAGCCAATACAGCTGATGCGGAGGCGGCTGCTGCGCAGCTGCGGGACTGCATTTTTATGTCTGCGGAACCTGTACCAGCCAAGCCGCTTGTGTACGGTATTATCCGCTGAGTCATGAGACTGGATAAACTATTGCGGGAGCGGGGGATTGCTTCCCGTGCGGAAACAAAGCAGCTAGTCGCAGAAGGACGGGTATTGGTCAATGGCTTTCTGCCGGAAAACCACAGTATGGATTGTCTGGAAACGGATGTGATCGCAGTGGACGGCAGAGAAATCATAGCAGTGCAGCCAATGTATCTGATGCTACACAAACCTGCGGGCTGTGTGACAGCCACAAGAGATGAAACAGAACAGACGGTCATGGATCTGCTGCCGGAACAGTACCGCGCCATGTCACTGTTCCCTGTGGGCAGACTGGACAAGGAGTCAGAGGGATTGCTGCTCCTGACCAATGACGGCAGCTTCTGCACCCGTGTGATCGAGCCGGAGCACCATGTACCCAAAACCTATTATATCGAAGTGGGCAGACCCTTTGCTGCGGACACGGAAGCAAGGTTTGCAAATGGCATCCTGTTTCCCAACGGTACGCTGTGCCGTCCCGGCGTGATCGAAGTCAGCGATGACCGCATGAGCGCACTGGTCACGGTCACTGAAGGCAAGACTCATCAGGTGCGGCGGATGGCGGCTGCCTGCGGCAGTAAAGTGCGGTATCTGAAGCGGGTGAGCATCGGGAAACTGGTGATGGAAGATACGCTTTTGCCGGGGCAGTGCCGTGAATTGAGCGAAGATGAAATGAAGTTGATATTTGAATCATAACGGCAGGAGCAAGCCCCTGCCCTACGAAGACAGTTTTGGTCTTTTGTAGGGCGGGGGCTCCCTCTTTTTTTATTGAATTTTAGAAATTCCTGTAATTTTTTCCTATTTCTGTCGTCCTAATAGGTGAGATCTCAAGAAAGGAACTCCCTTATGGAAGACGAAGCTATTATTCAGTTGTACTGGGATCGCAGCGAGGAGGCTGTGGTGCAGACTGAACGTAAATACGGAAAGCTGCTGATGCGGATATCCAAAAATATTCTCCGAGAAGGCAGAGATGCGGAAGAGGCGGTGTGGGATACCTATTCCCACCTGTGGAACAGCATTCCTCCTGAGCGCCCAAAGAAGCTGCTTGCTTATGCGGCCAGACTCAGCCGCAATGCGGCGCTGGATATTCTCCGAAAGAAGCACAGTCAAAAGCGGGATGAACGGGGCGATGTGCTGTTTTCCGAGTTGGACGCCTGTCTGCCCTCGGCAGAAGACCCTTCTACACGGCTGGAGGAACAGGAACTGGTGCTGCTGATCAATACCTATCTGCTGTCGCTGGATAAGCTTTCCCGTGTGCTGTTTGTACGGCGGTATTTCGGCATGGATGAACTGGACGAGCTTGCGTCCGACTTTGGGATGACAAAAAACGCAGTGAATGTCCGCCTGTATCGGGTGAAACAGGGACTGCGGGAACATTTACAAAAGGAAGGTGTGGCAGTATGACAAACGTGAACTGGGAATCCATTCTCGGACAGCTCAATGAGGAATTTATCGAAGAAGCGGTACTGAGCTATGAGCAGCCTGTCTCTGCTGCATCCGATGAAAAGGAGACAATTATGAATCATAAAGTGAAAAAGACATCCAAGTGTATGCTGAGCATCGCCATTGCGGCAGTCATGATGATGGCGCTGGCGGTTGTGGGATTTGCGACAGATGCCATCCCCTCTTTCTTTGCTGCTCTGGGCAGCGGAGATGCCTTCTATCAAGTAGCGGGGGAGAAGTCCGACAAAACAAAAGAAACGGTAGAACCGGTCAGCGATCAGGTCATCTCATTGACCAGAGAGGAATCCTATTACGATGGGGAAAATGTGGTGTTGGCTTACACACTGAGCAAAGAGGGGGCGACCGTTGAGTTTGGATTCGGACCTGATGACGAGAACTTTGAGAATTTGTTTACCCCACCCGAAAACACTCAGACGAACATGAGCCAGCTTTGGCATGATTATAATTTGCCTGCGGCTGACTTTGCGAAAGCAGAGGCTACGCTGCTGAAGGATGGCGCGGTAGGCTTCACTGTTCACTATGTGGGGATCGGTGACCACTTGAAATTGGGCGATGGCAGTGATCCCGGCCCGATGATCGGCGGGGAAGTGGATGGAACCATCATTCTGCGCAATCAAGAAGAGCTGCCCGAACAGGCCAAAAATCTGGATGAGATCACTTTGTGCCTCGGGGTGAAGCAGTATGTGGCTTACTACTATGTAGAAGGTGACATCGTTTCCTATTACTGCCCCGTGGTGGAGGCGGAGTGGATTCCCTTTACCATTGAGAATGTGAATCATCAGTAAACGAAAAGGACGTACGATTTCGTGCGTCCTTTTTCGGTAGATTTAAAATGTGTTAGTACATTATAAATGTTTGTACGATGGAAAGATCTTCTTTGTGTTACGCTTGCTTTGAGGTGAAAACTATGCTGTATGACATGATATTCAAACGCAAGTCCTTTCATATATTTATGGATATTGGACACATCGAGGATACGGAGCTGAGACAAATCGAGGCATGTTATGATACACTCGTTCCGCTTGTTCCAAACATCCGAACCGCTATGCGCATTGTGCCCGCTGCGGAGACCACCTGCAAGCGGGGGCAGGAATACTGTATTTTGCTCTATAGTGAGCAAAAGCCCGGTTATCTGCAAAATATCGGATATTTGGGGCAGCAGTTGGACTTGTATCTGGCAAGTCGTGATATTGGCGCATTGTGGTTTGGCATCGGAAAAGTAGAAGAAGCTCAATACAACGGGCTTGCTTTCGTGATTATGATCGCCATTGCAAAAATGCCGAAAGGTAAGTTCCGCAAGAATATGTTCAAAAGTAAGCGGAAGCCCTTGGAGGAAATCTGGCATGGAGCAGCGATTGAGGGGGTTTCCGATATTGTGCGGTTTTCTCCCAGTGCCTGCAATACACAGCCGTGGCTGGTGCAGCGGGAAAAGGACATGCTGATCGTGTATCGCTATCAGAAGCCGGGGAAGCGGGGTATTATGCCGAAGGATCGGGTCATTTACTATAATCAGATCGACCTTGGGATTTTCCTGCTGATACTGGAATTGTGTCTGCAGCATGAGGGGATTCCCTTTGAGCGGGAGTTGTTCTTCGATGATGGAGATCAGAATAGAGAACTGACGAAGACGGCGGAGTATAGGCTGACGTAAAAAGAAGGCACCTCGTTTAAGGTGCCTTCTTGCTGATTTAGCTGTTTGCTGTTTGTCCGCTGAGCCCCTGAATGACGGTACTACCGGAGGCATCACCGGTGTTGGTGATGTCAGGTGCAGGTGTTTCTGCGGCCTGATCTGTACCTGCGTCGGGTGCTGCCGCACCGTCCGTGTTGGCATCATCGGGCACTGCGTTGGGGTCAACTGTTGCCACGGGCGGAGTAGGGGTGGTATTAGTGTCTTTCTGGCCGATGTACTTGCTGCCGCCGTTGATGTTGGCAAACAGCAGGCTGATGACAACCATGATGACGCAGGCGTAAATTGCCAGCTTCCACATCACATTGCTGAAGGTCAGTTCTTCGGCGGTTTCCGTCTTTTCCCGTCTTTTTTGGGCTTTTTCTGCTTCATACTGGGCAGTCTTTGCCTGACTGCGCTGCTGAGCAGCGTTACGGCGGGCTGCCTGATTGCGCTTTTGCTGTTCGGTGGTATAGCCGGTTGTATTTGTGGACTGTCCGGTAGACTGAGGTCGTTTGATAGCCATAAAATTCTCCGTTGATATAAGGAATATATCTATTATACGACATCGGCAGAGAAAATGCCAGTACTATCTATTAGGACAACAAAAAACCGGGTGTGTCGTTTTAGACACACCCGGTTGATATTTTATTTAGTCTTCTGCTTTTGCTTCAGCGATGATCTTCTGCTGAATGTTTGCGGGGACTTCTTCGTAACGCAGGAAGGATACGGTGAAGGTACCACGGCCCTGAGTCATGGAACGCAGGTCGATGGTGTAGCTGCCCATTTCTGCCATGGGAACTTCAGCTTCAACGGTCTGCATACCGCCTTCAGCTTCCATACCCAGAACGGTACCGCGGCGCTTGGAGGAGATGTCGCTCATGATATCGCCCAGATTTGCATCGGGAATGGTAACTCTCATCAGACCAATGGGCTCCAGCAGAGTGGGCTTTGCCTTGGGCAGGCCTTCCTGATATGCCAGGCGAGCTGCGGTCTGGAATGCCATATCGTTGGAGTCAACGGGGTGGTAGGAGCCATCGTACAGAGTAGCCTTCAGACCTACTACGGGGTAGCCGGCCAGAACGCCCTTGTTGACTGCGTTGCGCAGACCCTTTTCAACGGAGGGGAAGAAGTTTCTGGGAACGGAGCCGCCGAAGACTTCTTCTGCGAAAATCATTTCATCCTGTTCGTCCTGAGGCTCGAAGCGGATCCAAACGTCACCGAACTGGCCGGAACCGCCGGACTGCTTCTTGTGACGACCGTGGGCTTCGACCTTGCCCTTGATCTTTTCGCGGTATGCGACCTTAGCAGGAGCCAGAACAGTTTCAACATTGAAGCGGGACTTCAGCTTGTTGCAGAGAACGTCGACCTGGATGTCGCCCATACCGGAGATGACCATCTGCTTGGTTTCAGCGTTGTTGACAACGGTGAAGGAGGGGTCTTCTTCATTCAGACGGGACAGGCCAGCAGCAACCTTATCTTCCTGACCCTTGGTCTTGGGAGCAATTGCCATGGAGTAGCAGGGTTCTGCGTAGGGGATGCCCTTCAGGGAAACGACCTTACGAGCGTCGCACAGGGTATCGCCGGTCTTGACCTTATCCATCTTGCCGATGGCGCCAATATCACCGCAGGACAGCTGTTCGACTTCAACGGTCTTCTTGCCGGTCATAATGTACAGACGGCCCAGCTTTTCGGTTTCGCCGGTGCGTGCATTGACCATAGCGGTATTGGCGGTGATGGTACCGGACAGAACCTTGACGAAGGAGTACTTGCCGTACTGATCAGAAACGGTTTTCCAGACAAATGCGGAGGGAACGCCGCCGGGAGAAACAACGAATTCTTCGGTGGTGCCGTCAGCCTTGGTAGCCTTGTGGTAGTTGCCTTCCACGGGGTTGGGCAGCAGGTCAACGATGTGGTCCATCAGCATCAGGGAACCCATGCAGTTCACGCCGGAGCCGCACAGAACGGGGAACAGAGACAGATCAGTAACGCCCTGATGCAGGCCCTTGATCATTTCAGCATAGGTAAAGTCTTCGCCGGAGAAGAACTTATCCATGAATTCTTCGCTGGTTTCAGCGACAGATTCCTTCAGCATGTCGTTGAATTCTTCAATAACTTCTGCCTTGCCTTCGGGAATTTCGATTTCCACGCGCTTCAGGTTGTGCATTTCGTATGCACGCTTGTTAAGGATATCCAGCAGGCCGGTGACCTTCTTATTGCTGTCCAGAGTGGGAACAACAACGGGAGCGATCTTGTTGCCGAAGCGTTCACGCAGTGCGTTGTAAGTAGCATTGTAGTCGCTGTTTTCTTCATCAATCTTGGAGATGTAGATGAAGCGGGGCATATTGCGTTCTTCGCAGTATTTCCATGCCTTTTCCAGACCAACGGTGATGCCATCCTTAGCGGAGCAGACGATGATAGCTGCGTCAGCTGCACGCAGGGCTTCCATAACAGCACCGGAGAAGTCAAAGTTACCCGGAGTGTCGATGACATTGATCTTGGTGCCTCTGTATTCCAGAGGAGCGACTGCTGCGCTGATGGAGACCCCGCGGCGGATTTCTTCGGGATCGTAATCGCAGACGGTGTTGCCGTCAGCGTTCTTGCCCATGCGGTCGATTGCGCCGGTCATATAGAGCAGGCTCTCGGTCAGAGCGGTCTTGCCGCTGCCGCCGTGGCCCAGAAGGCAGATGTTGCGAATGTTATTGGTTGCGTAGCTCATTGTTGATTTCTTCCTTTCAGTCGAACTGTATATGTTAAAACAAATTTTGCTCTAAAAATCAATACATCTTTGTTCATTATACATGATTGCATTATTTTTATCAATAAGACAAAGTTGCACAAACTATCTGCCTGATATTCTACAAATCAGCCGTTTTTTGGCTGTAATACCAATATAAAATTAAAAAACCGGCGAGGGATACCTCGCCGGTGGATAGGGGTTATTTTGTTATGGTGACGGACAGAGCCACAGTGGCCATCAGCCAGATCAGCATAAAAATCAGCAGGCTGCCAACACTGACTCCGGTGCCGAACAGGGCCATGACAAAGGCCAGAAGCACACCTAGTACCGTGGAGACCACGGACAGAGCCACGGACAAAGTGACAGAGCGGTACAGGTTTTTTGCTTTTTCCACAACCATTGCATAAGAGTAGAAGCTCTTTCTGGAGACCACTGCTGCGCAGGTGGCTGTATCCGAGCCCGCGTAGTTGGTGATCTCATATCGCTGGCTGTAGGAGGGGAAGCGAAGCGTATCGGTAGGGGACTTAAACTTCTTGCTGATGAGCAGAGGCGTGACATTGAAATCTCTTGCAGCAAACACCATTTCGGCAGTACCGCGGACTGCGGATTCCAAACCGGCGCGGACAGACTTGATTGCCTTGTATTCCATGATGACATAGGCAATGACATGTCCGTTAACAGCCAGAAACAGTGCGTTTTCGCTGTCCTTTTTGCGGGCGGGGATGCGGAATCCCTGCAGCTTCATATAGGAGTGACTAGCGACCACAACGTTGTCGGGGCCAATGTCACAGGACAGGCCGCCGGCTTCGTGGCACTGGAAGTTTTCAATCTCCAGAATCTCACAATCATTGTTGTCTGCCAGCTGCATGAATGCGGGCTCGAGACAGCTGCCGGAGGCTTTGATCAGGCTGCACATGTAAGACAGGGTCAACTGCGGGGGAACGTTGTCCACAATGCGTACGCTCTTGATGGCCACGGTATCATCAGGGAACAGGTCACGGTCGGTAACGATCATGCTGGAGACCTGACCGATCTCGCGGGTGCCCGCCCAGCCGGCGACGGCAGCCTTTGCACGATACAAATCACGCTGGATCAGGAAGTACGGCAGCGGGAATGCAATGAGTGCAGAGAAAGATGCAGCGGCAGCGAACATGCCTGCCATATAGTGGAATAGATTGCCGAAGTTTCTGGAAACGATGGCAGCAATCAGGGACAGCACGGGGATACCGATGACCAGTACGGGCATGAATGTGGAGTACAGAGACTCACTGAGGTCTTCCTCTTCACTGCGGTGGACGTATTCCTCCGGATGGCCGGGAACCCGGTAGGCAGTGGTGGCTTCATTATCTACAATGCCGTAGTCCACGCTGATGGTCATGGGTTCAGCACTCTGATCCAGTGTTTTGAAGTTCAAACGCTGGCTGCGGCAGTACAGCAGGCTGCCGTAAATGGCAAAGCACATGCTGACAGCGGATACGCCGCAGAACGGCAGATAGCCTGCGGTGCCCTTGCTCATGATGATCACAACAGCATCCAGCACGGAGGCCAGACAGGAGATGGTGACCAGACCCTGAGGACCGCCCCGTTTGCGCAGCAGTCCGTTGAAACCGGCCGCCAGAATATCGGCACCCAGCAGCATGACGGTCAGCTGGATCATCAGGCACATGGCGGCAGCTACGGCGGTATTACGCATAGAACCGAATACGGGCAGGCCCAGAGAGATCCATCCGATGATCACGCACAAAATCACAGCCACATGCATACGGAAGCGATAGCCGCGGATGAACTTGCTGAAGTAGCGGTATGCCTTGCCGGCATCCACTTCGGGACCCAAATCTTCTTCCCGATCACCAGCTTCGCCATCTTCACTCAGTGCATTGACCTTTGCGGAGAAAAGCTTGCCCAAGAGGCCGACGGCTGCTTTTGCGGGAGCCTCTTCCGGCTTGTAGTGCAGGTCATCCTCTTCCTTTGCCTTGCGGGCAGTGGCCTCTTCAGGCGTTTCTTCCGGTTCTTCGGACACCCGTTCCGGCTCGGTGTCGAGCATTTCCAGAGAAAGGCCGTCTTCTTCGTCGGCGTCTTCCAGCAGCTCAGTGAATTCATTTTCCGGCGCAAGTTCTTCTTCGGCAGTCATTTCAGGGAAGAACTCTGCGGGCTGTTCTGTCACAGGAGCTGCATAGTCCAGCTCTTCCTGAACGGCCTGTTCAATTTGCAGGGCCTCTTCCGCAGAAATATCATTGGTGCGGTATTTGGAGGTGGATTCGATCCATGCCAGCAGTTCCTCCTGGGCCAGTGCATCCAGTTCTTCCTCTTCCAAAGCCTGCTGCTGCGCAGCCAGCTCTGTTTCCAAGCGGGCCGCTTCTTCCGCTTCCTGCTGCGCGATTTGGTCAGCCAGCAGCTCCGCTTCCTGTGCGGCGGCACGCGTCTCTTCTTGTTCAATAAACAGTTCGGTTGCAAGATCCAGCGGGTCAAGATCGGTTTCCGCCGGCTCGGTTGCGGGAACGGCGGTTTCGGGGACCACCTTTTTCTGCTGCTTTGCGGCTTTCTTTGCAGCTCTTGTCTGCATCCATGCGGCAAAGCGCTCTTTCAGAGTTGGTTTCTTTTTCTGTTCAATTGTGGGGGAGGGTTCTGTTACAGCTCCGGATTCCTCGACTGCGCTAAACAGCATGGTGGCTTCTTCCACCGGCTCGGCGCCATAGATCTTTACATCATCCTCTTCAGTGGACTGCTCTTTGTGGGTGGGGGTGTATACTTTGACACCATCTTCATCCACAGGCGTTCCGAACTCATAGAGAATGTCGCCCAGACCAAAGGGGTCACCGACTGCCTCGTTGTCGGAGAGAAGCAGTTCTTCCTGAACCTCTTCCACGGGCTCTTCGTGGGCCGGAATATCAAAAAGTGCTTCTGCAATGTATTCCTCTGTGACAGTCTCATCCGGGGATTCTTCGATTGTGAGTTCTTCCACAAGCTCGTCTACATCGTCCTCTGTTTCAATCACAGGGGCTGTAAACAGACCGGGTGTTCTGAATTCGTCCAGAATATCGTCCAGACTGAAGTCCAGCCCGTCGGGCAGGTCAGTGGGCAGATCCAGTAAATCCAGGTCATCAATAATATCCATTATCTCACGATCCTTACGGTCTTATCTTATTTCATTCTCTGGTGCAGTACTTCGTACATCAAAATGGTGGCTGCGCAGGAAGCGTTCAGGGAGCTTACCTTGCCCTTCATGGGGATGCTTACGGTGACATCGCAGCTCTCTGCCACCAGACGGCTCATGCCGTCCCCTTCGGAGCCGATGACCAGACCGATGGGGCCGGTGAGATTGGTCTTCCACAGGGAGGACTGCCCGTCAGCAGCGGTACCGTAGATCCACAGGCCTGCCTGCTTCAGCTCCTTGATCGCATTGGTGATATTCGGCACACGGGCCACTGCCATGTGTTCTGCGGCGCCTGCGCTGACCTTTCCCACAATGGCGGTGACGCCTGCGCTGCGGCGCTTGGGGATGATGATACCGTGGGCGCCTGCACATTCTGCGGAGCGGATGATGGCACCCAGATTGTGGGGGTCGCTGATTTCGTCGCAGATGATGACAAAGGGGTCTTCCCCGCGCTGTGCGGCAATGGCCAGAATGTCATCAATAGAGCAGTATTCGCGGACGGCGCACACAGCCACAACACCCTGATGGGCACCGGTATAGCTCATCTGATCCAGCTTGCGGCGTTCGGTTTCTACCACGACGATGCCGGCGGCTCTTGCCTTGGAGGCAATGTGACCCAAGGTTTTGTCAGTTTCACCCTTTGCAAGATAGATCTTGTCGATGGCGCGGCCTGCACGCAGTGCTTCAATCACGGCGTTGCGGCCTTCAATGATCTCATTCCGAACTTCTCTATCGGGGCGTTCGGACGTCAGTTCTTCGTTCTGTTCTTCGTATTTCAAATTCGATTCCTCATTTTCTATATGAAAAATTATTTGCAGATATTTATACAGACTAAATATACCATATATGTCGAAAAAACAAAAGCATAAAAATAGTGTATTTGCAAACAAAATATGGTACAATGTGCTCATCCGAAATTTTAACCCCACGCAAAACCCTATGGAGGAACTTAAATTGAAAAAAATAATGGATAAAATTGACCGTTTCTGTTATACACATCCCAACTTTGGCATTCCCCGTCTGATGCTGTACATTGTCATTGGCAACATCGTGGTCTTTCTGTTTTCCGGCATGGATACCACAGGTATGCTCCGCAGTATGTTGAGCTTCTCTCCGGAAATGATCTTCAAACACGGCCAGATCTGGCGTCTGGTCACATTTGTATTCGTGCCTACCAGCTCCGGCTTATCACTGGTATTGTGGCTGTATTTCTATTATTTCATCGGCAGCGCACTGGAAGACCACTGGGGAACAGCAAAATTCACGGTGTTCTATCTTAGCGGCGTGGTGCTGACGGCGATTTACGGCACCCTGGCATGGCTCATCACTGGGTACAGCTTTGGTGTTACTGTACACTATCTGAATTTGTCCATGTTCTTTGCTTTTGCAACCATGTACCCGGATATGCAGGTACTGCTGTTCTTTATTATTCCCATTAAGATCAAGTGGCTGGCCATTGTTGACCTGATTCTGTTTGCTGCTGAGATCCTGTCCGGCAGCTTCCCCATGAATTTGCTGCCAATCGTGGCACTGCTGAACTATGTTCTGTTCTTCGGTGACTGGCTGTTCGGCTACTTTGGCAAGGAACAGCGTCAGCAGCGCAAGAATACGGCAAACTTCAAAAATGAAGCCCGCCGTATCAATTACGAAATGAAAAACAAGCCCTATAACCGCAAGTGCGAGGTTTGCGGTCGGACAGATACGGATTTCCCCGATCTGGAATTTCGCTATTGCTCCCGCTGCGAGGGCTATCACTGCTACTGCATTGACCATATTGGCAATCATGTTCATAAGCAGGATTAAAACTTAGAACAGGAGATAAAGAAAGTTGTTTAATGGTTTTTCCACTGCTGCCTCGGACTTTCTCTGGGGCGTGCGGTTCAATAACTACCGTTCCTGGTTTATGGAGCACAAACAGGAATATTTGACTCTGGTGCAGCAACCCTTGAAGGAGCTTGCACAGGAAGTATTTGAACAATTTCAGGAAAAATACCCCGATTTGGATATGGAACTCCATGTTTCCCGGATTTACCGGGATGCCCGCCGTCTCCATGGAAAGGGGCCATATAAGGATCATCTGTGGTTTTCCATCCGCAAGCCGACATCTACCCACTGGACAGAACGTCCCGTGTTCTGGTTTGAGATCCGCCCCGAGGGCTACGGCTACGGCATGGGCATGTGGATGGCAAAGCCCTTTACCATGGAGTGCTATCGCAAGGAGATTCTGGAGCATCCGGAACGTCTGCTGCCTTTGGCTGAAAAGCTTGCGGCGCAGGATGTATTCGTGCTGGACTCTCCCGAATACAAGCGCCCCAAGGAAGGCAACCCTGATGGAATTCTGGCAAACTGGTATAACCGCAAGGGCTTTTCCATCAGTTGTGACCGCGACTGGGACAGCCTGTTGGAAAGCGGAGACTTAGTGAAGACTATGGTCGATGGTTTCGACTTCCTGATGCCGTACTATGATTATTTCATGGGTATCTGCGATCTTTCCAGAATGAAGCAGTTCATGAGCTGAAAATCAAACAACCTTGTCGCAATGTCGCTCACATAAATAGAAGGATCCCCGGCGCTAT
>JAGBAT010000007.1 GCA_017938835.1 Oscillospiraceae bacterium | reverse complement strand
TGGCAGAGCTGATGGAATTGGTCGGTCTTGACCCCTCTTATGTGGATCGTTTCCCCCACGAATTTTCCGGCGGCCAGCGGCAGCGTATCGGCATTGCAAGAGCCCTGGCAGTTCAGCCTGAGTTCATCGTGTTGGACGAACCTATCTCCGCACTGGACGTTTCCATCCAGGCGCAGATTGTCAACCTGCTGATCGACCTTCAGAAGAAGATGGGACTGACCTATCTCTTCGTTGCCCATGACCTTTCCATGGTCAAGCATATCTCCGACCGTGTTGCGGTGCTGTATTTGGGAACTTTGGTAGAGCTGACTACTTCTGAGGAGCTTTATGCCCATCCCATGCATCCCTACACCCAGGCGCTGCTTTCCGCAATTCCCATTCCGGATCCTGAGGTGGAGCAGGAGCGCGATGCCATGAAGATCCGGCTGGAGGGAGAAGTCCCCAGCCCCATCAATACGCCCCCCGGATGTAAATTCAGGGGCAGATGCAAGTATGCCACGGAAATCTGCGGCAAGGAGATGCCGCTCCTGGTAGATATGGGCAACGGTCATTTTGTGGCATGCCATCACTGTGCAGAATGTGCGAAGGCTGAATGATGAAAAAGGTTCTGCATGATCTGCTAAAAGCCTTCGCGATCGGTGCCGGATCGGCGGCGGTGGCTTTTGCCCTGCTGTTTATCTGTGGGCTGCTGTTTGGCGACAACGGGGCGAACAGCGGTCTGGAGGCGGCAAAAGACGGACTGCTGTTGATTGGCGCGCTTGGATTGTTCATTGTGGCCGGAATGATCATGGCCAGAGGAAAGAATCCCAAGAAATTTGCGGACAAGGTAGGCTGGCGCAGGCATTTTGCTGCGGTAGGCCCCGAGGTCGTGATCGCGTTCTTCTGCGCTGCGTTTATTGTTCTGGCATCTGTCGCGGACTGGCTGCTGATGCGTTAATGGATACCCCGTTTTTGACAGCTTTGCAAAAACGGGGTTTTCATAGCTGTGGGGCAGCAGAGAGGAAATTGATACGGAATATCTGAATATAAACAAAAGAACTTGACAGATTGACGATATTTTGGTAACATATCACCATAGTTTTATATGCAAATGCGTTTGAGCAGAAAAAGTAGCTTTGGCACGAGCTTCAGAGAGTTGTCGGCCGGTGCAAGACAATAGCAGATCCAAAGTGAAGTTCATTCTGCGAGCAGTGTATTGAAAATCGCAGTAGATACAACGGGTGCGACCGTTATATCGCATAGACTTTTAAGCCTAACGAGGTCTCGGCCGCAAGGTCGATTCGAAAGCAGAGTGGTACCGCGATTTTGATCGTCCCTGTTTTACACAGGGGCTTTTATTTTTGCATACCGCTGTGGCTTTGAAGCCTATGAAGGCACTGTCTGCAAGGATGGTGCGAAGCAGAGTGGTAACACGGTTTGAGCCGTCCCTGTAATATACAGGGGCGACTTTGTTTTGTATTTAATTGTCCGATAGGGGATGTTAAATAAACACAACTGTAAATTGGAGGAAACTGAAATGAAGAAGGTATTATCCGTAATTCTGATGGTTGCGATGCTTGCTGCAATGTGCTGCTCCTTCGCCGGCTGCGGCAGCAGCGATTCCTACACCGTCGGCATCTGCCAGCTGATGGTCCACGACTCCCTGGACCAGGCTACCCAGGGCTTCATCGATGCACTGACCGCTGAGGTGGAAGCTGCCGGCAAGACCGTCGAATTCGACACTCAGGTCGCAGGTGATGCCACGCTGTGCCCCACCGTTATCAACACCTTCACCGCCAAAAAAGTTGACCTGATCATGGCCAATGCAACTCCCGCTCTGTTGGCTGCTTCCAACGCAACCACTGAGATTCCCGTTCTGGGCACCTCTGTCACCGATTATGAGAGCAACTATGAAGGCGGCATTCCCGCTAATGTGTCCGGCACCTCCGATGCTGTTCCCTTCGACGAGCAGGCAAAGATGATGATCGAGACCCTGGGCCTGGCGGCTGGCGATAAGGTCGGTGTTCTGTACTGCACCAATGAATCCAACTCTCTGATCCAGTACGAGGCTGTCAAGGCCCTGTTCGAGGCTGAGGGCATCGTGGTGGAGGCATACACCTTCTCCGAGACTACGGAACTGCAGACCGTGACCACCAATATGGCAAGCAATGTCAAGGCAGTTTACATTCCGTCCGATAACACTGTTGCTGCCAATGACGCCATTGTCGGCACCATCTGCACCGAGATGAAGATCCCTGTTTACACCAGCTACGGCGGAGCAATCTGCTATGCTTCTCTGTCCATCAGCTACTATGATCTGGGCTATGAGACCGGCAAAATGGCGGCTGAGATCCTGCTGAACGGCAAGTCTCCTGCTGACATGGAGATCGCGACCCTGACTCCCACTGTTGAGTATAACGAGGAACTGTGCGCCCAGCTGGGCATCGAGGTTCCTGCAAACTAAACTTTTGATTTGAATATCAAAATAATCTGAATTTTTGAGGTAAATCATGGCTTTCTTATATGCGTTGCCCGGTGCGGTAGCCGAGGGCTTAATTTGGGGACTGATGGCCATCGGCGTCTATGTCTCCTACAAAATTCTCGATATTGCAGACCTGACGGTCGACGGTTCTATCTGCACCGGAGCATGTGTGTGTGCAGTTCTTCTGGGACTGGGCGTGCCTGCATGGGTCAGTATTTTGGTTGCGTTTTTGGCCGGCGCACTGTCCGGTATTTTGACGGGACTGCTTCATACCGCATTGGGAATCCCTGCAATTCTTGCCGGTATTCTGAC
>JAGBAT010000067.1 GCA_017938835.1 Oscillospiraceae bacterium | reverse complement strand
TTTTCCACTATATCTAGTAAGCAAAAAGCACTGTGATCACGCACAGTGCTTTTCTTGTTTTTCATTATGCCCATTCGCGGGACTTCGGCTTATTGCTTACTTCCTGCTGGGGCTTTTCATAAGCGACGACCACGCGACGGTTGGGCTCGGTTCCGATGGAACTGGTGCTTACACCTTCGTAGTCCTGCAGAGCTGCATGGATCACATGTCTCTCGTAGGAGTTCATGGGTTCCAGAGCCATGCTGCGCTTATACTTGATAGCCTTTGCTGCCATCTTCTCAGCCAGACGGACCAGAGCTTCCTCGCGCTTTGCGCGGTAAGCTTCTGCGTCGACGCTCACATGCAGACGTTTTTCACTGCCGTGGTTAACTGCGTAATTGGTCAGGTGCTGGATTGCATCCAGAGTCTCACCGCGACGACCGATCACAACACCCATGCCCTTGCCGGACAGGTTCACATTGATACCGCCATCTTCCTTGTCGGTGATTTCCAAATCCGCAGAAACACCCATGTGTTCCAGCAGACCGTTTACGAAGTTATATACCTTTTCATGTGCAGGGTTTTCAAATGTTGCGGATTCTTCTGCAGATGCAGCAGTCTCTTCTGCCACAGCAACAGGGGTTTCTACAACAACTTCGTCAGGCACTTCATAAGATACCTTTACCACTGCGGGAGATGCGCCGAAGCCCAGAAAACCAGACTTTGCACGCTCCAGAATTTCAACGGTGACGTCGTCTCTGCTCAGGCCCAGCTCATCCAGAGCTGCGGCAATGGCCAAATCTTCCGTCTTGGCGGATTTCTCTATGCTTTTAATCATAAGTACTCTCCTGTTTATTCTTCAGACCCATTGACTTCATTGTTGAAGCGATCGGGATCATAGGCTCTGCCTCTTGCATAGCGACGGTTGCCCACCTGAGATGCAGGAATCTCCGCTTCCTGAACTCCCAGTCTTTCGCGGCGTTCAGCCTTATCTGCGGCGATCGCAGCTGCCTTGAGCTCTTCCTTCTTCTGCTTTTCAGCGGCCTTCTGCTTTTTCTTGCTGGTATTCTTGTTATCCTCAATGATACCGGCTGCCTTGCGGCGTTCAGCTTCTACTCTCTTGCGTTCGTATTCTGCTTCTTCAGCTTCACGACGCTTTTCGCGCTCCAGCCATTCTACGTCATCCACCAGCATCTTCTTGGTGTAATACTTGGTCAGCACCCAGTCACGGATCATGCCGAACACGCTGTTTGCGATCCAGTAAATACCCATTGCTGCGGGCATGATGAAGCAGATCCAGATGGACATCAGGGGCATCATGATAGACATAGACTTGTTCATGGACTCAGCCTGTGCTGCCTGAGCACCTTCAGCTGCACCCTGATCATTACGTGCCATGGATACTTTCATGGACAGGTAGGAAAGCGTAGCAGAGATAATGGGGATCAGGAACAAACCGATTGCGGGCAGCAGAGTCGCTGCACTGCTAAAATCGAATTCCCAAATCTTCCAATTGGGAGTAACACCCAGGTTCAGGCCCAGGAAAGAATAGCTGATATCCTGGAACTCAGGTGCAACCGCCTGCACAGCTGCCAGATTTTCATGGGCAGCCTGAGACAGGAAGATTTCATGGTACGCCTGCTGCTGAGAGCTGAGACCCTCCATGCTGAATGCGCCAAGCTTTTCCAACGTTGTCTGGACAGCCTGGACAGCTTCTTCGCTCATGCCCATCATAACGGACATGGGCTCACGGATAACACTGTACAGTGCGATCAGGATGGGGAAAGGAATCAAAGACCACAAGCAGCCGCTCATGGGATTGATCTTTTCTTCCTGATACAGTTTCTGTACCTCCTGCTGGTATTTCTGCTGATTTGCTCCGTGACGGCGTTCCAGTTCCTTCAGGCGGGGCTGCAGGCGCTGCTGACGCAGCATGGACTGCTTGCTCTTACCCATGAAAGGGGTGAGGATCAGGTTCACAACCAGTGCGAACAGAATGATCGCAATACCGTAGTTCTGGAACATGTCGTACAAAGTCATCAGCAACCAGGAAAAAGGTACTGTGATGATAGACATTCAGTTACTCCTATTTTGTTGTTATCCGGTTCTCACGGAACCGGGTCGAAGAAATCGTGCTCCCCTATATGGAACGGGTGACACCGGATAATGCGTCTGAAAGCGAGCCAGCCGCCTTTGGCTGCTCCATATTTCTCTATCGCTTCCAGTGCATACTGTGAGCAAGTCGGGATGAATCGACAGCATGCAGGGGTATAGGGGGAGATTTCCCGCTGGTAAAACCGGATCAAAGCCAGCATGATCTTTTTCATCATTGTTCTTTCTCCTGTATTACCTTCAGCTGACGGCAGGCCTTCAGCACTGCCTGCTCCAGCTGCGCATAGGACGCCTCTACACTTCTGCCGCGGGCAACGAATACCAAATCGTATCCTCTGCGCACCTCGCCCTCATGGAGACGATAAATCTCCCGCAGGCGGCGGCGTACCTTATTGCGCACCACTGCTTTGCCAATTTTGTTGGAAACTGTGATGCCCAGGTGGTTTGTATCACGGCCTGTCCGCTTTACATAGACCACCACATACGGCGTAGCGGCACTTTTCCCTTTGTTATAAAGTCGCCGGAACTCGTAGTTCTTTTTTAAGCTCTCTGTGAATTCCATTGTCTTTCCCTCAAAGTTTAAACCTTCAAATCATCCCTACATGGAGCTGATTAGTAGCTCAGCTTCTTTCTGCCCTTTGCGCGGCGGCGAGCCAGAACCTTGCGGCCGTTCTTGGTGGACATTCTCTTGCGGAAGCCGTGCTCCTTCTGAGCGTGCAGCTTCTTGGGCTGGTAAGTACGCTTGGTCATTGTAGAAATCTCCTTTCAGTATTGATTCTATGCTCATCACAGGGCTTGTCCCTGTGTAGCAATCCTTTTCATTCTGCATTTTACAGCAAAAATCACTGGTATCCACACAGATACCAGCATGTGATTATATCGCAAACCGGGTGCCGCTGTCAAGTATTTTTGGAATACAGGCAGCCGCAATATTCCTGACGGTACAGGCCCAGTTCCTCCGCCAGTGCAATAGACTTATTATATCCCTCGTTCTTGCGGAAATTGGATGGCAGCCATCGGACGCCATACTCCTTTTCCAAGCCACGGCAGATGGCATTGATCTGGACTGAATCCTGACGGGGAGATACAGTCAGAGTCGTGCAGAACCAGTCGAACCCATTCTCCGCAGCAATTCGTGCCGTTTCGCCTAAGCGGATACCGTAGCATACGCTGCAGCGTTTTCCGCCCTCCGGCTCATTTTCCAAGCCTGACACCGCCTTCGCGTAGCGCTCGCCATCGTAGTCACATTCCATGAATTTGATGTCCGGCATGGCCTCCAGTACCTTTTGCTGATACTGCAGACGCAGATCATACTCTTCCCGAGGCTGGATGTTCGGATTATAATACAGCAAAGTAATATCAAAATATTCCCGCAGCTCTGTGAGTACATGGGTGGAGCAGGGCCCGCAGCAGCTATGCAACAGCAGGCGCGGCTTCCCTTCCAGCGTGGGCAAAATCTTTGCCATTTGCTTGTGATAGTTATGATTCACGGTACATTCTGCCCCTTTCAAAAAACTTTTGATATTGTACCACAATTTGCACTTCATGCCAATGTTGACATGACAGAAATCGTGGATTAAAATGTATAAAATGAAATTTACAGGAGGGTCACTATGGATCACCGCAGAGATAAAGTCAACTACTATCTGGACATCGCGGATACCGTGCTGCATCGTTCTACCTGCATCCGCCGGCAGTATGGTGCGATCATCGTTCGTAATGATGAAATCATCTCCACCGGCTATAACGGTGCTCCCAGAGGCAGAAAAAACTGCTCCGATCTGGGCTTTTGCCGCAGGGAAGCGCTGAACGTTCCCTCCGGGGAGCGCTATGAGCTGTGCCGCAGTGTCCACGCCGAGCAGAACGCCATTATCTCCGCATCACGCAGAGATATGCTGGGCGGTACTTTGTATCTGGTAGGCCGTCAGGCCAGCGGGGAGCTGACCGATGCAGTGCCATGCTCTATGTGCAAACGCACCATTATCAACTCCGGTATCAAGGAAGTTATTGCCCGCAACGCTGACGGCAGCTTCATTGTTACGGATGTCAACGAATGGATCGAAAACGACGAAAGCCTGCCCGAGATCCCGGAATAAGCTTTCGTTGATATAGTTTGGAGGAATCAAGTACTTATGAAAAAACTCATCGCTGAATTCAAAGAGTTCATCACACGCGGCAATGTGCTGGATATGGCAATCGGTGTTATCATCGCAAATGCATTCGGCAAGATCACCACTTCTCTGATCAATGATGTGCTCATGCCTTTCATCGGCTGGATCACCGGTTCCAGAGATATGACCGCACTGAACATTCTGGTTCGCCCCGAAACGCTGGATGAAACCGGTGCAGTGGTTCAGGAAGCCATTACCATCGGCTTTGGTTCTTTGCTGGCAACCATTGTGGATTTCCTGCTGATCGCTCTGGTGGTATTCTTCATCGTGAAGGCATCCAACAAAGCCAAAGCGATTGCAGAATCTGTCAAGAAACACGAGGAGGAAGAACCCGCTCCCGAGGAACCTGCAGGTCCCACTACCGAACAGCTGTTGGCCGACATTCTGGCAGAACTGAAAAAGCAGTAAACCTACTGCATAACACAAAACCGCTCATGGACGATGAGCGGTTTTTGTTTTATAAATCTTTCGGCACTGTACCGCCGTTTTTCTTATGCTGCTTGACACATTCTGTCAGCAGCCATTCGATCTGACCGTTGATGGAACGGAAATCATCCTCTGCCCACTGCTGCAGATCGTTCCACAGAGAAGCTGAGATACGCAGGGGAACCTGTTTTTTTGCTTTTTCTTTTTCAGTCACAGGTCACCCTCCCATCTACAAAGTAATTGTTTTCAGTTTACCAGAAATACAGATTATGTCAAATGCACAATCATCTAAACTTTACGGCTGTACCGTATGCTAAAACTTCTGCAGCGCTTTGCATCACAGAGGCAGAAGTGTAGCGGACATTGACCACAGCATCCGCGCCCATCGCTTCCGCTTCCTGCACCATACGTTTTGTAGCCAGCGCACGGGCTTCGTTCATCATATCGTTGTATGCCTTCAGCTCACCGCCCATCATACTTTTGAATGCCTGACCAATGTCTTTGCCAAGATTGGTGGACTGGATGGTGCTGCCCTTGACCATCCCCAGCATTTCCAGTTCTTTACCTGCAATGTAATCAGTATTGACTAAGATCATCTTCTTCACCGCTCCTAATTTCTTTGATTCGTTCCACCAGTGCCCAGACAACAAATCCAACCACAATCAGCGGAACCACAACCATAACCGTTTTTACAACGATACTAACCCCTTTTGCAACAGTCAAAAACAGAACTGCTACAAATATGTAGTATCCCACCAGCACCAGCGCCACCACAACGGGTGCGATCATTTTCTTGTTCACTGCTGTTATCACTTCCTCTGCTTCTAAGAATTTTGCATCAAAGAAAAATTCAAAAATTGATTTGCCATCATTCTCGGCGGGGCTTTCTCAACAAACCTCTGCAGGAGGTTCGTTGAAATCAGTAGATACTGCCGCTGTTGACAATGGGCTGTGCGTCCTTGTTGCCGCAGAGAACCACCAGCAGATTGGACACCATGGCGGCCTTGCGCTCTTCATCCAGCTCTACGATGTTGTTTTCATTCAGGCGTTCCAGCGCCATTTCCACCATACCCACTGCACCGTCTACGATCATCTTTCTTGCGTCAATGATCGCAGAGGCCTGTTGACGCTGCAGCATCGCCGCTGCAATCTCGGGTGCATAGGCCAGATGGGTGATGCGTGCTTCCAGAATTTCCAGACCAGCTACTTCTACCTTGTCCTGAATTTCTGCCTTCAACTCATCGGCTACCTTTTGACTGCTGCCGCGGAGACTGCACTCGTCCTCTCCATCACCGGCAATATCATAAGGATACAAGCGCACAATATTGCGCAGGGCAGAGTCGGTCTGAATAGACAAATATTCCATATAATTATCTACATTGAACACCGCCTTGGCCGTATTCGCAACGCGCCAGATGACCACAACACCGATCTCAATGGGGTTGCCCAACTGGTCATTGATCTTTTGCTTACCGTTATTCAGCGTCAGCGCTTTCATACTCAATTTCTTGCCAGAGGCAGAATCCTTGCTTTTGCCGCCAAGACTGATGCTCGCACTGTTCTCACCGATCGCTGCTTCCGCTTCCTTGCCTTCCATGGTCGGGTTGATCGCGGAGACAAAGGGATTGACGAAGAACATACCCGGCTGCTTCAAAGTGCCGTAATACTGACCGAACAAAGTCAGCACCAGTGCTTCATTGGGCTTAATGACCTTCAGCCCTGAAAACATGATACAGCTCGCCACAAGCAGCAGGGTGCACAATATTATGACCACGATGCCCAGCCAGCTGATATTCAGCAAAAAACCGCCTGCGACTATACCAGCCACAGAACTGCCCAGCAACAGGATGATGAACAGCAGCATAGGGATGCCCGGTTTTCCTTTTAATACGATTTCGTCATGAATGAGCGTACGTTCCTCCATGAGAGCACCTTCTTTCTTTGTTGATATCAAAATGATATCATAATAATTGTTTCTTGTCAACTATGCTGTCACAATCAAATGAACAGCATCCACACTGCCTGATAAACAACATGGCATCCCACATGAGCTGCTCATGCACCTCTCTTGACATTTTGCATTGTTTGTGTTATTATAGCTAATACAAAGGAGGAATGCAAGATGATTTTGAAATTTGATTTTTCAAGTGACATTCCCCTGTACATGCAGACCCGCAACCAGATCGTCATCGGCATTGCGGAGGGAAATCTGACCCCAGGAGAGAAACTTCCCACTGTGCGGGCCCTCGCAGAAGAGAGCGGCATCAATATGATGACAGTCAGCAAGGCATACAATCTGCTGAAACAGGAAGGATATATCACAACAGACCGGCGTAAAGGTGCAACTGTTGCACACAATGGCAATCAGCCGCAGGTTAAAGAGGAAACTATCAATGCCCTAAGGCTGCATCTGAGCGAACTGCGGCTGGCCGGGTTGACAAAACAGCAGATCACCGAACTGCTGGAGACCTTATGTGAGGAGGCGGGATTATGATCGGTAACACAGTTTTATGGCTGAGCCTGATTTGGCTGCCGCTGCTTTTATGCTTCATGCTCCGCAACGAAAGCAAGTTCAAAAAGAATATCGCAGTCGGCGTCACGTTTCCCTTTGAAGGTCGGCGTCACCCCGATGTGCTGGCACGACTGGAACGCTTCAAAAAGCAGGAGCTGTGGGTATGCGTTGGTCTTGTGCTTCTTGCGCTCCCCTGCTTATTCCTCAATTTTGTCAACGGATTCACCGTATGGTTCATTTGGCTGTTTTTGTGTGTTGTCGTTCCGTATATTCCCTATGTGCTGTGCAACCGCGACCTGAAACACATCAAAGAAGCGAACGGCTGGAAGCGGGATCTTAACACTGAAATCACCGTAGATATGTCCGTGATTCCGGATCTCAAATGGCTCTCACCTTGGGCATTTGTTCCTGCTGTAATTCTGGCGATCCTGCCCATGCTCTGGGACAGAGACTTCTCTTTGATGTATATGCTGGACGCTATATTTGTGATCCTGTTTTGGCTCAGCTACCGTTATCTGTTCCGCAGCAAGGCCGAGAAAGTTGACGATAATGTGGAAGTGACCCAAGCACTGACCCGCATGCGGCAAAACCAGTGGGGCAAAATGTGGCTGTTATGCGCTTACGCCATGGCCGCATTAAACATCGGCATCAGCGTAACAAAGTATAACCATATGGGCATGATCATTGTCACTGTCATTTTTGGTGTTGTACTGACCGCCGCTGCTATCTACATCGAGATGCGCACCCGTAAGCTGCAGGAAAAGCTCACCGCAGACAGCGGCAAGGGCTACTATATAGACGATGACGACAAGTGGCTGGGCGGCATTGTTTACTACAACCCCAATGACAGCCGACTGGTCATCAACGACCGTGTAGGTACCAACAGCGGTGTGAATTTGGCAAAGCCCATGGGCAAGGTACTATATGCTTTGATCGTGATTCTGCTGCTGACCATTCCTTTCTGGGGGTTATTCATCGACTTCGGGGGTGACCTGACGCTCGAAATGACTGACAGCCAACTGCTGATCTCCGATGAATATACCGTGGAACGGAATGAAATCCTGCAAGTGACTTTGCTGGAAGAGCTGCCTGCCATAACCCGCATCTTCGGCACCGGATTGCCGGAATATCTTGCAGGTGATTTTTCCTCCAAGGAATACGGAAAGCTGAAAGTCTGTCTTGATCCGACCTCTCCCCCGTTTGTTTTGATCAAAACTCCAGATACAGTCTATCTGGCCGGCACGCGGGATCAGGCAGTAACAGAAGAAATCTATAACGCATTAAAATAAGCAAAAGGCCGTGAGATTTGATTCTCACGGCCTTTTGCTGATTCTTCCGCAGCATTTTTCTCATATTTTCCTGCCAGAACAAGTGTCATGTCTGCACCTCATCAAGCAGCAGCACCGACAGTTCCCCACAAGAGGAATCCTTTCATAATGCAAAAATCCCCGACAATGTGTCGGGGATTTTTACATCGTAAACTTACTTCACAGGATTGGTGGTGCGCAGAGTGACGTCGTGGTAACCGCCTTCTACGATGGAGGTGGAGGAAACCACAGTCAGCTTTGCATTTTTCTGCAGATCAGGAATATTGGTCACACCACAGTTGCACATGGTGCTCTTGACCTTGTACAGGGACTTTTCTACGTTTTCATGCAGGCTGCCTGCGTAGGTTACGTAGGAGTCAACACCTTCTTCAAACATCAGAGTGTTCTTGCCGCCCAGGTCGTAGCGCTGCCAGTTGCGTGCACGGTTGGAGCCTTCACCCCAGTATTCCTTCACATACTGGCCATTAACAAACAGCTTGGGAGTGGGGCTTTCGTCGAAGCGGGCAAAGTAGCGGCCCAGCATCAGGAAGTCAGCACCCATAGCCAGTGCCAGAGTCATGTGGTGGTCGTGTACAATACCGCCGTCGGAGCAGATGGGAACGTAAATGCCCGTCTCTTCAAAATATTCGTCACGGGCTGCGGCAACTTCGATCAAAGCGGTTGCCTGACCACGGCCGATGCCCTTGGTTTCGCGGGTGATACAAATGGAGCCGCCGCCGATACCGACCTTGATGAAGTCAGCACCTGCTTCTGCCAGGAAGCGGAAACCGTCGCGGTCAACAACGTTGCCTGCACCGATCTTCACGGTATCACCGTAGTGCTCTCGTACCCACTGGATGGTGCGCTGCTGCCATACGGAGTAGCCCTCGGAGGAGTCGATGCACACTACGTCAACGCCTGCAGCCAGCAGAGCAGGAATACGTTCTGCGTAGTCACGGGAGTTGATGCCTGCACCAACCATGTAGCGCTTTTCAGCATCCAGCATTTCCAGGGGATTTTCCTTGTGGCTAGCATAGTCCTTACGGAATACGAAGTACATCAGGCAGCCGGCATTGTCAACGATGGGCAGTGCATTCAGCTTGTGTTCCCAAATGATGTCATTTGCTTCCTTCAGAGTTGTGCCTGCAGGAGCCGTGACCAGCTTGTCCAGAGGAGTCATGAAATCCCGAACCTTGATATCGGTGCTCATACGGCTGACGCGGTAGTCGCGGCTGGTCACAATACCCAGCAGCTTGCCGTTGGGGCCGCCGTCTTCAGTAACTGCCACAGTAGAGAAGCCGTTGCGAGCCTTCAGGTTCAGGATATCTGCCAGAGTATTATCAGGAGTGACGTTGGACGCGCTGACAACAAAGCCGGACTTGTAATTCTTAACGCGAGCGACCATGGCTGCCTGATCTTCAATGGTCTGAGATCCATAGATGAAGGACAGACCGCCTTCCTTTGCCAGAGCAATTGCCAGAGTGTCATTGGAGACAGACTGCATGATTGCAGATACCAGAGGGATATTCATGGTGATTGCAGATTGTTCGCCCTTCTTGAACTTGACCAGAGGGGTCTTCAGGTCTACATTTGCGGGGATGCAGTCCTCGGAGGTATAGCCGGGGATCAGCAAATACTCATTAAAAGTGCGGGAAGGTTCATTGTAGTAATAAGCCATTTGATCGTCTCTCCTTATCTTATTTGAAATACTCTACTGCGGATTCAAACATCTTCATGTCATATTCGCCGGGAACATTGCGGTACATACCATAACCCTTGCGTTCGGAGTGACCCATCTTGCCGAAGATGCGGCCGTCGGGAGATGTGATCCCCTCGATTGCAAAAACAGAATTATTTGGGTTGTAGTTTACAACATTAGTGGGCATTCCGTCAAGTCCTACATACTGAGTTGCGATCTGACCGTTTTCCACCAGCTGTGCAACCAGTGCTTCGGGAGCAATAAAGCGCCCTTCGCCGTGGGAAATGGCCACATTATAAATATCACCAGGCTTGGTCGCTGCCAGCCATGGGCTCTTGTTGGAAGCGATACGGGTACGGACGATACGGGACTGATGACGGCCAATTGTGTTGAAGGTCAGCGTCGGGCAGCTGTCATCGGTGTCGATGATCTCGCCATAGGGTACCAATCCCAGCTTCACCAACGCTTGGAAGCCGTTGCAGATACCGCCCATAAGGCCGTCCCGGTTCTTCAGCAGTTCGTGGACAGCGTCCTTGATCTTTGCATTGCGGAAAAATGCAGTGATGAACTTTGCGCTGCCGTCGGGTTCGTCGCCGCCGGAGAAGCCGCCAGGGATGAATACGATCTGGCTCTGTTCGATCGCCTTTGCGAAGTAGTTCACGCTCTCGGTAATGGCATCAGCCGTCAGATTCTTGATGACGATGATCTCAGGATCAGCACCTGCATCTCGCAGTGCCTTTGCAGTATCAAACTCACAGTTGGTGCCGGGGAATACAGGGATGATGGCCTTAGGCTTTGCGACCTTGATAGAGGGCGCTGTCCAAGAGGATGCCTCGTAGTTGAACACAGGGATCTCTTTTTCTTCCATGGGAATGTTGCAGGAGAACACAGATTCCAGTTTGCCTTCGTAGACTGCCAGCAGGCCGGGCAGATCCAGCGCGGAAGCTCCCTGTGCGATGGCCTGTTCTTCCATGGTCTCACCGATGAGAATGCCCATAGGAGCAACGCCGTCGGCCAGTTCCAGAACAAATGCCCCGTAGTTATATCCAAACAGTTCTTCTGTGGAGAAACCCTCATCAAAGCGGAAGCCCAGCATGTTGCCGAAGCACATCTTCATGACCGCTTCTGCTACACCGCCGTAGGTGGGAGTGTATGCTGCAACAGCCTTGCCGGTGGAAGTCAGCTGGTGAACCTGTTCAAACAGTTTTACCAGAGACTCTGCAACAGGCAGACCTTCTGCATCCAGTTCGGGCTTCAGCAGTACGACCTTGTGGCCTGCTGCCTTGAATTCATTGGAGACGATGTGATCTACATCTTCTGTGGTAACCGCAAAGCTCACCAGAGTGGGAGGTACATCCAGCTGTTCAAAGCTGCCGGACATGGAGTCCTTGCCGCCGATGGCTGCGATCTTCAGCTGCTTCTGCGCCATAAAAGCGCCCAGCAGTGCTGCCAGAGGCTTGCCCCAGCGCTTGGGATCGCTGCCCATGCGTTCGAAGTATTCCTGGAAGGTCAGGTAAACATCTTCAAATTTTGCACCGGTTGCCACCAGCTTGGAAACAGATTCTACAACTGCAAGGAATGCAGAATGGTAAGGGCTGTTTTCTGCGATATAGGGATTATAACCCCAGCTCATAACAGAGCAGGTGTTGGTATGCTTTTCTTCCACAGATACTTTGTGTACCATTGCCTGAATAGGCGTATGCTGGTACTTGCCGCCGAAGGGCATCAGTACAGTGCCCGCACCGATGGTAGAGTCAAATCGTTCGGACAGACCACGCTTGGAGCACACATTCAGATCGCCGGCGAGAGCGGAATAGCCGCTCACGAAGTCCGCAGGCAGCTGCTTTGCCCATGCCTTGGGGGCAGCGGGAGCAGCAACGATGTGTTTTTCCGCACCGTTGGTATCCAGGAAATCACGAGAAATATCACAAATGGTGGCTCCGTTCCAGGTCATGGTCAGACGGCGGTCTTCCTTAACCACCGCAATACGGGTGACCTCCAGATTTTCTTCTGCAGCCAGACGGCAAAATTCCGCTTCATCCTTTGCTTCCACAACAACGGACATACGTTCCTGAGATTCAGAGATTGCCAGCTCGGTGCCGTCCAGACCGTCATACTTTTTCGGAACAGCATTCAGGTCGATGTCCAGCCCGTCACACAGTTCGCCAACAGAAACGGACACGCCGCCTGCACCGAAGTCGTTGCAGCGCTTGATGAGTTTGGTAGCTTCTGCACGGCGGAACAGTCTCTGCAGCTTGCGTTCTTCCGGAGCGTTGCCCTTCTGTACTTCTGCGCCGCAGGTTTCCAGAGATTCCACGGTGTGGCTCTTGGAGGAACCGGTTGCACCGCCGCAGCCGTCACGACCGGTACGGCCGCCCAACAGCAGGATCACATCGCCGGGTTCGGGGCGTTCACGGCGGACATTTTCCGCAGGAGCTGCAGCAATCACCGCGCCGATTTCCATGCGCTTGGCAGCATAGCCTGCGTGATACAGCTCATCCACCTGGCCGGTAGCCAGACCGATCTGGTTGCCGTAGGAGGAGTAGCCTGCGGCAGCGGTGGTAACGATCTTACGCTGGGGCAGCTTACCCTTCAAGGTGTCTTCCACAGGTGCCAGAGGATCGGCAGCACCGGTAACACGCATAGCAGCATAAACATAGCTTCTGCCGGACAGGGGGTCACGGATCGCACCGCCAATACAGGTAGCTGCGCCGCCGAAGGGTTCGATTTCCGTGGGGTGGTTGTGGGTCTCATTTTTGAACAGCAGCAGCCAGTCTTGCTCCTCGCCCTCTACATTCACCTTGATTTTCACGGTGCATGCATTGATCTCTTCGGACTCGTCCAGCTTCTGCAGACCGCCGTTGGCGCGCAGATACTTGACCGCAATGGTACCCAGATCCATCAGAGTCACAGGCTTGGTACGGCCGATGGACTGTCTGACCGCAATATATTCTTCGTAGGCCTTCTGCAGCAGCTCGTCTTCAAACTCCACTTTGTCAATAATGGTATTAAAAGTAGTATGACGGCAGTGGTCAGACCAGTAAGTATCAATGACCTTAATTTCGGTAATGTTGGGGTCACGATGCTCGCTGCGG
>JAGBAT010000001.1 GCA_017938835.1 Oscillospiraceae bacterium | reverse complement strand
CTTATCATCTCAATCAATTCAGCTGCAGGTTTGCCAGCTTTTCAATAGTAATACTGTAAATTTCCTGTGCCTGATACAGGTCTTCCAGTAGAATATATTCATTCTTCTGGTGCTCGGTCGCTTCTCTGCCGGGCTGCATGGGGCCAAAGGCCACAATGCCGGGCATAGCGCGGGCGTATGTGCCGCCGCCGATGACCATAGGCTCGGTCATATCTCCCGTGACTGCGCGGTAAACCCCCATCATGGTCTGGATGACCTGACCGTTTTTATCCATGTAAATGCTCTTATTCTGCGCAGTCAGTTCCACAGCAATACCGTAAGGCGCACAGGCAGCTTCAATGGCCCCCTGTACCTGCTCGATGGTGTAGGTCACGGGGCAGCGGATGTCCAGCACCAGTTTGATGGTATTGCCCTCGGTACGGAGGGTACCTGCGTTCAGGGTCAGCTTGCCGCTCTGTTCATCCTCAAAGCCGCAGCCCATTTTTCCGCCGTTGTAATCAAAGCCAACATGCTTATTGTAGAACTCCACCAGCTTGCCACTGCAGCCGGCTGCTGCCAGAGTCTCCATAAGCTTGCTGATGGCGTTGACCCCCTTATCAGGCGTGGAAGCGTGCGCACTGACACCTTCCACGGCATAGTCCTTACCGCCAACGGTTGCACGCGCCCAGCCGGCAACCATATTGCCGGCGTCGCCGCCCTCGGCACTGTCCACGCCGCTTTCTGCCACGGGCATGCTCAGTTCGAAGCGCATGATGCCCTTTTCCCCGTAGATTGCCGGAAATTCCGCATCGGGCGTAAAGCCGAACACAGGCATTTCCTCATGCTCGCAGTACCACTGCATATCTTCCCAGTCGCCCACTTCTTCGCACTGACCGAAGATCAGACGCACACGGCGGTTCAGCTTCACGCCTGCATCCTGCAGGTCCTTCATGGAAAACAATGCCGCCAACGTGGGGCCCTTGTCGTCCACAGTGCCTCTGCCGTACAGACGCTCCCCACAGACCTCACCATAGGGATTATGCGTCCAGCCATCGCCAACAGGCACAATATCCAAATGACCCAGAATGCCCACGATCTCATCGCCCTCGCCGATCTCTGCCCATGCAACCTTGCCGTTGCGGTTGACGGTGCGGATCCCCAGCTCCGCGCACAGGTTCAGCACATAGTCCAGCGCCTGCGCAGGTGCCTTGCCGTAGGGGTGGGCTTCGTCGATATCCACCAGTGCTACACTGTCAATGGCCAGCAAGCCCATCAGGGCATCCAGAAATTTGTTTTTATCCATAGTAAATCCTCCATAATAGAAAAGCCGCTGTGGACATTGTATGTCCGCAGCGGTCTGTGTTTTCTGATTCTGTCAAACCGAAGAAAGCTTATCTTCTTCTGCGGCTGGTCTTGTGATCGGCATACATCTTGTTGCCCGCAATACGGCTGTCTGATTCCTGCATGAACTGCTTCATCATGTCCTCAAAGCTTGCATTGTCGGAAGTGGTTTTCACTTCGCCGGTGCGGGGTGCAGCATTGCGATTGGGAGCAGCGGGCCTGCGCTGGGGACGGTCACCGCCGTTTTGATTTACATTGTTGTCTCTGCCTTCTCGGCTGTTGTTATTGTCACGGTTGTTGTACCGAGGTCTTGCGGGGCGGGGTTGAGCCTGAGCCTCTGCCTGTTTCATGGACAGATTGACCTTGCCGCCATCACCGATGCCGATGACACGCACTTTGACAACCTGACCTTCTTTCACAAACTCATTGATGTCATTTACATAGGTGTTTGCGATCTCAGAAATATGTACCAGACCATTCTTGCCGTCGGGCATCGCAACGAATGCGCCAAACTTGGTGATACCTGTTACTTTTCCTTCAAAAACTTCTCCAACTTCGAGAGCCATATAAGCCTTTTATCCCCCTGATTATTTTTATTCTCTTTCCTGTGATATCAGGAATTGATATCGCTGAAAATGATTTCTCCCGGTTTCACCAGCCCCAAACGTGTCCTGGCGATTTGTTCGATCACAGCATCTGTCGCCCCTGCAGAGATCTCCTGCATCAGACGTTCATTCTCCCGTTGAAGTGCTGTGGTCTGCTGAGTCAGCTCCTCCCGCCAGGCGTCTGCCTGGATCAAGCGGCTGCGCACCAGTATAATATTGCTCACGGCGTACACGATCATCGTCGTGAGCACGAAGCCCGTCATCCACGCGATTTTCCGACTGTGCATCTGTTGCCCCTCTCTTTCCATGGGCATACCGACGCAAACACTGTGGCAATTTAAAACTATACCCATTTATTTTACTCCAAGACAATCGTTTTGGAAAGATATTTTTTCGACGATTTAAAAATTTTTTCACCCTGCGAAACGGTATCCGTACAAAATGTACCAATTTCTGGATGGAACGCACGCCCCGGCATAGCAGCGGCACCACAAACCGGCTGCACAGGCAGCTATACCCCGCTGCACCCAGAACGGCAGACCCCAGCATAAAAATTCGCAGCTGCCCTTCTCCCACAAGCATCGCCAGTATAAACAGGCTAACCCCCGCGGTGGAAACAAACACAAAATCTGCCAGAGCCTGCGCGGCACTGCCTCCACAGCGCCGCACTGCTCTGCATCCATCATACAACACACCCAGCGCAATTCCTGCCGAAAGAAAGACGAGCCACTGCTGCAGCTGCAGCTGCGCCGGATTTTCCATCAGCCGAACAGCCGCGCCCAGAAACCAGTAGCCGGAGCAGTCTCCTCATAACACAGCTCCCGCACCAGACCGTCGATGCTTACTTCCCCGCTGTCCAGTGTCAGTTTGCCAATGTGCAGCCCTGTGCCGCGGATAATGAGATTGCCTTGGGCTGTGCGGGTAATGATCTCCGCTTCATCAAAGCTGATGACATCCTCCACACCGGTGACGGATAATTTGCTACGGTCCTCCATAATTACATGGTGGGGTTTTACCGGCAGCTTTCCCTTTTCCTCAAATGCCATAATTGTGCCTCCTCAGGTATATTTCTCTACCAATATATGCAAAATAGTTTCATATCTTGTCCGCTGCGGGGAAATAGTTTCCCCCATTTTATCGACAAAGGAGGCTGCCATGAAAACCATCCGAATCGTCCTCTGTGCCGTCTGCGCACTGCTGTTTATCTCTTGTGTGTTCCAACCGGGATACCGCATCATCATTGACGGGAAAGCTATGTCTGGTGTCTATGACCCCGAAACCGTGCTCCGCTGCACCGAAGCCGTCACCCGCGCCGCCGATGAGATCACCCGCACTGATGAAGCTCCCCCATTCACCATTGTGCCGGTCCTTTGCATCAAGCACACAGAAATCGACGAAGCGCAGCTGTGCCATACTCTGCTGAACTCCTACAATGGCATTATGCAGGTAGTGTCCGTGGACGAAGGCGGTGCTCCCGCCGTAAAATACACCTATACCGAAAGCGGATCTTACTGAGCCTTGCAGTGACATTTCCTTAGCTCCGGTTCTGCCCCTCTGCTCTTGTTTTTCATTTTGTCCCCATGTATAATTGCAGTAAATCCGGAAAAAGGGGCACAACCACATGACTGATATTGAGATGTTGCTGGCAAAGGACCAGATGCGTGAAAAGATTTACCTGTACAGCCGCTGTATGGATCGCTGCGACAATGATCTGTGCGATGAAATTTTCACCGTCGATAGTAGCATGGATTATCCTCCGGATTATCAGGGAAATGCCCGGGGCTTCTGTCAGTGGGCAGAAAACACCCATCGGAAATACTATGACTATACATCTCATCAGTATACCGACTGTATCATTCGATTTAAGAGCGATACTGAGGCAGTCAGCGAAACCTATGGCATCATCAATCTCTTCGGATGTCCCGGTGCGCTGGGTGCAAAGCCCGGCAAACGGAAAATCCTCACAATTCACGCCCGTTACATCGATCGCTGGACCAAGTGCGAGGACGGTCAATGGCGTATCTGTGAGCGGCATCTTTGCAACGAACAGAACAATCTTTACGACGCGGGCTATTATGCAGGCAGTTACAACACCAGACGGGATAAGGAAGATCTCGTCTATAAGTTCTTTGGATAACGACCTATAACAAAAGAGCACTGACAAATATGTCAGTGCTCTTTTGCTAACTTCGTACGTCGCCGTAGGGCAGGGCTCTTCTCAGCCAAGCGCGTCTTCGTAGTACTTCTTGGTATTGGCATCAAAGCAAACCATGCGAACCCGTTCAATTTCGGGATGGTCAGCCAGATATGCCTTGATGGTGGAAATGGCGATTACAGATGCCTTATCCAACGGGAAATGATACACGCCAGTGCTGATAGAGGGAAAATCCACAGTCTTGCAGCCATTGGCGGAGGCCAGCTCCAGACAGGAACGATAGCAGCTTGCCAGCAGCTCCGGTTCGCCGTTCTTGCCGCCGCGCCATATGGGGCCGGGAGTGTGGATCACATGCTTTGCCAGCAGGTTATAGCCCTTGGTGATCTTTGCTTTGCCGGTCTGGCAGCCGTTGAGCGTGCGGCATTCCTTCAGCAGTTCCGGACCTGCTGCACGATGGATCGCGCCGTCTACACCGCCGCCGCCCAACAGAGAGGTGTTGGCAGCATTGACGATGGCATCAACGTCCTGACGGGTGATGTCACCCTGAATGATTTCAATGGTACCCATATTACAGTTCTCCTTTGTATAGCCTGAGCATTATCATCCGAACTCGCTTCACGGGGCGTCTTTTCACGCCAGGCTTCGTTTTATTCTTTGATGGGCAACAACCCATATGCTCTCAGAAACGGGTTGGGATGATATTGCTCAGGCTAAATCCTCCCGCACCATATCAATGGTCACAGGCAGGTCAATTTGTTCACACAGAAAATCCTCTGCATTGGCAATCACTGCACCGATGGTCTGCATTCCCTGCATATTCACCCTCTGTATTTCCTCATTGACGGAAGAGGTGCAGTCATCCAATACCACAGTATTATAGTCCAGGCTGATCGAGTCAAACACCGTTGCACGGATGCAGTTGGGCGTAGTCGTGCCGGTAACCACAATGGTATCAATGCCCTTCCGGCGCAGGATACCGTCCAGATGGGTGTTAAAGAAGGCAGAGTACCGCGGCTTATACAGCACCGTATCCCCGGGAAGCACCTGGAATTCTTCGGGCATATTCCAGCCAATGGGGCTCTCCGGACCGGAACAGGGCTTACCGCCCTGTTTCCATGCAAAATAGCGGGTGAATTCCACGTCCGTGCCGTCAGAGGCATAGTTGCGGACAATGAAGTACACCGGGATGCCCAACGCTCTGGCTTTCCGCTGCACTGCTGCGCATCGGGGCACGGTCCCCCATGCCATGGGGATATAGGTGGGGGATTCCGGATTCAGAAATCCCTCCTGCATATCAATGACCAACAGTGCCGTTTTTGTAGGATTCAGTTTCATGTCGGTTCCTCCTTTTGGGAGAATTATCGGGCTGTACATTTTGTCGGGGCATGTGGGTGACAAAAATCCTATTCAGCCCGCCAGTGTGAGCGCAAAGCGAGTACGCGCAGTCAAGCTGCCGCACTCATCGCCCCAGGCAGGAGTTCTTTGGCAGAAACCCTCTTTGGGGTTCTGTAGCTTGGAAATTACTCGGACTGCACCTGTACCTTGCCGTCCACAACAGTGACGAATACCTTGGACACATTACCGCGGCGGTTATCCACCATTTCCGTTGCCACTGCGTCCTCGATCTCTCGCTGGATCAAGCGGCGGAGATTACGGGCGCCGTAGGCCACACTGTATCCTTTTTTCACCAGATAGTCGGGAACAGATTCGTCATAAGTGAACGCAATGTTCTTGCTTGCCATCGCTTCACGGGTCTCATTGAGCATGAGAACAGCAATGTCGCGCAGGTTCGCTTCGCTGAGGGCGTTGAAGCTGATAATCTCATCCACACGATTGATAAACTCGGGACGCAGGAATTCGCCCAAAGCTTTCATAGCCTTTTCACGGCTCATCTCCGTCAGGCTGGCGCCGAAGCCCAGACTGCCGGACTTGGAATTGCTGCCTGCGTTGGTGGTCATGACAATGACGGTATTTTCAAAGTTGACCACACGGCCCTGTGCATCGGTGATGTGACCGTCGTCCAGAATCTGCAGCAGGATGTTCAGCACGTCAGGGTGGGCCTTTTCGATTTCATCGAAGAGCACCACACTGTAGGGACGGCGGCGGATCTTCTCGGTGAGCTGGCCTGCTTCGTCATAGCCAACATAGCCGGGAGGAGATCCCACGATGCGGCTGACCGCGAATTTTTCCATAAACTCAGACATATCCAGACGAATCAGCGATTCGGGTGAATCAAACAGGTCTTCTGCCAGACGCTTGACCAGTTCGGTCTTACCCACGCCGGAACCGCCCACGAAGATAAAGGACAGGGGCTTGCGCTTTGCCTGCAGTCCCACACGGCTGCGCTTCACAGCAGCACAGACGGTATCCACAGCTTCATCCTGACCGATGATGTGTGCTTTCAGACGGTCATTGAGCCCTGCCAGACGGGCAAACTCATCTTCCTTGATGTTGGCAGCAGGAATCTTGGTCCACAGCTCAATGATGCGGGCAATGTTATCTGCGGTGAGCTTCGGTCTGCCCTTTGCCTGCAGGGTCAGCAGCTCATCGTTCAGCTGCATAGTCTTGCTGCGAATCTCCGCCAGACGGGCATAGTGCTCGTTTTCGGTATCGCTGAGCAGCAATTCCTGTTCCTTGGCATAGTCTGCCAGCTCCTGCTCCACCATCAAACGGCGGGTCAGGTCCCGGTCTTTCAGGTTTACATCGGAGCATGCTTCGTCGATCAGGTCGATGGCCTTATCGGGCAGGAAGCGATCGGTGATATAACGTTCGGACATGGTAACTGCCAGTCGGCACATTTCGTCGGAAATGTCTACCTGATGGTAGTCTTCATAGTAGCCCTTGATCCCCTGCATAATCTCAATGGAGTCTGCAATGGACGGTTCAGCTACGGTAACAGGCTGGAAACGGCGTTCCAGTGCGGTGTCTTTTTCAATAAACTTACGGTATTCCTTGAATGTTGTGGCACCAATGACCTGGATCTCACCACGGCTCAGGGCAGGCTTCAGGATGTTAGCAGCGTTCATGCTGCCCTCTGCATCACCTGCACCGACAATGTTATGGATCTCGTCAATGACCAAAATGACATTGCCCTGCTTCTTGACCTCATCAATCAGCCCCTTCATGCGGGACTCGAACTGGCCACGGAACTGGGTCCCTGCCACCAGAGCGGTCATATCCACCAGATAGACCTGCTTATCGCGGAGCTTATAAGGCACCTGCCCCTTGGCAATGGCCATGGCCAACCCCTCGGCAATCGCAGTCTTACCGACGCCGGGTTCACCGATGAGACAGGGATTGTTCTTCTGGCGGCGGTTCAGGATCTGGATCACGCGCTCCAGCTCCTCCTGACGACCGATCATATTGTCCAGCTTACCCTCACGGGCACGCATGGTCAGGTTGATACAGTAACCGTCCAGGAACTTTCCCTTCTTGCCCTTGGCCTTCTTATCGGAAGACGCAGAACCACCTGCATTGCTGTTACTGTTGTTCCCACCGGCAGGATTATAGTTTTCCGGAGGATTGCTGCCGCCGAACAGGCGATTCATAAAGGGGAATGTGGCAGTTTTGCCATCATCGCCTTCGGAGTCATCGTCTGTATCGTCGCCCTGCATACCGCCGCCGAGCATGGCGCCCAGACTTTCCAGATCGCCCATGGCGTTCATGACCTGACCGGACAGCTCATCCAGATCGTCTTCGGTCAGACCCATTTTTTCAATCATGTCGTCGATGGGCTTGATGCCAAGCTGCTTTGCGCACTTCAGGCACAGGCCTTCGTTCTTGGATTCCACGCCATCGAATTTGGTTACGAATACCACAGCTGCATTTTTCTTGCAGCGGGCACACATTTGAGGCTGCATATAGTAAATCTCCTACATCAAATTTTCCCGGTCACATGGCCGGACGGGCATCAAACACCCAGGAAGAAAGAAACGATTCCGATCTTTGCCAGCAGCTTACCCAAAATGGTAGTGCTCAAAGTATCTTCCCCGATCAGCAGACCGGTAAACTTCAGCACCCACACCGCCAGCAGGCACAGGAATACACCGCGCAGCAGACCGACTACTGCGCCGCCGATCTCATCCACCTCTTCCATATTGGGCAGACGGAAGGACAGATTGGGCAAATTGCCAACAAAGGTCAGGAAGATGAGAATGATCGCAAAGCACAGCGTCACAGCCGCTGCATACACAATCGTATTGCAGGCTACATCCACAATGGCGCTTTTCAGAGACACCACATTTTCCGTTGCATAGGTCTGCACTTTTTCTGCCAGATCTGCAGAGGTATCTTCATAGATACCGAGGCACTGGAATGTGGTTTTGGCCACATCATAAGCCTTCTCCGGATCAGACTCCACCACGTCGCTGATGGAATATTCGTTTAGATCATAGCCCAGTCGTTCGGGCACATCGTTAGAAATCACAGATTCAATAAAACCACCTGCGAAGGGCTTGACTGCAGACACCACTTCATAAGAGAAGGTATTTGCAATCAGGCTGGCCCCATACAGAGATACAATGATACACAGCAGTGCACCAATTTCCATGATCAGGCCTTTTTTGTAGCCGTTCCATGCACCTAGCAGCAGAACCGCCAATATCATTAGGTCAATAACCCATTTCATACTTTATAACCCCTATCTTATTTCCCTGCTTTGGACTGCCGCCGCAGGAGGATTTGGTTTCTGTCGGGTAATGTACTGTATTCCGGACAAGTGGGTCCATATAACAGATATATCATAAAATTATGAACAAATATACATTTCCCTGAAATTTCGCTAAAAGCTTCGCTGACTTTCCGTTGAACGCTTATCGCATCATCATTTCGCCAACTTCGCCCTCATACCAGAGCCGATTCATGTAAAGCCCCTGCGGCGGCATGGTAGGGCCGGTCAGGCGGCGGTCACCGATCTCCAGCAAATGCGGGATCTCCTCAGGCTCCAGCTTTCCGTGGGAAGCATAGACACAGGTGCCCACAATGGCGCGCACCATGTTGTACAGGAAGCCGTCAGCACAGACCGCCAGCGTAAGGATGTCTCCCTCCTGTTTCACCTCACACCATTTCACCGTTCGGACGGTGGTGCGGGTCTCAGTCCCTACACTGCGGACCGCCCGAAAATCGTGGGTACCCACAAAGGCGTGGGCTGCACGCTGCATCCGGTCCAAGTCCAGCTTTGATGGATAGAAGCATACTCGATTTTGCAAAAACGGGTCGCGAATGCGGGAATTCTTGATTTTATATATGTATTCCTTCTGGATGCAGGAGCCGATGGCATTGAAGTCCTCAGGGGCCTCACAGGCATCCACCACCGCAATATCCGCAGGAAGGCGGCTGTTCACCGCCAGAGGGATACGGTCAATGGGAATACGGGAATTGGTACGGAAGTTGGCACAGTAGCGGTTGGCGTGGACCCCTGCATCGGTCCTGCCGCAGCCCACCACCTTGATGGGTTCGCCGCAAATCTTTGTCAGAGCCTTTTCCAGCGTCTCTGCCACAGTCACTTCCGTTTTCTGCACCTGCCAACCGTGATAGGCAGAGCCATCGTACATCAGCCGCAACGCAATATTTCTCATACGCCCACCACCTGCAGTCCGATCATACCAGCGATCAGCAAAACACCGAATACCAGTGCAAGATAGTCTCTACGTTCATAGCGCAGCTGCTTCATGCGCGTGCGGCCTGCGCCGCCGTTGTAGCAGCGACTTTCCATAGCAATGGCCAGCTCGTCCGCTCTGCGGAAAGCAGAGATGAACAAAGGTACCAGAATAGGCAGCAACGCCTTAGCCCGGTCGATCAGGCTGCCGGTTTCAAAGTCCGCACCGCGTGCCTTCTGGGCAGACATGATCTTATCCGTTTCCTCGATGAGGGTAGGGATAAATCGCAGGGCCATGCTCATCATCATGCTCATTTCGTGAACAGGTACCTTCAGCTTGTTCAGCGGGTGCAGCAGCAGCTCCATGCCGTCGGTCAGTGCTACGGGAGCGGTGGTATAGGTCAGCAGGAAGGTGCCGCAAATCAGCATCACGATACGCAATACCATGAATACGGCCCTAATGATGCCTTCATAGGTGATCTTCAGCTTCCAAACCTGCACCAGTACCGTGCCATCGGTATAGAACACATTCAGAACTGCGGTCAGCACAATAATGATCAGCACCGGCTTTAATCCCTTGAACAGAGACTTCGGGGGCACCTTGGACAGCCACACAAACCCGGCAGTCACAAGGATCATCACCGCATAACCGGCAAAGCCGTCTGCCAGAAACAGCGCAACGATGTACAGCACCACCATGATGAGCTTAGTGCGGGGGTCCATTTTATGAACAACGCTGTCACCGGGGAAATATTGACCCAAGGTAATATCTTTAAGCATGATCATGTACCTCCTTCCATTTCAGGAGTACCTTGCTCAGGTAAGAGGTAGTATAGATCGCATCGGGGATGTCCACCCCACGCTTGCGCAGCTCCATGGCGATCTGGGTGGCAACAGGTACGGTCAGGCCCATAGCAGTCAGCTCTTCCGGACGGGAGAACACCTGCTCGGGGGTGCCATCCATAACCACTCTGCCGTGATCCATGACCACAAGACGGTCAGCAATGCGGGCCACATCATCCATACTGTGGGTGACCAGCACCACTGTGGAGCCGGTGGAGTTACGGTAATCTTCAATGTTTTTAAACAGGCTCTCTCTGGCTTCCGGATCCAGTCCTGCGGTAGGCTCGTCCAGCACCAGCACGCCGGGGCGCATAGCAATGACGCCCGCAATGGCCACACGGCGCTTCTGACCGCCGGACAGTTCCAGCGGAGACTTTTCAAACATGTCATCGCTGATGCCGACAAACGCTGCGGCTTCCCGCACACGCTCATCCACTTCCGCAGCAGACAGCTTCTGGTTTTTGGGGCCAAAAGCGATATCCGCATAAACAGTCTCTTCAAACAGCTGATATTCGGGATACTGGAACACCAGACCTACCTTGAAGCGCACATCTCGGGTGGCAACTTTGCTGGCAAAAATATCCTTGCCCTCATAATACACTGTACCGGCAGTGGGCTTCAACAGTCCGTTCAGGTGCTGAATAAAGGTAGATTTTCCGGAGCCTGTATGGCCGATCAGACCCACGAACTGTCCCCGCGGGATTTCCAGTTCAATGGAGTCGATGGCAGTATTTTCAAACGGCGTACCCACGCTGTAACGGTGGGTCAGTGCCTCTGTTTTCAAAATCGGAGTCATAGTTCAATCCTTTCCGCGCGTTGAAACACGCAGAGAAGTTTAAATCAAAGCATTCGCAATTTCGTTGACACAATCTTCAACAGAAAGTGCTTCAATATTCAGGTTCAGCCCGCCTTTGTTCAGGCGGTCAATGAGATCGGTGGTAGCAGGCACGGTCAGGCCCTGACTGCGCAGCATGTCCACCTGAGAAAAAACAGTCTTAGGCGCACCGTCAGCCACGATCTTACCGTCACTCATGATAATGAGGCGGTCCGCGTCGATACACTCTTCCATGTGATGGGTGATGTGCACCACGGTGATGCCCTGTTCCCGGCACAGTTTGGTGATGGTCTTGATCACTTCCTGACGCCCTACCGGGTCCAGCATTGCGGTGGCTTCGTCCAGCACAATACAGTCCGGACGCATGGCAATAACACCTGCAATGGCCACGCGCTGCTTCTGGCCGCCGGACAGCAGATGAGGAGAGTGCATGCGATAGTCATACATGCCCACCAGCTTCAGCGCCTCGTCCACACGCTGACGGATCTCAGCACTGGGCACACCCAGATTTTCAGGCGCAAAGGCCACGTCATCTTCCACAATGTTGGCGACGATCTGGTTGTCGGGGTTCTGGAAAACCATACCCACGGTACGGCGGATATTCAGCACATTGTCCGGGTCAGAGGTGTCCATCCCCGCTACATAGACCTTGCCCTCAGTGGGCTGCAGGATACCGTTGAAGTGCTTTGCCAGCGTGCTCTTGCCGGAGCCGTTGTGGCCGAGGATCGCCACAAAGCTGCCCTTTTCAATGGTCAGCGACACATCCTTCACCGCATCGGTGTCGGTATCGGGATATTGATATGTCAGATGTTCTACTCGAATCATAGAAAATAAATTCCTTTAGCTTCGCACAATTCGCCTAACAGGCGAAACAAAATTCAATCCTTGATTCGTCGCGACCTATGCGTGACGGATCATACTTCTCCGCTCACTGCGTTTCGCAGGAGCAATTCTCGATGAACCTCTTTGCGGAGCTTCATCGAAGGTGCAGAGCGCTTATTTTTCCCAGTGGCAGGCTGAGCCGCAGGGCAGTACCAATCCGGTGTCCTTCACGGGCAGACCCAGCTCACGGCTTTCCGCATGGCCGCAGCCGTACTTTTTGGTAAAGATACTCTCCGCAATATAAGTCAGCACGCTGGGGGACAGGCCGGTGGTGTAGGAGCTGATGATGACAAACAGCGGATCATCGCTGAGCACCTTGGAAACCAATTCCACAAAGGGCCACAGGTTTTCTTCCAGCTTCCAGACTTCGCCGCCGGGGCCTCTGCCGTAGGAAGGCGGGTCCATAATGATGGCATCGTACTTGTTGCCGCGGCGAATCTCACGCTCTACGAACTTGGCGCAGTCTTCTACGATCCAGCGGACAGGGCGGTCGATGACACCGGAGGATTGGGCATTTTCCTTTGCCCATGCCACCATACCCTTGGCAGCGTCCACATGCGTCACACTTGCCCCTGCCTTCAGACAGGCAACGGTAGCACCGCCGGTATATGCAAACAGGTTCAACACCTTGATGGGGCGGCCCGCATTGCGGATCTTGTCCATCGCGTAGTCCCAGTTTGCAGCTTGTTCGGGGAACAAACCGGTATGCTTAAAATTCATGGGTTTGATATTAAAGGTCAAATCCTTATAATCAACCGTCCAGCGCTCGGGCAGCTTGCTCTTGTTCCATGCGCCACCGCCGGTGTTGCTGCGGCTATAAGACGCATCGCGAGTCTTCCACTTGGGATTTTTGCGGGGAGTGCTCCAAATCGCCTGAGGGTCAGGGCGCACCAGATAATAGTCTCCCCAGCGCTCCAGCTTTTCGCCGTTGGAGCAATCCAGCACTTCAAAATCGTTCCAGTTATGTGCAATCCACATAAAGTTTACACCTCATGAAAAATCGTTATAATCATCCATTTTATAATTAGACATTGTATTATAACATTAGAAATAAAAAAAGTGAATGGCGATTTTTCAAAAATCGCCATCCATTTTACGGAATTTTGTTGCTTTTCATTATCTCATATAATACTTTGCCGTAGCATAGTCGGTAATAATGGCATCGTAGATGCCCTTGTACAGACTGTCGAAGATCCTATCATTTCCGTCTTCAACGACAACGATCTGCGCAGCAGTGGTTTTCAGCTCTGTTGCAGCCAGCGCTTCGGCATAGCGGGGAGCCTCGTTCATGCCGATGCTCTTGCCAGCCAGCTTGCGCTCACTGCCCAGACCGCTGCCCGCCAGAACCATGAGCACGCAGCCGCCATCCATGTAGGGACAGCGAACATCATAGCTGGTTTCCTTAGGGTCAAAGATCATGCCGCCCCAGATGACATCTGCGTTGCCGGAGCTCAGATGTACGAATGCCTTGCTCTCGTCTTCCACTTCCGCAAACTTCAGCTGCCAGCCAAGCAGGTCGCACACGGCACGGCACAGCTCCACGTCAAAGCCCATATATACCCCGTTGCTGACATAGCTCATGGGGAAATTATCGGGGTCCAGCCCCATGATCAGGGTACGCTGGGGAATATCCCCCAGCTTCGCCAGCGCATTGGAATCTTTTTCAAAGTCGGTGCAGGAATCGTTGAACCACTTGACTTCCAGTTCTGCCACCTTGCCGTTGGCTGCCAGCACCTTGACGGCGGCTTCCACATAGTCCGCAACCGGATCATCGTTGCGGAAGGCAATGGCGTAAGTGCCTTCGGTGAGGGTATCCACCATAGTATACGCCCCGCCGGTCTTATTGCAGGCGCACAGTGTCAGCAGTGTCCCCACTGACAGCACCAGCGCGATCAGTTTTTTCATTTTCACGGTATTTGCTCCTTATCTCAGCCCGCCGACGCGGGGTCAAATGTGTCGAAACTTCTTCGAGGATAGCATACATGACCATGATATGAAATGCAAGTGGAAAAATATGAACAATGCCTTGCAACATTCTAAACGATCTCCCTCATCAGGAGAGGCGGTTGAGCAGGGCGAAGCAAACAACAAAGAGCCCCGCAGGGCTCTTTGAACAGCTTGTCAAAAAACGCCTCGCAGAGTTTCGTCCGCAAGGACGAAATAAGATTCGATCCATTTTTTGTCGCGACATGCGCGTGGCAAAAAATACATCTCAGCCTGCAAACGTGCAAATTGTTTTTCATCGAAAAACAATGCGTGCGCTGCAGCAGGCTGCAAGTCCATCGTGTTAGCGGGGACGTCTCTGTCAAAATGCTCCGTAGGAGTATTTTGACAGACTCAACAAAGAGCCCCGCAGGGCTCTTTGAAATCATATTATTTCGCCAGCGGCAAAGTCACATCCGCTTTGAACAGGTCTCCGTCCACAACGATGCGCACTTCCCCACCCATGAGATTTGCAAGGCTCTGTGCAATGCTCAGACCCAAGCCGCTGCCTTCCGTGGTACGGGAGCTGTCACCCCGGACGAAGCGCTCCATAAGCTCATCAGCAGAGATGTTCAGACTCTCACGGGAGATGTTCTTCACGCTCAACACCGCCTGGTCGCCGTCTTTTCGCAGTTCCAGATACACACGGGTGTTGGGCATGGCGTACTTGCAGACGTTGCTGAGCAGATTATCCAAAATGCGCCAGACGTACTTACCGTCTGCCCAGACTGTCACTTCCTCATCGGGTTGACGAACGATGGTCTGCAAACCGTTTTCGTTCAGCCGCGGAGCATATTCCGCTCTCGCCTGCTCGATCAGCTCGGTCACACTGACCCGCTCAACGTTCACACTGAGGCTGCCGGTGGATGCCTTGGATGCTTCCACCAAATCCTCAGTAAGCTTCTTCAGTCGTGCAGACTGGCGGTCCAGTACTTCCACATATTCCGCCGCTGTGCCTTCCAGTTGTTCCTTTTTCAGCAGGTCAACATAGTTGACGATGCTGGTGAGGGGTGTTTTTAAATCGTGGGAAACGTTGGTGATCAGTTCCGTTTTCATGCGCTCGGAGCGGAGCTGCGCATCCACGCTGTGGCTCAGACCGTCGCCAATGCGGTTCAGACATTCCGCGTGCTCCTTGAAGTCCCCAAACAGATTCTTGGTGTCGATGCGATAGCTCAGATCCCCGTCGGCAATGGTGCGTGCCCCCTGCTGCAGCCGCTTGAGCATCAGGCAAATGATGATACACACAAGGAACTTCACAATGTTCCACAAAATGCCGACCACTGCCCAACTGTTCCAGACAAAGGCAGCAACATATACGGTTTCAATGACCCACAGCACACCCAGCACCACGACTGCTTTCCAGATCAGAGGGATTTTTCTCAGTGCACCGCTGAGGCCACGGAACATACCCTTGACCCAGCGCCAGATACGCAGCCACAGCTTCCAGCACCACTTCAGTGCCTTCTTGCACAGGCCCCAGCACCAGACAACAGCCTTGCCGCACAGGCAGTTGCGCCACCAGCCTTTGACCTTGACGCGTGCAGCAGCAGAGTGCAGCGTACCGACCACAACTGCCATGCAAACAGCCACTGCTGCAACACAGCCCTTGATGACCAGATCCAGCAGATCCAAGTCAACAGCAACATCCACGCCCATGCCGTAGTGGAAGGATTCCATGGTAAACTCCGCTGCCAAATATACTACGCAGCCTGCACCGATTGCCAGACAGCCGATCACAATGCACCACAGATCCCAAGGCAGTCTGCCCAGACCGGCCGCTTCATACAGACCTTCTTCATTGCGCTTGCCCGCCAGAACGATCAGGAACAGCAGCAGTACAAGGCCGCAAATTCCAAGCCCGATGGCAGAATCCAGATAGTCGTCCTTTTCCAGATCATACTGCAGCACACGCATATACAGCGCATGATACGCATCATCCACAGGCATTTCTGTAGGAATATACCCACGGATGGAATATTCCTCGTAGCACTCGTCGTAGAGCGCCTCGTATTCCTCTCCCGTGAAGGAGGTGTTCAGCTTCACAATGATGGGCTTCACACTAGACTTTGAATTGGAAGCGGGAGTCGGTGTAGGTTGCGGGGTTATATCCGCACTATCTGTTTGCGGTCGCGGAGACGGTGTACTTGTCACCATCGGAGATTCGCTGCTATGGCCAATAAGGTTCATATCCTCATCGTAGAAATTGCCGTAATCATCATAATAAGCATACTCTGAAATATCTGCTGCATTGCGGTCAACAGGATAGTAAGCAACACCATCCACCGTCATTGCAGACATCGTGCCTTCTTCCGACTCAGTCAGATGAGAGAATATTTCGCTGTAGTTTTCCAATCTGGCAACCGCTTCGCCGTTTACATTGTATAGATAGCCGTTTTCATCATACTGCACGTATTCTTCGGGCAGCTCATCCCAATATTCCACCGGATAGCGGCTGTATCCCAATTCCGGTAGATATACATTGTTTTCGTAGTCATACATTCTGCCGCTTTCAAAGGCATTGAGCTGCTGACGTTCCGCGTCCGTACCGATAAATCTCTGCTCCCAGTCATAGGAGCGGGCAATATATTCTTCGCCATCGTAGTTGCCGAAGAGTACCTTTCCGTTCTCGTCGGTGATCTGATAACGGAAGTTGGTCACTTCGGGATCAAACATGGCTTCATACGCAGCCAACTGTTCCTTTGCCCAGTCGGGAATATCTTTTTCCTTGAGACCCCCATATTCTTCTGTCAGATAATAATAGTCATAGACCTGCTGTGTTTGCCGGCTCATAGCCAAATTCAGCACCGCACCTGCCCAGTCGTCTGCACCAACGACTGTGTAGGCCACACCGAACACGCCGAAATACAAACAGCCTGTCAGCAGCGCAATCGCCAGCAGCGCAATGATGAGCTTCACAAAAGCACTTGCTCTGAATGTTTTCATTTCATTGCCTCCAGTTTATAGCCATGACCCCAGACCACCTTGAGATAACGGGGATTGGAGGGGTCGATTTCCAGTTTTTCTCGGAGATGACGAATATGTACCGCAACGGTATTCTCACCGCCCATGGGTGCATCCCCCCAGACCTCACGATACAGCTGCTCGGAAGAAAACACCTTGCCGGGGTTGCGCATGAGATAGTACAGGATGCTGTATTCCAGCGGCGTCAGGCTCACCGGCTCACCATCCAGTGTAACAGTCTTGCTGTCATGATCCAGCTGGATCCCTCCCACCCGCAGCACGGTCTCCTGCTTCTGGGCACCGCCCAGCATGGTATAGCGGCGCAGATGACTGCGGACACGGGCAATAACCTCCATGGGCTTGAACGGCTTGGTGATGTAGTCATCTGCCCCCATATTCAGTCCAAGGATCATGTCTGCATCCTCGCTCTTTGCCGTCAGAAACAGCACAGGCACATTGCTGATCTCCCGAAGTTTGGCCACCGCGGTCAGGCCGTCCATTTCGGGCATCATAATGTCCATGAGCACAAGGTCGATCCGGCAGTCACGGATGATCTCCAGCGCCTGCTTGCCGGAATAGGCCGGCACCACCTCATAGCCCTCAGCGGAAAGGTATATATTCAGAGCGGATACGATGTCCTTCTCATCATCACAAACAAGAATTTTGTACATTCTCTTTCACCTCGTGGCTATATCATAGCATCTTTGCGATTAAGATAACAGATGGAAATATTTTAAGAATTGTTAAAGATATAGCCTTCTCTCCCCAAAGGAGAGAAGACATTATTCCAACATTTTCTCATTTCTCTACCTTGCCAATTTCATATAATCACGCTAAAATAAAGTGTTGATGACAAAAATTCTCCCATAGAGGTGACGATATATGGTTCAATACGACGCTGGTTCCTGTCAGGTCGCAGTCATCGGTGCCGGTCACGCCGGCATTGAAGCGGCGCTGGCCGCCGCACGCATGGGCATGGACACCATCTGTTTTACCGTGAATATGGATGCCGTGGGCAACATGCCCTGCAACCCCGCCATCGGCGGCACCGGCAAGGGCCATCTGGTCCGCGAACTGGACGCATTGGGCGGTGAAATGGCAAAGGCCGCCGACAAGGCCTGCATCCAGTACCGCATGCTCAACCGCGGCAAAGGCCCTGCAGTATATTCTCTCCGTGCACAGGCCGACCGCAGAAAATATCAGGATGTAATGAAGTTCACGCTGGAAAATCAGGAAAACCTCCGCATTAAGCAGGCAGAGGTCGTGGATATCCTGACTGAAGACGGCAAGGTCACTGCTGTAGTCACCCACACCGGTGCAGTGTACCGCTGTGACGCTGCCATCCTTGCCACTGGCACTTATCTGAAGGGCCGTATCATCATCGGTGAAGTGCTGCAGGAATCCGGCCCCGACGGTCTGGCTGCTGCCGGTCCTCTGGCTGACACCTGCAAACGCCTCGGTCTGAACATGCGCCGTTTCAAGACCGGTACGCCTCCCAGAGTCAACGCCCGCACCGTGGACTTTGACGAAATGGAAGTGCAGGCTGGCGATACCGAGATTGAACCTTTCTCCTTTGAAAATGAGGAAGTGCAGTACAACAGTGCTGTGTGCTATCTGACCTACACCAATGAGCGCACGCACAACATCATCAAGGAAAACCTTGACCGCAGCCCCATTTATAATGGTGTCATTGACGGCATTGGCCCCCGTTATTGTCCCTCCATTGAGACCAAGATCATGACCTTCCCCGACAAGGAACGCCATCGGCTGTTTGTGGAGCCCATGGGTCTGAACACCCATGAGCTGTATATTCAGGGGTTCTCCTCCTCTCTGCCCGAGCAGGTACAAGTGGAAATGCTGCACACCATCCCCGGTCTGACCCATGCGGAAATGACCCGCCCTGCCTATGCTATCGAGTATGACTGCGTAGACCCCACCCAGCTGTATGCCACCATGGAGACCAAGGTAGTGTCCGGTCTGTACGGTGCAGGCCAGTTCAACGGCTCCTCCGGCTATGAAGAGGCTGCAGTACAAGGCTTTGTGGCGGGCGTAAATGCGGCATTGAAGATTCAGGGGAAAGATCCCATGATCCTCCGCCGCAGCGACGGTTACATCGGCACCCTCATCGACGATTTGGTGACCAAGGGCACCAACGAGCCCTACCGTATGATGACCTCCCGCTCCGAATACCGCCTGATCCACCGTCAGGACAACGCCGACCAACGCCTGTGCGCCATCGGCAACAGCATCGGTCTGGTGTCCAACGAGCGACTGGCCGCAGTGAAAGCCAAGTACGAAACCGTGCAGCAGGAGATCGACCGTCTGGAGCGCACCCACATTGCGCCTACTCAAGAGCTGAATGATCTGCTGACCGCGCTGGGCACCACGCCCCCCAAGTCCGGCGTTTCTCTTGCAGACCTGATCCGCCGTCCGCAAATCAGTTACGGCGATCTGACCCCGTTCGACCCCGAACGCCCTGCTCTGCCCCGCGCCATTGTGGACGAAGTGGGCATCTGCCTGCAGTATGAAGGCTACATCAAGCGGCAGATGAAGCAGGTGGAAGAGTTCACCCGCATGGAACTGCGCAAGCTGCCTGCGGGACTGGACTATGAGACCGTACCCGGTCTGAGACTGGAGGCCCGCCAGAAGCTGAACGACATTCGGCCCGAAAACTTTGGTCAGGCAAGCCGTATTTCCGGTGTGTCTCCTGCAGACATCGCCGCACTGATGGTCTATTTGGAAAAATAACTGCATAGTATATTCAAAAGAGGACGACTGCATACGGTCGTCCTCTTTTGTCGTTTGATTCGACCTCCCCTTATCGAAGGGGCGGCTATGAAAGGCGCGGAGGAGAAATGACCGTGTACAGTGAAAATAATACCGTAGGGGCGGCAGATTGCCGCCCGCGTGTGCGCTCGCCCCGCTCGGTCATCCTGAGCGGAGCGGCTCTGCCACGCAGTCGAAGGATCTCTCGTCCTCAGCTTCCTATCCAAAAGAAAACTTTAATTTTCTGTTGACAATTCCTTCCACCCGTGTTATTTTCTAACTGTACTAACTCACTTAGTACAGTTGATACACAAGGAGGGTCATCATGATAGCAATCAACTACAGGGATCCTCGTCCCATTTACGAACAAGTGAAGTTCGGGCTGCGCCGCCTGATCCTGACAGGGGTGCTGAATCCGGACGACAAAATGCCCAGCGTGCGGGAACTGTCTGCGCAGCTGGCCATCAACCCCAATACAGTACAGCGGGCTTACCGCGAGCTGGAAGCGGAGGGCTATATCTACTCCGTCCCCGGCAAGGGCAGTTTCGTAGCCGCTGACAAGCAGGTGGATCAGAGCCGCATCGATACGCTGCTGAAGCAGCTGGACGAGGCAGTGACGGAGTTGACCTTTATGGGTTACTCCAAAGAGGACCTGATCCGCCGCATCTCGGAAGGAGGCAGTCAAGTATGATCGAAGTCAAAGGCATCACCAAACGCTTTGGTGATTTTACCGCACTGGACGATCTGAGCCTTACCGTGCCCACCGGCGCAGTATACGGTCTGGTTGGCCCCAACGGCTCCGGCAAGTCCACCATCATCCGCCACATCACTGGTATCTACCGCCCCGATGCAGGCGAGATCCTTATTGACGGACAGCCCGTCTACGAAAATCCCCAAACCAAAGCACGCATTGCCTATATTCCGGATGATGTGTTCTACTTCAACAACGCATCCATGCGGGAAATGGCAAAGTTCTACGCGGGCATCTACCCCAATTTCAGCTGGGAGCGCTTTGAAAAACTGTTGGAGATTTTCCCGCTGGATCCCAAGTGTCCCATTCGCCGGTTCTCCAAAGGGATGCAGAAGCAGGCCGCCTTCGTGCTGTGCATGGCCATGCAGCCGGAGATCATGGTGCTGGACGAACCCATCGACGGTCTGGACCCCGTCATGCGCCGTCAGGTCTGGAGTCTCGTTATGGCAGACATTGCAGAGCGGAACACAACTGTTCTGGTGTCTTCCCACAATCTCCGTGAGCTGGAAGACGTCTGCGACCACGTGGGCATCCTGGATCACGGCAAACTGCTGCTGGAGCGCAGTCTCAGCGAAATGCAGGAAAACATCTGCAAGATCCTGATCGCGCTGCCCGACGGCACTGAACTGCCTACAGGATTGGATATTCTCCACAAGACCTCCACAGGCAAGCTGCTGACCCTCATCGTCCGCGGCAAGCAGGAGGAGCTGACCGACTACCTGAATCTGGCAAAGCCTCTGTTTATGGACGCTGTGCCACTGACTCTGGAAGAGATCTTTATTTACGAACTGGGAGGTGTTGACTATGAAGTTAAAGACATCATTGTTTGACCGAACCATCTTCAAGAATATGCTCCAGCGATACTGGCTGATCTTTGCCGGCTATCTCTGCGTCATGGGCGCAGTGCTGGTGATCCCTCTGGTCAACGCCCTGCAGGAAGCAGGCTGGTATCCCACCAATTTGCCCTACTATGCTTCCCTGCTGCAGCTCATGGGCCAGATCAGCAATACCATCCTCATCACTTTCGCGGCCGCTCCCATAGCCGCCACGATGATGTTCAGCTATCTCTACAACGCCCGCCACACCGGCATGATGGCAAGTCTCCCCATCAAACGCGAGACCATGTTCCTGTCCGTTTCTGCGGCAGCTCTGGCAGGCTTCTTTATCTGCAATGTCATTATCGTGGGACTGGTGCTTCTGGTGGAAGCCATTTATGGTCAGGTACATCTGGGGGCACTGGGTCTGATTTTGCTGATCATCACGCTGAGCAGCATCGCCTTTTTCGGTATGGCAGCTTTTTGCTGCATGCTCACCGGCAATATCCTGGCAGGCCCCGCCGTTTACTGCATCTTCAATCTCCTGACCATTTTCATGGAAGCTCTGGTCTATGGCCTGCTGCAGGAGATTGTCTTTGGCATGAGCAATGGCTTTGAAGAGAAAACCGCGATCTTCTCCCCCATTTACAAAATTATGAATGAACTGGGGTTCTATTATGATCCCATCTATGACAGTTCCGAGCAATGGATCGACTACACCTGGCACATGGAGGGCATGGGCGTTCTCGCCGCTTACACCGTAGCGGGTCTGGTATTCCTGTTCCTAGGCATGCAGCTGTACAAGCACCGCCGCATGGAAACCGCCGGCGACACCATCTCTATCGAAATTCTCAAGCCTATCTTCAAGCTCTGCATGACTGTCTGCGGCGGTCTGGTATTCGCGTGGTTTATGGCAGAGATGCTCTATCAGGTCTCCCCCACCGGCACTATGGCAGCAGTCTATCTGGCCGTTCTTCTGATCATCGGCGGCACCGCCTGCTACTTCATTGCACAAATGCTCATCACCAAGACCGTAAACGTCTTCCGCTCCGGCTGGAAGAGCGTCGGCCTGTACGCTATCTGCGTCATTCTGGTCATCACAGGGATTGAGAACGACATGACCGGCTACGAGCGGAAAGTTCCCGATGCGGAGGATGTAGAAAGCGTCTATGTCTCCCTCTACGATGGTCAAAATATCGCCACCTTTGAAGATGAAGAAAACATCAACACGGTGCTGCAGCTCCATCGGAATATCATCACCAACAAGGATTTTCATGAATGGGAATTCGGCAGCCCCGAGGCTGCTGCTTATATCGGTCAGTTTGACGACCCCGCCGCGGGATTCCAGCGTCAGAACCTCGCCCTGACCTATACTCTGAAAGATGGCAGCACCATGAAGCGCGTGTACTGCGTCTCCTACGGACCCGACGAGATTCTCAACGACAGTTCCGAAATCCGCGTACTGGAGGCCCTGATGAATACCGATCAGGCCATTGCTGACCGTCTCATCATGGATTTTGCCGTCACAGCAGACAATATCGACGCCTTCTGGATCGACTATGTGGAGGCAGATACGTATGAGAATCTGCACTTCAGCGACCTGTCCCCCAGTGAGATGGTCGAGCTGTACAACGAGTGCATTCTGCCTGATATTGCTGATGGCAATCTGGGCGTATACAACATCATCGAAAACAAAGAATACGCCCTGAACAAATATAACTGTATCATTGGCTTCAATGTCTATGAAAAGTGCGTTGGCAACGGCCGCAGCAGCAGCTACAAAAACTACCGTGACATTCAGGTATACCTGACCCTGGATGCAGAACGCACCCTGGCTTTCCTGAAGGAACATGGGGTGGAACCGGCCGTTATTTATGACTCCATGGTTGCCAAAGGCTATGCATACAACGAGCTGGGCCGCTACAAAGCAGATGGCGAAGAAGACATCAACTATCGCAGCACCATGGAAGTCACGAAGGAATCTTCCGTTGGAGTTATCGGCGGTGCCGACGGCCCCACTGAAATCGTGGTAATCGACTGATCCCAGTCGTTTCCAATATCTCTTATCTCTATCCAACTCTCGCACCAACCCCATCCGTGACTCTCACACGGATGGGGTTACTTCTATTCCCGGGGAAGCCTGTTTCGCCAAGCGCTTTTCCTGCAATACACGCTCCCAGAAAACAAATTAAATTTTGTCTTGCCTCCATGCTGCGAAGCGTGCTTCCATTTACAAAATCTTTTTGTTCATTTCGGTAATTTTTTTGATTTGTTCACTCTTTTGACATAAATATGCGGTACTATACTGACAAGACTTCCCAGTATGAAGTCTATTGAGGCCTGGAGGAATTCCTATGTACGACAACGAAAATGAAAATCGAAGCCGTGACAGCGGGGATTTTTCCGCCGACGGCTCTTACCGCTATGTGCGTCCTGAATCCAAGGAAATGCTGTACCGTGATGCTTCTGTCGAACCGGCTGATGAAGCAGCCCGTATGCCACGGTATTATGATCCCCCAAAGAAGGCACCCAAGGATAAGACAAAGGACAAACAGAAAGCGGAGTCCGCTCCCCAACCTGAAGGAGCAGACAAACCCAATACCGCCCCTGTTTCCCCGACCCTTGGCCGTGGATTCTGGACAAAGGCAATCTGCATGTGCATGGTCTGTGCCCTGCTGGGCGGACTGGCCGGCAGCGGCATTACCGCTATGATGATGCACAATAGCAGCGGTACTGTCATCGAAACCCCCGAGGACAGCACCAATGATACAGCAGATGATGACCAGTCCGGTGTCTATGTTCCATCCACGCCCGCTCCTTCCAACATCAAGACCCCCGGTGAAATTTACGACAATGCGTGTCAGCAGGTGGTCTGTATTACCACAGAAGTCACCTATCATAACTATTTTGGCATGACGGTGTCTCAGCCTGTATCCGGTACAGGGTTCTTTATCTCAGAGGATGGCTATGTGCTCACCAACTACCATGTGGTGGAATATGCCGTAAAATATAACAGCCCCGCCAAGGTCATCACCTATGACGGCACCCAGTATGAAGCAACAGTGGTCGGCAGCGACTCCGACAATGACATCGCAGTGCTGCAGGTGGAAGCCACCGGTTTGACCCATGCCTCCCTTGGCAACTCCGACAGCATTCATGTGGGCGATGAGATTTATGCGGTAGGCAATCCGTTGGGTGAGCTGGAATTCTCCATGACCACAGGTTCCGTCAGTGCCATGGATCGCTTGATCAGCACGCAGACAGACGCTCCTGCCATCAACATGTTCCAAATTGATGCCGCTGTCAATTCCGGCAACTCCGGCGGCCCTGTATATGACACCACCGGCGAGGTCATCGGAATCGTCACCGCAAAATACTCCGATGAAGGCATTGAAGGTCTCGGTTTTGCCATCCCCATCAACGATGCGGTTTCGATCGCCACTGACCTGATCACCAATGGCTATGTCACCGGCAAGGCCAAGTTGGGTGTGGATGCCCAGACGATGTCCGCCAGTGCAGCCCGATACTATAACAGCGTGGAAGGCGCGTATGTCCGCTATGTGGAATCCGGTTCCAGTGCAGAAATTGCCGGATTACAGACAGGTGATGTGATCTATCGCTTCGACAATCTGGAGATCGCCGGTCGGGATGATTTGCAGGCCGCCATCCGCAGTTATCACGCAGGTGACACTGTGGAACTGGGTGTATACCGCAATCACCAGCATATCACCATCATGGTCACCCTTGGCGAAGATATTCCGGAAACCGCGGAAACGGACACCGCAGCCGAACCCGGCCCTGTATCGTACAGCCGGTATACAGCTTCTGCTTTCTGATTTTCCCCTTCTCTCTTTTATACCTCTCTTTTGGAGCCGAATGGCTCCGGGAACGGGAACTGTTTATACAAAACGCTCCCGCTCCCACCAAAAACCGTGTAGGCACAGGCGGATCCCACAAAACCCGGGGATCCGCCATTTTTTGTTTTTTATTTACTTTTCCTCCGAAAAAACGTCGATTTTTATTGAAAAAGGCATTATTTTGTGAATTTTATCACAAATTTTCCTTGTTATTTTTACCTATAGTCTCTGCGTTTTCAGCTCTTCGTTTGTGCAACATCATACATCTTTTTCCATGACAAATCCTTACAATTGACAAATACATTATTAAAGAATAAAATGCTGAATAAGCTTTTCTTTTCTTATTTACTCCACTAAATTATTGGCGGTGTTTTGAGAAAAGAATAAGAAAAAAGGAGGATAAAATTATGAAGAAACTCATCGCTATGCTGATGGCACTGGTTCTGTGCTTCGGTCTGGTTGCATGTGGTGGCGGCTCTTCCGACGATGCTGATACCGCTGACACTGCTGCTGCTTTCAAGATTGGCTGCACCGGTCCCCTGACCGGCGATGCTGCTATTTACGGCCAGGCAGTTAAGTACGGTCTGGAAATCGCTATCGAAGAAGTCAACGCTCTGGGCGGCATTCAGCTGGAACTGCAGTATGAAGACGACGTCGCTGACGGCGAAACTGCTCTGAACGCTTACAACAAGCTGATCGACGACGGCATGCAGATTTTTGCAGGTACCGTTACTTCCGGCGCTGGCCAGGCGGTTGCTCCCCAGGCTTACGAAGACCAGATCTTTATGCTGACTCCTTCCGCTTCTTCTCCCGAAGTTGTTGAAGGCAAGGACAACGTATTCCAGGTCTGCTTCACCGACCCCAACCAGGGTTCCGCATCCGCAACCTACATCAAGGAAAACATGGGCGACAAGACCATCGCTGTTATCTACCGTAACGATGATGCTTACTCCCAGGGTATCCGTGACACCTTCGCTGCTCAGGCTGCTACCGAAGGTCTGAACGTTGTTTACGAAGGCACCTTCACCAAGGACACCGCTACCGACTTCTCCGTTCAGCTGACCGCTGCTCAGGCTGCAGGCGCTGATGTGCTGTTCCTGCCCATTTACTACCAGCCCGCTTCCGTCATTCTGGCTCAGGCTGATGCTATGGGTTACGCTCCCATATTCTTCGGCGTTGACGGTATGGATGGTATTCTGACCATGGAAGGCTTCAACACCGAACTGGCAGAAGGCGTTATGCTGCTGACTCCCTTCTCTGCTGACGCAGAAGACGAACTGACCAAGAACTTTGTTGCTAAGTACCAGGCTCTGGCTGGCGAAACCCCCAACCAGTTTGCTGCTGACGCTTATGACGTTATCTATGTTATCTACAACGCTCTGAACGAAGCTGGCTGCACTGCAGACATGAGCTACACTGAAATCTGCGAAGCTCTGAAGTCCACCATCGTTAACATGAGCTACACCGGTCTGACCGGCTCTGACATGACCTGGGCTGCTACCGGCGAAGTCACCAAGATGCCCACCGCTGTTATCATCGAAAACGGCGTTTACGTAGGTGCATAATCGGAATCTTTCCAAAAGAATCCACACAAAGACAATCAAGGCTGCAGGGATACTCTCCCTGCAGCCAAAGTTGCTTTTTAATCCCCCCTCCTGTGCTGGAACCAGAGGTCATAAACTCCGGTTTATGACTTGTGTTTCCATCATAGCAATAAAAAAAGAGGTGTAAAACTATATGGAATTCCTTTCCTACCTGATCAGTGGTATCAGCCTAGGCAGTGTTTATGCGATCATCGCTCTGGGCTACACCATGGTTTACGGCATTGCAAAAATGCTGAACTTTGCACACGGCGATGTCATCATGGTCGGCGGCTATATCTCCTTCTGCGCCATGAGTTATCTGGACCTGCCCTGGCCTATTGCCGTGCTGCTGGCGATGCTGGTATGTACCGTACTGGGTGTCGTCATCGAAGGTCTGGCATACAAGCCCCTTCGCCAGGCAACTTCTCTGGCAGTTCTGATCACCGCAATCGGTGTCAGCTATTTCCTGCAGAACGCAGCTCTGCTGATCTTCGGCGCTACCCCCAAGGTATATACTCCCATCATTTCCGGTACGCTGAAGTTGTTCGGCGGTCAGCTGAGCATTTCTTATGTCTCTCTGGTCACCATTGCAGCCTGCATCGTCATCATGATCGCACTGACTCTGTTCACCGATAAGACCAAGATGGGTAAGGCAATGCGCGCCTGTTCCGAAGACAAGGGTGCTGCACAGCTCATGGGCATCAATGTCAACGGCACTATTTCCCTGACCTTTGCAATCGGTTCCGCACTGGCCGCTGTGGCAGGCGTACTCCTGTGCTCCTCCTACCCCACCCTGATGAATACCACCGGTTCCATGCCCGGTATCAAGGCGTTCACCGCTGCAGTATTCGGCGGTATCGGCTCCATCCCCGGCGCATTTCTGGGCGGCATCCTGCTGGGTATCATCGAATCTCTGGCAAAGGCCTACATTTCCACCCAGCTGGCAAATTCCATCGTATTCGGTGTGCTGATCGTCATTCTGCTGGTACGTCCCGCAGGTCTGCTGGGCAAGTATGTACCCGAGAAAGTTTGAGGTGCCCACTATGCTGAACAAGATCAAAAATCTGAAGTCCACCACAAAAGTCGACTTCGCTACATACTTCGGCGTCATCGTCGCTTTCATCGTCATCACTATCCTGATGAATCAGGGCATGCTGAAGCGCGCACATGTGGGTATGCTGGTTCCCATCTGCAGCTATATCACCATGGCAGTGGCGCTGAACCTGGTCGTCGGCATCTCCGGCGAACTGTCTCTGGGCCATGCAGGCTTTATGAGTATTGGTGCTTTTACCGGCGTTATCGCAGCCATGAGCCTGACCTCCGCCATCCCCTCCGAGCCCATTCGTCTGGCTGTGGCAATGGTCGTAGCAGCGGTCTGCTCCGGTGCCGCAGGTGCAGTCATCGGTATCCCCGTTCTTCGACTGCGTGGTGACTATCTGGCAATCGTCACTCTGGCATTTGGCGAAATCATCAAGGAACTGATGAACTGCCTGATCGTCGGTCACGACAGCGAAGGTCTGCATATCATCTTCAACTACAATGGTTCCAAGAGCGTAGAGGACCTGCACATGCTGACTGACGGCGCTGTCATTGTCAAGGGTGCGCAGGGCACCGTGAATGTTGACACCATCTCTACCTTTGCCGCCGGCTTCGTTCTGGTCATGGTCACTCTGGTGATCGTACTGAATCTGGTACGCAGCCGCTCCGGCCGCGCCATCCTGGCCTGCCGCGACAATCGCATTGCCGCAGAAAGCGTAGGCATCAATGTCACCAGCTACAAAATGATGGCATTCGTCACCTCCGCTGCACTGGCTGGTGCCGCAGGCGCCCTGTATGGTCTGAATTTCTCCTCCATGCAGGCAACCAAGTTTGATTTCAACCAGTCCATTTTGGTTCTGGTCTTCGTGGTTCTGGGCGGTCTGGGTAATATCTGGGGCTCCATTATTGCCGCAACTGTCCTGTATATTCTGCCTGAAGCACTGCGTGAAGTCGCCGACCTGCGTATGCTGGTCTATGCGATCGTGCTGATCGTTGTCATGCTGGCAACCAACTCCCCTGCAGTCAAGAACGTCCTGAGCAAGATCCTGCCCAAGAGAAGAAAGGAGATGGACTAATATGGCAAAGAAATTTGATAAGCCCAAAATGGTTCCCGTCCCCAGCCATTCCATCATCCCGGAGCGTGATGCAAGCAAGTCTCCCATTCTGGAATGCAGCCACTTGGGCATCGACTTTGGCGGCCTGCGCGCAGTTGATGACTTCAACATCGCCATCGGCCGTACCGAAATCGCAGGTCTGATCGGCCCCAACGGTGCGGGCAAGACCACTGTTTTCAACCTGCTGACCAAGGTTTACCAGCCCACCCGCGGTACCATCCTGCTGGACGGCATGGATACCGCTGGCAAGAACTCTGCGCAAATCAACCGCATGGGCATTGCCCGTACCTTCCAGAACATTCGTCTGTTCAGCGACATGAGCGTTGAAGACAATGTCAAGGTCGGTCTGCACAATGCAAATGCTTACTCTATGGCATCCGGCATTCTCCGCTTGCCCAACTACTGGATCCAGGAAAAAGCCGCTCATGAGCGTGCTCTGGAGCTTCTGAGCATCTTCGATATGCAGGACATGGCCAATATGAAGGCCGGCAGCCTGCCTTACGGCGCACAGCGCCGTCTGGAGATCGTCCGTGCGTTGGCTACCAACCCCAAGCTCCTGCTGCTGGATGAACCTGCCGCAGGTATGAACCCCTCCGAAACCGCAGAACTGATGGAAAATATCGTCCGCATCCGCGACATGTTCCAAATCGCAATTCTGCTGATCGAACACGATATGAGCCTGGTCATGAGTATCTGTGAAGGCATCTGCGTACTGGACTTCGGTCAGATCATCGCAAAGGGTACTGCAGAAGAAATTCAGGCCAACCCGGCTGTTATCGAAGCCTATCTGGGCAAGAAGAAGGAGGCATAAGGCATGCTGAAAGTTAATAACATCAACGTATATTATGGCAGCATCCACGCCGTAAAGGACGTTTCCTTCGAAGTACATCAGGGCGAAGTCGTCACTCTGATTGGCGCAAACGGTGCAGGCAAATCCACGATTCTGCAGACTGTATCCGGTCTGCTGCGCTCCAAGACAGGCAGCATAGAATTCCTGGGCGAACAGCTGGACGGTGTCCCCGCTCACAAGGTGGTCAATAAAGGTCTGGCACATGTTCCCGAAGGCCGCCGCGTATTTCTGCAGATGACCGTTGAAGAAAATCTGGAGATGGGCGCTTACACCCGCCCCTCCATCGAGATCGCAGACGGCATTGCAGACGTTTACGAACGTTTCCCCCGTCTGAAGGAACGCCGTAAGCAGATCGCAGGCACTTTGTCCGGCGGCGAACAGCAGATGCTGGCAATGGGCCGTGCACTGATGTCCAAGCCTCAGCTGCTGATGCTGGACGAACCTTCCATGGGTCTGGCACCTCTGCTGATCGAACAGATCTTCGCCATCATCAAGGAACTGCATGAAGCAGGCACCACCATCCTGTTGGTTGAACAGAACGCCCAGATGGCTCTGAGCGTTGCTGACCGGGGCTACGTTCTGGAGACCGGCCGCATTGTCACCACCGGTGCCGGTGCAGAACTGCTGAATGACGACGCAGTTAAAAAAGCTTATCTCGGCGCATAAACAAAAATCCCCCGACCACTTCAGCTCAGTGAAATTGAAGTGAGCTTGGGGGATTTTTTGCAGGCTTTTATCAACAGGATTACTGTTGTTTTGATTGAATCCGCTGCTTCTATACCATATAATAATAGCATCAACCATTCTGGAGGTTCTTATGGCAAATATTGATCATTTACTCACATATTTCCCCATGTCCGATGAGCATCTTGCTAGACTGCACACACTGCTGCCAGACACTGTGATCACCCAGCGCACATGTACAGAATTGACACAGGCCGATGTGGCCGCCGCAGATGTGATCTTCGGCAATATCCCTCCCTCTATGCTGGATCATGCCCCCAATCTGAAATGGATGCATCTGTCCAGTGCCGGAACCGACGGATATATGCATCTAATGGACCGCGGTATACTTCTCACAAACGGCACCGGCGCATACAATGATTCTATCGCAGAGTTCATGCTCGCTCTCACAAGCGCACTTTGCATCCGGCTGCCCGGGTACACCCGGAATCAGCAGCAAGGCATCTGGAAGCGCCTCAGCTGGGCCAAAACCATTATGGATTCTACTGTAGTTGTTCTTGGCTGCGGTAACATCGGCACTGCTTACGCAAAGCGCATGCATGATCTGGGTGCTTATGTCATCGGTGTACGCCGCAGCGCCTCTGCTTGTCCTGAGGGTGTAGACGAAATGGTGAGCATGGAACAGGCTGACGAGGTGCTTCCCCGTGCGGATATCGTGGCAATGATCATGCCCAACACCCCTGAAACGGCAGGGTTCATGGATTCCCGCCGTATTGGTCTCATGAAAGACGGAGCCCTGCTCATCAATTGTGGCCGGGGAAACGCGCTGGATCCCGACGCCCTGTATGATGCACTGGTATCCGGCAAGCTGGATAGTGCAGCCATAGATGTAGCTTATCTGGAGCCTCTGCCTGCTGAAGATAGGCTGTGGACTGCTCCCAATCTCATCATCACCCCCCATATCGCCGGGGGCTGGCGGCCCGGCGGTGAGGCCTCTCCTCACATGGCGCAGACAGTTGTAAAGGTTTTCCTGCAGAATCTGGAGGCATATCTATCAGACACCGAGCTGCCCAACACAGTGGATACTGCTACCGGATACACCAAAAAACACCGATAATCCGTTAAAATCCGATAAATTCTTGTATTTTTCTTGCAATATATGCAGTTCATGATATAATAATTTTTCGGAAAACAAAAACAACGGGCTCTGCCCGCGCAATATTAGGAGGAACCCAAAAATGACATACGAGATCGACATCGCTGGTTTGAAGCGTGATCTGCCCCTCTGTCCTCTGAACGATGAACTTGCCATCGGTGCATTCGTCATGTTCGGTGATGTGGAGCTGACTGTACACTGCGCTGCTGAACTGCTGAAGCTCACTCCCGAATATGATTACATCATCGCACCTGAAGCAAAAGCCATCCCCCTGGCATACGAAATGGCTCGTCAGTCCGCTGCAAACCGCTACTTTGTGGCCCGCAAGAAGGCAAAGGCTTACATGCAGGGCACTTTTGAAGTTGAAGTCCAGTCTATCACCACCGCCGGCAGCCAGACTCTGGTTCTGGACCAGGCTGACGCTGACATGATCTACGGCAAGCGCGTGCTGATCGTAGACGATGTGATCTCCACCGGCGAATCCCTGCGCGCTATGGAAGTACTGTGCGCGAAAGCAGGCGCTGAAGTCGTAGGTAAGATGGCTGTTCTGGCAGAAGGCGACGCTGCAAAGCGTGACGATATTATTGTACTGGCTCCCTTGCCCCTGTTCACCGCTGACGGTACTCCCATCGATGCCTAAGATCCCCGACAGAGAATATTACATGGCGCAGGCACTGGTGCTGGCAGAAGAAGCTGCCGCCGCCGGGGAAGTTCCTGTTGGCTGTGTGATCACTGACCGCGAAGGCAACATCATTGCCAGCGGAAGAAACCGCCGTGAAGAGGATACAGATGCCTGCGCTCACGCAGAGCTGCTGGCTATCCGTCAGGCCTGTAAACACATGAACGACTGGCGGCTGGAGGGCTGTACCCTGTATGTAACACTGGAACCCTGTCCCATGTGTGCCGGTGCCATTATCAACTCCCGCATCCCCACCATTGTGTATGGCGCGAAGGATGAGCTGACTGGTTCCTGCGGCAGTGTGCTGAACCTGTTTGAGGAACGGTACCCCCATAAACCTGCCATCTACGGCAATGTTAAAAAAGACGAATGTGCGAAAGTCCTAACCGACTTCTTCAAGCATGTCCGGGAAAAATAAGAAAATCCGACACCTGACAGTGTCGGATTTTCTTATTTAAGTCTTGAGGCATTTACGCCAACAAAAGCTTATCGTTGACTTCATCGCTGCCGGATGCCTGGCTGAACAGGTTCAGCAGCTGTTCGACGGTCAGCTTCTTCTTTTCCTCACCGGAAACATCAACGACGATATGGCCGTCGTACATCATGATCAGGCGGTTGCCGTAAGTAATGGCATCTCGCATGTTATGGGTGATCATAATGGTGGTCAGCTGATTTTCTTCCACGATGCGCTGTGTCGTCTCCAGAACCTTGGCAGCCGTCTTGGGGTCCAGCGCTGCAGTATGCTCGTCCAGAAGCAGCAGCTTGGGTTTCTGCAGAGTCGCCATCAGCAGCGTCAGTGCCTGACGCTGACCGCCGGACAGCAGGCCGACCTTTGCAGTCAAACGGTTTTCCAGTCCCAGGCCCAGCGTTGCCAGCTGTTCGCGATAGCCTTCGCGCTCTGCCTTGCTGATACCGCCGCGCAGCGTACGAGCCTTGCCGCGGCGTGCTGCCAGTGCCAGATTCTCTTCGATCTGCATGGTGGCGGCAGTCCCCATCATAGGATCCTGGAATACACGGCCGATATACTGAGCGCGCTTGTGTTCAGGGAGCTTAGTGACATCCACGCCATCAATGGAGATGGTACCATAGTCCACAGACAGCGCGCCGGTAATGGCATTGAGCATGGTGGACTTACCTGCGCCGTTGCCGCCGATAACGGTGACAAAATCACCATCTGCAACAGACAGGTTCAGGTTCTGCAAGGCACGCTTTTCATTAACTGTGCCGGGATTAAAGGTCTTATATACATTCTTGATCTCAAGCATGTTCAGCTACCTCCTCTTCTTCAGGCAGTGCGGGCGTGACCTTTGCATGGAAGTACTTGCCCTTCCAGTAAGGCACAGTCAGGAACACTGCAACGATCAATGCAGTGATGAGCTTGAGGTAGTTGGTATCGATCTTAAGCAGAGTGATAACGCCCTGAACCACGATGTAGTAAATGATCGCGCCCACAGACACAGACAGAAGCTTGACAGCGAAGTTACCGGAGACCTTGCTGAATATGACTTCACCGATGATGATCGCCGCCAGACCGATGACGATAGCACCGCGGCCCATATTGATATCAGCATAGGACTGATACTGGCTCAGCAGAGCGCCGGACAGAGCAACCAGACCATTAGAGATCATCAGACCGAGAACTACATTGACATTGGTGTTGATACCCTGTGCTCTTGCCATGTGCTGGTTGGCACCGGTGGCGCGCAGAGATGCACCCAGTTCTGTACCAAAGAACCAGTATAGAATCAGAATCAGAATCACAGTAAATACCCCAACGACAAAAATGGGATGTTCATAGAATGGGCGAACACCGGCATTCACATCCTGCAGATAGCGCAGAGAGACAAACAGTTCAAAATTATTGACATTGATGTACTGGTTTGCCTTCATACCCATGATCGCAAGGTTCACAGACCACAAACCCAGCTGGGTCAGAATACCCGCAAGGATTGCGGGAATACCACAGACTGTGTGGAAAAAGCCAGTGGCAAAGCCAGCCAGCATACCCACAAGAAATGCCATGAACATAGCAATAGCAGGATCGTATCCCGCCAGAATCATCATAACGCAGACTGCGCCGCCGGTACAGAAGCTGCCGTCAACGGACAAGTCCGCAATATCCAATAGCCGGAATGTAATGAACACGCCGATGGCCATAACGCCCCAAATCAGACCCTGAGCAACAGCACCGGGCAATGCATTGATAAAACTTTCCATTAAAATTATTCCTCCAAATGCTGCAAAGAAAATGAATCTATTCGATTGAAAAAGAGCGAGAAAGGAAATACCTTCCTCGCTCTTTTATTCACTTATTTGCAAATTAGCCTTCGATTGCTACGTAGCCTTCAGGAGCGGTCAGGCCCAGAGCTTCGCAGTTAACAGCGTTGTACTTGGGAGTGGTGGTAGCTGCATAGCCGATTTCCATTTCAGCAACGTCTGCTTCACCGGTCAGGATCTTAACAGCCATTTCACCGGTTGCAACACCCAGATCATAGTAGCTGATGGACAGAGTTGCAACACCGCAGCCGGAGCAGATGCCTTCTTCGCCAGCGAATACGGGAACCTTACCATGGCAGATACCGTCGATGATACCGGTGTTGGAAGCAACGGTGTTATCGGTAGGAACATAGATAACGTCGCTTTCGTCAGCGCACTGCTGAGTAACAGCCTGAATATCATTGGAGTCAGTGAAGGAGTACTGCTTGCAGGTGTAGCCCAGTTCTTCCAAATAAGTCTGAACGGTGTCTACCTGGTACTGAGAGTTTGCTTCAGCGGAGCAGTACAGCAGACCAACGGTCTTAGCATCGGGGCACCATTCCTTAATCATAGCAGCCTGTTCGTCCAGGGGAGCCAGGTCGGAAGTGCCGGAAACATTGGTACCTACCAGACTGGTAAAGCCTTCAATGCCCAGAGCAACGCCGTATTCAGTAACGGAAGTGCCCAGAACGGGGATGGTACCGGTAGCTGCGGAAGCTGCCTGCAGAGCAGGAGTTGCGTTAGCCATGATCAGGTCAACATTGTTGGAAACAAAGCCATTGACAATGGTGTTGCAGGTGTTGGAATCGCCTGCTGCGTTCTGTTCGTCAAATACAACATTTTCTTCGCCCAGAGCTGCTACAACAGCATCCTTAAAGCCTTCGGTTGCTGCGTCCAGAGCGACGTGCTGTACCAGCTGGCAAATACCGATGGTGTAAGTGGTAGCTTCTTCGCCGTCACCAGCGGATGCGTCATCACCGGAGTTGCCGCCGCATGCGACCAGAGAGGTCAGCATCAAAACTGCCATCAGGAGGGCAATAATCTTCTTTTTCATTTCAAATTCTCCTATCAAAAAATGATGGGTCTCTTCAGGAAGAGGCTCTTTATGCCTTTAAAGTATATCGCTTTAAATACGTAAAGTCAACGGATAAACAAATGAAAAAAAATCATCCATTTTGTTGTTTTTGACGAAATTCTTGCAAAAAAATGAGAGCACTCTAAGTCGAGTGCCCTCATTTTTTGCATTTTAGCCTTACAGTCTCTGTGTCCCTGAATGGTCAGATCGCTCATAGGGTACGCAGAGTATACGGGTCACAGCACCGTCTACTGCAGTACAGGTGCAGCCATAAATGTCGCCGCGGAATGCGCACCGGTAGCTTCCTCGAAATAGTCGATGAGGCTGCTAACCGTTCGTTTTCGCTGAGATGCTCATACTTGGTGGGAGCCGCATTGTGTATTGCATCGGGATTGTAGATGGTGGTAAATAAAAAACAGGCTTCCAAAGAAGCCTGTTTTAATCTTTAAGAATTGGAAATCATGCCAGACCAGCAGTAATGATGGACATCTGGTAAACTTCTTCAGCGTTGCAGCCGCGGGACAAGTCGTTGATGGGAGCATTCAGGCCCTGCAGAATGGGGCCGTAAGCTGCGAAACCACCCAGACGAGCAGCGATCTTGTAGCCGATGTTACCGGACTGGATCTCGGGGAAGATAAAGGTGTTTGCATAACCTGCAACAGGAGAGCCGGGGAACTTCAGCTGACCAACTTCGGGGGAAACAGCAGCGTCAAACTGCATTTCGCCGTCGATTGCCATTTCGGGGTACTTTGCCTTTACGATTTCGGTAGCGTTGCGAACCAGATCGACCTGAGCGCCCTTGCCGGAGCCCTTGGTGGAGTAGCTCAGCATAGCGACCTTGGGATCAATACCGAATGCTCGAGCGGTCTTTTCAGTTTCGATGGCAACTTCTGCCAGCTGTTCAGCACCGGTCTGAGTGACATTGCCTTCCTTATCCAGCTTGTCTTCGTAGGAAATGTTGATTGCGCAGTCGCCCATTGCCAGCTTTTCGTCGCCGCGGACCATGATGAAGCAGGAGGATACCAGAGTGCTGCCGGGCTTGGTCTTGATCAGCTGCAGAGCGGGACGTACGGTATCAGCGGTAGAGTAGGTAGCGCCGCCCAGCAGGCAGTCAGCCTTGCCCATCTTGACCAGCATGGTGCCAAAGTAGTTGCCCTTCTGCAGGTTCTTGCGGCAGTCTTCAGCGCTCATCTTGCCCTTACGCAGAACGACCATGGTTTCTACCATTTCGTCCATGCCTTCATAAGTCATGGGATCCAGAATTTCCAGACCTTCAATATCAAAGCCGCCCTTTGCAGCAGCAGCCTTTACTTCTTCAACATTGCCGACCAGAACGGGGGTCAGGAAGCCTTCCTTCTTCAGGCGGGCAGCAGATTCCAGAATACGAGCATCAGAACCTTCGGTGTATACGATCTTGCGGGGGTTCTGCTTCAGAATTTCAACAAGATTTTCAAACATTGGTAACTCCTCCAAACAAATTCCGGGCATTCCCCGGGTGATTATACTGACATTTTATCACCCAACACCCCCTATTGCAAGCGTTAATCCCCAGACAAAGGCAAAACTTGCTATCTCCCATCCATACGGTTATAATGTAGTCATCATCAACTGGAATGTGAGGTAACACCATGACGCTGCTTGAGCTGCTGCAGGATTACTCCCGCTCAAAGGCTCTGCCCATGCACATGCCCGGCCACAAGCGAAATACCGCTCTGGCACCCTATCTGGAAGTATTAGGTGCAGAGCTGGATATTACCGAGATCCCCGACTTTTCCAACCTCCATGACCCCGTGGGCACTCTGGCCGAACGCATGAAGGACGCCGCTGCACTCTGGGGCAGCAGGCGAGCATGGTGGCTCATCGGCGGCAGTACCGCCGGACTACTGGCTGCCATTGATGCCGCCACCACTCCCGGGGACAAAGTGCTCATCGCCCGCAATTGCCACAAAGCTGTGTACAACGCCTGTATGCTGTGTCGGCTGGAAACAGCGTACATCCAGCCAACCTGCTTTCCCGGCCAGTCCTTTGCCGATTGCATCACTCCCGCACAAGTGGAAGCTGCCATGACCGCCCATCCCGACACACGTCTGGTAGTCGTCACCTCTCCCACCTACGAAGGGATCATCAGTAACATCCCCGCCATTAGCGAGATCGTCCACCGTTACGGTGCCGTTCTGCTGGTAGATGAAGCCCACGGTGCACATTTGGGACTTTCCGACCACTTCCCTGCAAGCGCCGTAACACAAGGTGCAGACATAGTAGTGCAGTCTCTGCATAAGACCCTGCCCAGTCTGACCCAGACCGCCATGCTGCACTTGTGCTCTGACCGTATTTCTGCAGATGAGCTTGGTTTCCGCCTGTCGGTGTATCAGACCTCCAGCCCCTCCTACCTGCTCATGGCATCCATCGACAGCTGTGTGCAGCTGCTGACGGGGCAGAGAGACGAACTGTTCGCCCAATGGAAACAAAGCTTGAATCAATTTCATAATGCGCTGTCTTTACATCACCTCAGCATACCGCTGAAAAATATTCCCAACTCCGACCCCTCAAAACTGCTGGTCTCCTCAGTTGGCACCAACATCACAGGCCCCGCTCTGGCAGAGAGACTTCGCACGCAATACAGCATCGAAACGGAAATGTCCACCGCCAACACCGTTCTGGCTATGACCGGTATGGGCGACACCGCAAATGACTTGCTCCGGCTGGCAAAGGCACTGAACGAGATCGACAGCACCCTATCCGGCTCTCTCTCCATAACAGCCGGAGCTTTGCCGCTGCCGCAGGCGGCCATGCCCATCTATCAAGCGGCCAAGTCCCCCATAGAGTTCGCGGCTGTGTCTGAGGCTGCAGGCCGTATCAGCGGGGACTTTCTATGGGCCTATCCTCCGGGGATCCCACTGGTTGTCCCCGGTGAGATCATCTCCCGTGAGCTGATAGCGTATATTCGGGACAGTGCATCCGCAGGCGTGGATATCTCCGGTCCGAAAGCCACCCCCGTCGGACAGCTGCGTGTGCTGAAAAAGGGTTGACGAAACGGGTCTAATGAGCTATACTATCTATACTATTTTTGAAAGATGAGGGATTCCTAATGAGCAGAATCAAGACCATCGAAACTCGCGATCTGAACAAGAGCGCTGTTACCGGCGGCTGCGGCGAATGCCAGACTTCCTGCCAGTCCGCTTGCAAGACCTCTTGCGGCGTAGCAAACCAGAAGTGCGAGAACAACGAAAAGTAATTTTACTATTTCTATTGAAACCTCTTGTTCGTTGGAACAAGAGGTTTTTCTATGTATGATAAAGAGGAGAGTATCATGATTCATCAGTACAAACTGGGCGGTCTGAATATCGTCATCGACGTCAATTCCGGCGCAGTACATGTCGTGGACGAAGTAGCATACGATATCATCGCCATGTATGAAGATCACACCGCAGATGAAATTGTATCTGCTATGCTGGAAAAATACGGCGACCTGCCCGATGTGAACGAAGCGGAGATCCGGGAGTGCATCGGTGATGTGGAAGCACTAAAAGAAGCCGGCAAGCTGTTTACAGAAGACAAGTTTGCCGGTCTGGCTGGCAAAATGAAGCAGAGCCCCATCATCAAGGCCATCTGCCTGCATGTTGCCCATGCCTGCAATCTGAGATGTGAATACTGCTTTGCCGCACAGGGCGAATACCACGGCGAAAAGGCCCTGATGAGCTTTGAGACCGGTAAGCAGGCACTGGAATTTCTGATCGCACACTCCGGCACCCGTCACAATCTGGAAGTGGACTTTTTCGGCGGCGAACCGCTGGTAAACTGGGAAGTGTGCAAACAGCTGGTGGAATACGCACGCAGCCGCGAAAAGGAAACAAACAAGAATTTCCGCTTCACTATGACCACCAACGGCGTTCTGCTGACCGATGAAGTCACCGACTACCTGAACAAAGAAATGCACAACGTCGTCCTCAGTCTGGACGGCCGTAAGGAAGTCAATGACCGCTTCCGCGTAGACGCAGCCGGTCACGGCAGTTACGACCGCATTGTACCCAACTTCCAGCGTTTCGTGGAAAAGCGCGGTGACAAGGAATACTACATGCGCGGCACCTACACCCACCACAACACTGATTTCACCGAGGACATTCAGCATATGCTGGATCTGGGATTCGATCAGGTAAGCATGGAGCCTGTGGTCTGTGACCCCAGCGAACCCAGCGCACTAACTCAGGACGATTTGCCGGTCCTGTTCGAGCAGTATGAAAAGCTGGCGCAAATGATGATCGAACGCCGCAAAGCGGGCAAGCCCTTTACCTTCTATCACTATATGGTCGACCTGACCGCAGGCCCCTGTATCTATAAGCGTCTGTCCGGCTGCGGCTCCGGTACCGAGTACATGGCAGTCACCCCTTCCGGCGACTTGTATCCCTGCCACCAGTTTGTGGGCAAGGAGGACTTCAAGCTGGGCGATATTTGGAACGGTGTGACCCACCCCGAAGTGCAGGATCAGTTCCGCAGCTGCAATGTGTACTCTCACCCTGAGTGCAAGGACTGCTGGGCAAGACTATACTGTGCAGGCGGCTGTGCAGCCAACGCCTACAACTCCACCGGCAGCGTCAACGGCGTATACGAATACGGCTGTGAGCTGTTCAAGAAGCGCATGGAATGTGCCATCATGGTGGAATGTGTAAAGAATCTGGAACAGTAAAAAGCCTCATACAACCTCCTGACGGAGCTTGTATGAGTTTTGCTCCTTGGATGCGAAATTTTGTGAAGCCACTCATTTCTCTGAGTGGCTTTTTCATACAATCCACTTTTCAAAACCCCTGTCTTCTGGTATAATGAGGGGTAATCGAAATAAAACAGCACCGACATCGGTGGAGGGAGTTACCACAATGATCGATCAGAACAAGATCCGAAATTTCTCTATTATCGCGCATATCGACCACGGCAAATCTACCCTGTCCGACCGTATCATTCAGCTTTGCGGCGCAGTAGAAGACCGCATCATGGAAGACCAGATCCTTGATAATATGGATCTGGAAAAGGAACGCGGTATTACCATCAAGGCTCGTGCGGTCCAGATGAACTATCTGGCAGACGACGGCGAGACCTATACTCTGAACCTCATTGATACCCCGGGTCACGTAGACTTTAACTATGAAGTTTCCCGCTCTCTGGCCGCATGCGAAGGCGCACTGCTGATTGTAGATGCCAGTCAGGGCGTAGAAGCGCAGACCCTGTCCAATACCTATCTGGCACTGGATCACAATCTGGAGATCCTGCCTGTCATCAATAAAATTGACTTGCCTGCCGCCGACCCTCATCGGGCCAAGCAGGAAGTGGAAGACATCATCGGTATTCCCGCCATGGATGCCCCCGAGATCAGCGCAAAGAACGGCATCAACATCCGCTCGGTCGTAGAAGATGTGGTCAAGAACATCCCCGCTCCCGACGGTGACCCCGACGCTCCCCTGAAGGCTCTGATCTTTGACAGCCAGTATGACAGCTACCGCGGTGTTATCGTCCTCATGCGTGTGGTGGACGGCCGCATCCGCAAGGATGATGAAGTGCTGATGATGAGCACCGGCGCAAAATACAAGGTCATCGAAGTGGGCCATCTGGGCGCACTGGGGCTCATGCCCTGCGAAGAATTGGCCGCAGGCGACGTAGGCTACTTCACTGCAAGCATCAAGAACGTGTCCGACACGCAGGTAGGCGATACCGTCACTCTGGCTGCGGCACCTACCCCCGATCCCCTGCCCGGATACCGTCCCGCACAGTCCATGGTCTACTGTGGTATTTACACAGTGGACGGCTCTGACTATCCCGCTCTGCGCGACGCATTGGACAAGCTGAAGCTGAACGACGCCTCTCTGTCCTACGAACCGGAATCCTCCATCGCGCTGGGCTTCGGTTTCCGCTGCGGATTCCTTGGCATGCTGCACATGGAAGTCATTCAGGAACGTCTGGAACGTGAGTTCGACCTGGATCTGGTCACTACCATGCCCTCCGTTATCTATAAAATCATCAAGACCGACGGCTCCGTCCTCATGGTGGATAACCCCCACAACTACCCCGATCCCGCACAGATTGCCGAGGCATACGAGCCCTATATGCATGTTTCCATCATCACACCGCAGGAGTATGTTGGCAATATTATGCCCCTGTGTCAGGATAAGCGCGGCGAGTACAAAGATATGCAGTATCTGGACTCCCATCTGGTGGAACTGAAGTACGACATGCCCCTGAACGAGATCATTTACGACTTCTTCGATTCTCTGAAGGCACGCACCCGCGGCTATGCCTCTCTGGACTATGAACTGGCAGACTACCGCCTGAGCAATCTGGTGAAGGTGGACCTGAAGCTCAACGGCGACGCAGTTGACGCGCTGAGCTTTATTGCCCACAAAGACAAGGCCTACGGCAGAGCTCGCCGTCTGTGCGAAAAGCTCAAGGAGAACATCCCCAGACAGATGTTTGAAGTACCCATTCAGGCAGCCATCGGCGGCAAGATCATCGCCCGTGAAACCGTCAAAGCCCTGCGCAAGGACGTTTTGGCCAAGTGCTACGGCGGCGACATCACCCGCAAGAAGAAGCTGCTGGAAAAGCAGAAGGAAGGCAAAAAGAAGATGCGTCAGCTGGGTACAGTCTCCATCCCCACCGAAGCATTCCTTGCAGTTTTGAAACTAGACGAAGAATAATACTTACACCCCGATTCGACCGAATCGGGGTGTTTTCATGCCTTTCCCTTGAGGGGAAGGTGCCCCGTAGGGGCGGATGAGGTGTATGGGGCACAACTCCATTCTTTCCTGCGTTCCGGTCACAGATCCTCTGAATCCTTATACCGCAGTTCCCTCAGCTCTTCGATAATCAGAGACGTGCAGAAAACAATGAGTCCAACAAGCAGTATGAGCACGCCATAGATGGGATAGAGAAATGTCTCTGCCACACCCCCGCCGCAAATTGCGGAAAACAGCGGAACCCAGAGAGCCGATCCAAACGTCAATGTGAGGAAACACACAGTCATTGCCGCTACCGTCCACAGCAAAGAAATGTTGCCGACCTCTATCGTTTTTTTGTTTTTTTTCGGATATAACAAATGATTGGGGTCGGTTTCCAAAGCCTCACTCAAGCGCACCACCATGTCCAAATCCGGATAGGTTTTTCCGTTTTCCCACGACGACACCGTCTGGCGTGTTACATTCAGCTGCTGTGCCAGTTCGCTTTGAGACAGCCCCATCTTCTTTCGGAATCTGCGGATATTCACTGTAATTTCAGTCATGTGGTCTCCCTCCTTTGCTTCGATCATAGCATAATCATACCGCGCAGGAAAGCAATGATTCTTTGCTTGCATATTTTCATGCTCTGTGTTATATTTCAACCATACCATCTTTACCGAAAGGAGTGTCGCCTGATGCGTTGGGTCATGGGCTTCAGATTTCTGGCCAAAGGAAACCCTTAATACCGCACAAGGGGTTAGTGTACCCTTTTTCAGGCAGTTAACTCAAATACAGCGGTAAAGCGTGGGCAAACAGGATTTGCACCGCGTGCCTTTGGCATAGCGGATTTTTTGCGCCCATTTTTACCGACAGACAAAAGGATGGTACTCAAAATGAATCTTAAAACACAACTGCGCAGGCTCAACCTGTTCGGATTTTCCGCCTGTCTGCGTATCACTGACGCAGTGTGGGTGGTGCTTCTGGTTTCCCGCGGCTTCAGCCTGTGGCAGATAGGTCTGGCGGAAGGCATCTTCCATGTGGTCAGTCTCCTTTGTGAGATTCCCTCAGGCATGGCTGCCGACCTAATTGGCAGACGGCGCAGTCTGGCCATGGCAGGACTATGCGGCTGTATCAGCGCATTGCTCATGGCTGCAAGCAGCACCTTTTTGGGTGTATGCTGCTCCATGGTCTTCTCCTCCCTGTCCTGCAGCTTCATTTCCGGCAGCGATGAAGCCCTGCTGTATGACAGTCTGGTGCAGACCGGACAGGAGGCAAACTATATCCCCCTCTCCGCAAAATATACCAAAATTCAAACCGTCGGCCGTGTACTCAGCAACGCTGCCAGCTTGCTGGCCAGTATGCTCAGCTATGTGGGATTCTATCTTCTGGATGCCTGCATTGGTCTGCTGCGGGTCATCACGGCACTGAGCCTTACCGAGCCTACGGTCACCGAAACGCAGGCTCAGCGGCAGGAACATCCGTTCCGGGATTTAAAACAGCGCTTCCTTGAGCATATTCACATCGCAGCAGGTTTTCTCAAAAGACGCCCTGATGTCGCCTGCATTATGCTGGCAGACGGTCTGGTGACTCTGCCCAGCTATCTGACCCTCATGTTCCTGCAGCAGCGGCTGAGTGAACTGGGGGTAGCTACCATGTGGCTGGGACTGCCCATCATGTGCATCAGTCTAGCCTCCATAGCAGGTGTGTCTGTGGGCGAAAAGCTGCACACCGAAGGGGTATGGCGCCTGTATGCAGTGATTGCATTGCTGGTTGGCTGCGGTACCATCGCAGCAGGCCTGCTGCCTGTAGTCCCCGCCATCATTGGTGCTATGATCGCTTCCGGTGCCATAAACGCATGGCTGCTGCATCTGCAAAAATACCTGAACAGCCAGTATCCAAGTGACCAGCGGGCAACTTTGGTCAGTGTGAACATGATGGCATACAGCGTACTCATGGTCGGTGCCAGTCCGCTCACCGGCCGGATCGGTGACCTGTTTGGCACTGCCGGTGCCGGCCTGTCTGCTCTGGGCATGGTGATATTGCTTACGGGTATCTGTACCATGGTTACATACAAAAAGAGAGCATAAGAAAACCTCCCATACGGGAGGTTTTCTTATGCTCTTCTGATAAATTCCGTTTCATCCGGAATCACAGAAATTTCTTCCACGATTTTATTTCTGATTTTGATGCGCACCAGAGATTCCAAAAAAGACGCCAGAAAATCGATCTTCTCCCGTGTGCCCTGAAACTCTGCCAACACATCACCGTTTTCCAGATTCTCGCACCAGCCTGTCAATCCCAGACGGTTTGCCAGCTCATACACTTCCAGCCGAAATCCTACGTGCTGTACCCGTCCGGAAAACTTGATTCGTTGTCGGCACACAGGTGTATCAGGAAACACCGGAAGTACGATTCTCTGCACCTGATCGATCACCAGCTGATCTCTGATTCTTTTAAACGCACTTCCAATACCCAAAAATATGTTCCTCCGTTACTTTGCCTTGAACACAAACAGTTTGCTGATGACATAATTCGCCACCACTACCAGTATCTGCGCAACAACCTTGATCAACAGCGCATCAAACTGCAGCAGGTTTGCAAATACCAGTAAAATCAGCTCCTCCATGCCCAATGTCGCCAATCGTCCACCTACAAAAGTAGTCAGCTGTTTCAGGATGGATTCATCTTCATCGGACTGAAACACCCATGTTCGGTTGGTCACAAAGGCAAACGCCACAGCCAGTATCCAGGAAAACACATTGGCGATCAGCGCATCCACGTGCATCCATTCCGCAAACAGAGCAAAGGATGCAATACTGACAACGGTAGTCAGACCTCCAAAGAACAGGTAGAGCAGCTGCTCTTTATATTTCACATAAAAGGGCTGCGCAAAGCGCAGAAGGCGGATCGACATGATCCGGTCAAAAATATCCATTTCTATTTCTTCTTTTCGTCAGTGGTCTCGGAAATGATATACCGCGGGCGGCCTTTGGTTTCCAGATAAATTTTGCCTACATATTCCCCGATGATACCGATGCTGATGAGCTGCACGCCGCCAAGGAAACAGAAAATGCAAACCATGGAGGCCCAGCCAGCCACAGACTTGCCCGCAAGGGCCGTGCCAACGGACCACAGGATCCCCACACCGCTGAGCAGCGCCACAAAGAAACCAAAAATCGTGATCAGCCGGATGGGCTTGATGGACAGGCTGGTGATTCCGTCAAAGGCCAATGCCAGCATTTTCTTCAGAGGATAATGACTTTTTCCTGCCAGACGTTCATGGCGCTCGTAATACACGCAGGTGCTCTTAAAGCCCACCATGGGAAACATGCCCCGCAGAAACAGGTTGACTTCTTTGAAGTTGGAAAACTCCTGCAGCACACGGGAGGACACCAGCCGGTAGTCCGCGTGGTTATACACGACCTCCGCGCCCATAACATTCAGCAGCTTGTAAAATCCCTGCGCCGTGGTGCGCTTAAAGAAGCTGTCGCTCTCGCGACTGCTGCGGACACCGTAAACGATCTCCGCACCATCCAGATAGGCATCCACCATCTCGTCCATGGCGTTGATGTCATCCTGTCCGTCACAGTCAATGCTGATGGTAATGTCACACCGGTCCTTGGCAGTCATGAGCCCGCCCAGCAGTGCATTCTGATGGCCCCGGTTGCGGCTGAGACAAATACCTTTATAGTGTTCGTCGGACTCTGCCAGACCGCAGATGATCTCCCACGTGCGATCCTTGCTGCCATCGTTGACAAACAGCACACGGCTGTCAGGCGCAATCTTTTCCAGACCGATCAGGGTATTCAGTTTTTCAAGAAACATGGGAGCCGTGATGGGGAGGACTTCCTCCTCGTTATAGCAAGGAATCACGATATACAATACGGGTTTCATGGGATGCCTCATTTTCACGCCCAACGGGCGGTTTCATTATACAATGCTTCTAATTTCGGCAGGCAGACCGCACAGGTAGCGGCGAATCATATCCAATGCCCACTGCGTTGCAGTCATACGGACATTTTCACGATTCTTACCGGGAATATGCAGCTCGGCAGTCATGGTTTCCTTTGCGGTCGCCAGACCAACGCACACAGTGCCTACATCATGGACTCCATCCCCATCGGGCCCTGCCAGACCGGTGAGAGAAACGGCAAGATCACTGCCGGTAAGCGCTCTAACCCCTTCTGCCATTTCCTTTGCCACTTCTTCACTGTACACAGTGTACTTTTCAATGGTCTCAGGCTTCACACCCAGAACCTTGATTTTCATTTCATTGGTGTAGCTAACCACACCGCCCGCAAATACAGCGGATGATCCGGGGAAGTCCGTCATTCGCTTCGCCAGCAGACCACCGGTGCAGCTTTCCGCAGCAGACAAAGTCAATCCCCGCTCCAGCAGCAGATCCATAACCAAGCGGTCAAGTCCGCTGACATCCACACCGTAAACAACACTGCCCAGCTTTTCCTTCACCATTTCGCCGACAGGTGCGATCATCGCCTCCGCCTGCTCAGCGGAGTCTGCCTTTGCAGTTACGCGCACAAAGCATTCGTAGCGCTTGGCATAAGGCGCAATGGTGGGGTTGGTATAAGTGTTCATGTCATCACGGAGGATGTGCTCCATTTCACTTTCGCCCATACCAAAGATCCGGTAGTTATGGCTGACAATGACACCGCCGGCCTTGCTCTCCAGATAAGGCATCACACGGTACTTCATCATGCTGTTGCACTCATGAGGGGGACCGGGCAGCATAATGACCGTCAGATTTTCGTCTTCAATGATGCAGCCGGGTGCGGTGCCCCAGTCGTTGGACAGGGGAATGCAGCCTTCCGGCAGGTACACCTGCTGCAGATTATTATCAGTCATCGGTTTCTGGCGGCGCTCAAAATAGGCTTTCAGACGCTCGCCTTCTTCCGGGTCGTACACCAGTTTCCTGCCCAGGGCCTCTGCAATAACATTCTTGGTCAGGTCATCACAGGTGGGGCCGAGGCCGCCTGTGGTAATGATAATATCCGCACGGCCCATGGCGATCTCCATAACCTGCTTCAGACGGGCGGGGTTATCCCCAACGACAGTATGGTAAAACACATTGATGCCCAGTGTGGTGAGCATTTCGGAAATGTCCCTTGCGTCGGTGTTGGTGGTGCCGCCCAACAGCAGCTCGGTGCCGACACCGATGATCTCTACTGCGTGGCTGTTATTCACCCAGCTTCACCTTCACCCTCTCAATGTTGGCAACAGCCTCATTGACCAGTGCTTCCACATCCAGTGCCTTTTCCACTTCTTCCACCTCAGCGATGGTAGGCTTGGTCTTGGGGTGGCGGGGCGTGAAGACAGTGCAGCAGTCTTCATAGGGCAGGATAGACGTGCTGAAGGTACCGATCTTTCTTGCGATGGTGACGATCTCTTCCTTATCCATACCGATGAGGGGCTGCAGGGTAGGCAGGTAAGTCACAGACTGGGTAGATGCCATAGCCTCCATGGTCTGGCTTGCTACCTGACCCAGATTTTCACCGGTGACAATGGCCTTGCAGCCGTTGGCTTCGGCAATTTTTGTTGCAATGCGCATCATAAAGCGGCGCATGATCAGGGTAAAGTACTCTTCAGGGCACTTGTCGCGGATCTCTTCCTGAATCTTCGTGAAGGGAACGATCTCGATCATCATGGTGCCGCAATAGTCGGTAAGGATCTGCGCCAGTTCGATGACCTTCTGCTTTGCCAGCTCGGAGGTATAGGGGAAGGAGAAAAAGTGCACAGGGATCAGCTTCACGCCGCGCTTCGCGATCATATAAGTGCTGACAGGGCTGTCGATACCGCCGGACAGCATGGTAATAGCGCGGCCATTGGAGCCAACGGGCATACCGCCTGCACCGGGGGTGGGCTGGGCATGAACATAGGCAGCATAGTCGCGAATTTCCACATGAACCACCAGATCGGGATTGCGCACGTCAACAGGAACATGGGGAAATGCTTCACTGAGCTCGCCGCCAACATACTGGGAAACCTCGATGCTGGTCATAGGAAATGCCTTGTCGGAACGCTTGGTCTCTACCTTAAAGCTCTTAGCTGCTGCCATATCGTCGGCCAGATAGCTCTTGGCCAGTGCCACGATGGCATCCTTGTCCTTTTCACAGGCTGCCGCACGGCTGAGCTTTGCAATGCCAAATACCTTTTTCAGTGCTTCAAAAGCAGCATCCAGATCTTCGTCATCGGTCTTAGGCTCCACGTACACGGTGGACTGCACGGAATATACGTTGAAATCGCCAATGAGCTTTAGTCGGTTGCGAATGTTGCTCAGCAGCTTCTGTTCAAAAGTACGCTTGTTCAAACCTTTCAGGACGATCTCGCCCTGCTTCAGCAGGATCATATCTCTCATAATATCATTACCTCTTTCAAATCTATACTCAATCACATTTATCTCACAGGGTTCGCCGCCACTGCGGCGGATCAATTTAAATTGTGTTTCAGGCCGGCATATACAAAGCAAAAACACCGCTCAGGTTTCAAATGTGCAGGCACAGCAAGTGGCTGCAGGCGGGGTCAACGCATCGGAAAGCCTAAAGGGCTTTTCGATGAAGCTTCTAGTTTTCTTCACCATATTGGAATGTTCTGTACTGGATGGCCTCTGCCACATGGGTGGGCTGGATGTCTTCACTGCCTGCCAGATCGGCGATGGTACGGGCTACCCGAAGGATGCGGTCATAGCTTCGGGCAGACAGCCCCATACGGTCAAATGCCCGCTGCATGAGCTTCTCCCCCGCTTCGCTGAGTGCGCAGTATTCCCGCACCTCGTTGGGGCCCATTTGGGCATTGCAGGTGATCTTCGTTCCCGCAAAGCGTTTCCGCTGGATATCTCGGGCAGCATTGACACGCTTTTTGATTTCTGCAGAGGGCTCCGCCTGATCGCGGCGTTTCAGTTCCTCATATTCCAGAGCAGGGACTTCCAGAATCAAGTCCATGCGGTCCATCAGCGGGCCGGAAATGCGGCTGCGGTATTTCCGCACCGCTACCCCGGAGCATTTGCAACGGCCGCTGGGATGCCCATACCAACCGCACTTACAAGGGTTCATGGCACCTACCAGCATAAAGCGGCTGGGGAATGTGACGCTGCCGGACACACGGGAGACAGTGACCACACCATCCTCCAACGGCTGTCGGAGTACCTCCAGCACCTGATTGGGAAATTCCGGAAACTCATCCAAAAACAGCACACCGTTGTGCGCAAGGGAGATCTCCCCCGGACGGGGACTTGTCCCGCCGCCGCTCATGGCACGGGACGATACCGTATGGTGGGGAGCGCGGAACGGACGCACAGACACCACCGGCTGGGCAGAACTTGTAAGACCTGCCACGGAGTGAATTTCCGTAGTCTCCACGACCTCATCCCAGCTCATATCAGGCAGAATGCCCGGCAAACGCTTGGCCAGCATACTCTTGCCAGCCCCGGGAGGGCCGGACATCAGGATGTTGTGTCCGCCTGCAGCTGCAACCTCCAGCGCACGTTTTACGTTTTCCTGCCCTTTCACATCCGCAAAGTCAGGTACATGGGTTTCCATGGCGGTGATCGTGGGCGTTGGCAGCGGCGCAATGGGCTCTTCTCCGCTGAGATGCTTCAGCAGCTGTTCTACGCTGTTCACAGGGTACACGGAGATATTCTCCGCAAAGGCGGCCTCCATACCGTTTTCCGCAGGAACGAACAGATGCTGCACACCCGCCCGCTGGGCGGCAATGGCCATGGGCAAAGCCCCATACACAGGGCGCAGCGCTCCGGTCAGGGACAGTTCCCCGAAGAAGGCACAGTCATCTGCAGGACGCTTGACCTGTCCTGTGGCAGACAGCAGGCCCAGCAGTACCGGCAAGTCATACACCGTACCCGCCTTTTTCGTATCCGCAGGAGCAAGATTCACCGTCATACGGGAGGCGGGGAACTTATAGCCGCTGTTTTTGATGGCAGCACGTACGCGGTCTCGGGCTTCCTTGACTGCCGTATCCGGCAACCCGACGATATCAAAGCCCGGCAGGCCGTTGGACACGAAACATTCCACGGACACTTCATAGCCGCCGATGCCCTTTAATCCAAAAGACCGAATTTTCGAGACCATTGTTCCCCTCCTGATTGAAATTTGCCCATATTTTGGCATTTTAAATAAAATATATTATAACATACAATTTTATGATTTGTATAGGGCAGAAAATGAAAGTTCCCTGCCCTTTGCAGCGCATTGAAAAGTTTGCATCGCGCCCTGTTGTAGGGACCGGCGTCCTCAACGGTTCACAACGTAACTTGAAATCGATCCGCGGCAGCATGGATGAAGACCAAAGCCTCTGCTTTGATCAGGAGAGGCGGCAAAACTGTTCGATTTTGTCGGTGTGATCAACCCCTGCTCTTCTAAAACAACCGCTCAACCTCTCAGTCCGCTTCGCTGACAGCTCCCATTGGCGAGGGGAGCTGTCAG
>JAGBAT010000066.1 GCA_017938835.1 Oscillospiraceae bacterium | reverse complement strand
GGTATTGCCCTGATGAATGTTGAGAAGAAGGCACAGAGCCCCATTCTGAACGGCGCATTCATGGCACGTAAGCAGTTCATTCTGCCCGTCATCGTTCTGTTCCTGTCTCAGGGTCTGTTGCAGTCCTGCATGACTGACATCATCTACTTCTCTATCATGACCACCGGCGACCGCACTCTGTCCGGTATCGCAACTTCCGTTATGTACATCGGCATGGCTCTGGGCACCATCGTTCTGGGACCCCAGGCAGACAAGAAGGAACCCAAGAACGTTGCATCCATCGCACTGGTATTCGTTGCAATCGGCGCAGCTCTGCAGATGCTGTTCACCGCAACCACCGGTCTGGGTCTGATGTGCGCATCTCTGTTCTTCATTGGTCTGGGCCTCGGCGGCAACGGCACCATCTTCATGAAGGTCGTTCTGTCTGGCTGCTCTCCCGAACTGGCAGGCTCCGGCTCCGGTACCTACAACGTATTTAGGGATATGTCCGCTCCCTTCGGTGTTGCACTGTTCGTTCCCATGTTCCAGTCCGGTCTGGCAACCAAGACCGCAGAAGGCATGGCAGCAGGTCTGGATCAGGGCGCAGCTACCGTACAGGCTGCTGTTGACTCCCTGCACTCCGTAGCACTGATTCAGGTTGTTTGCGTAGTCGTTGGCATCGTTGTTTGCATGATGCTGCCCAAGATCTACGAAAACAAGGAAGCTTAATCGAACTTACCGAGTTTCATCCGTAAGTCGGATGTAAAATAAATCCTTGAAAAACGAACCCCACTCTTGCGAGTGGGGTTTGTTTTATGTTCGAGAATTTCCCGCTGTAGATAGTGAAAGGGCAGTCCGCCGCATTGCGCACAAATTGCTTATTTTATTTGGTTCGCTGCAAAATTTTGTGAAGCAAAAAGGATTCTGCAGTATGACAGAATCCTTTTATGAGTTTCTATTTTCTTGCATTTTTCTTATAGATCAGGCCCAGACCCAACAGAAGCAGGTCGTCCTCAAGAATGATCTCATGTCTGCAATGGGGGATGATCATGGGAGCCAGCCCGCCGCAGGCAATGATGGTGGCCTTGCTGCTCAATTCCTCCTCCATACGATCAATGAGACCATCCAGCATACCTGCAGTACCGTACACGGCACCGGAGCGCATACAGTCCACGGTGTTTGTGCCAATTGCCTTTCCTGTATAGTTTAAATCAATCTTGGGAAGCTGGCTTGTGCCGGTGCTGAGAGCGTTCAGGCATAGATTGACACCTGCTGTAATGCTGCCGCCGATGAAGCTGCCGTTTTTGTCCAGTACGGAAATGGTGGTTGCAGTGCCCATATCAATGACGATCATGGGGGCAGTGTACTTATGCAGTGCTGCCACGGCACCTACGACCATGTCAGCGCCCAACGTGGCGGGGTCATCAATGCGGATATTCAGGCCGGTCTTAACACCGGGGCCGATGATCATGGCGTCGCAGCCGGTGATGAGCTTAATGGCGCTCTTCATGATCCCAGTCAGTGGGGGGACTACAGAGGAGATGATAGCCCCTTCAAAGTCAGTGCGTTTGTACCCTGTCAATGAGAGCATCTGGTTCATCAGCACAGCATATTCGGAATCGGTACGGTTGGGATTAGTTTGCAGCCGGAACATGTCTTTTGTCTCCAGCTCCTCCAGCACGCCCATAACAACATGGGTATTGCCTACATCAATGGCAAGGATCATAGTGAAAATCTCCTATTGTGTTTTATTTCGTTTAGTCTATTGTACATGGAACCCGGCTGTTTTGCAAGGGGCGTGAAATATCCTCTGCAAAAGATAAAACTTCCCGAAGATCTTCTTCGAGAAGCTTTATCTTTTATTATTTTACTTCATGCCCCAGAACACCACGAGCGGCGCGGTCATCAGTGCGTTTCTTCAGATGAGTCAATGCTTCCTCCACACAGGCCAGAGCTTTTGCATTCTCCTCGCAGGGGAAGGGGCCGTTCTGAAAACCTTTCAGGCGGTCGCGAACGATTTCCAGTAAGTCATCATCTCTCAGACCGTTGGGAGGAACCAGGCCGCCTCTGGCACCCTGCTGGAAACGGATATATCCCATGATCAGGTTATCATCAGCGTCCATCACGGTATAAAAGTGATTGGCTCCGCTCTTGTCGGGGGTGTCAGTTGCGTATGCATGGTTGAGCAGATATTTATCCTGAATGGTCTTTAATTTGCGCATATCAATACTTCCTTTCATTTGGTTGTGTTTTGGTGTTATTATGGACGCAGGCCCATGCCGCCTTCCAGAGTCAAAGTCTCACCACTCATGTATTTAAAGTCGGGATGTGCCAACTGCACACAGACGCGACCGATCTCCAGTTCGGTGTCGGCATAATGTCCAGCGGGCGGCATCTTGACGTTTGCCTCAAAGGCTTCAGGGAAGTCCCGCTTGAAATTTTCCAGCTGTAGCGTCCATGCCAGAGGACAAATGACGTTGACATTGATACCATCCTTGCCCCATTCGGTGGCGGCCACACGGGAGAGACCGCGGATTCCTTCCTTAGCTGCCGCATAAGCGGACTGACCGTAGTTACCAAATAGACCGGCACCAGAGGCAAAGTTGATGACGGTGCCTTTGCTGATGGCAAGGTAGGGATAACAGGCCTTCATGTAGTAGAAGGCAGCGTACAAACCGGAGTACAGAGCCAGATCAAACTGTTCGGTGGTGTGGTCCACAAGAGGAACACCGGAGGCGGATGCCTGTGCATTATTGATGAGCACCTGAATGCCGCCGAATTCTTCTACAGCTCTGCGAACTGTACGGTTGATCAAAGCTTCGTTGTTCTGACCTGCTGCCACATCTGCCTGAAGGGCCAGAACTTTTACACCGTACAGACGTTCCAGTTCTTCCTTGGCTGCATTAAGCTTATCCATATTTCTGCCGGTCAGGACAATGTTGGCGCCCTCTTTGGCATAGGCAGTGGCGATGCCATAGCCGATGGAGCCACATTTACCGTTACTGAGAACGGAGCGGCCGCCGCCGGTGATCAGCACTGTTTTACCTGTCAAAAAACCCATTTATTCGTTACCTTCCTTTCAAGTGTATTGCCATTGGCTGTTGAGAAATCGTGATTTCAATATAACACAACATTGAAATATGTCAATATGAATTAAAATTTTAACATAATTGTTAAAATAATTGTGCAATATGTTAAAATTTAATCAGGATTGAGAGGGAAATATCAGAATGAAACAATATTCATGAGCGAAATCTTTACGTCCGGAAATTTATACATACAAAATGATCCCTGTGAAATTATATCCGGGGCGCTTAAGAAAAAAAACATCCGTTCATAGGAACGGATGTTTGAAATTCATAAAGGCAGCTTAATAAAAAATTTGTTGTGGCCGACTGCACTTTCTGCCCAGATCTTGCCTCCGTGCTCTTCTACGATGCCCTTTGCAATGCACAGCCCCAGACCATAGCTGTTGCCGGTGCGGGCCTTGTCCACAGTGTAAAAGCGCTGGAAGATCTTTCGTAGGTCTTCCGGACTGATAGGATCCCCGGGACTGTCGACACACAGCAGTGCGTGTCTGCCCTGCCGGTGCAAGGTCAGCCGGACGGTGCTGCCGCCATAGGAGTATTTCATGGCGTTGTCCAGCAGAATGTCGGTGACCTGACTGAGGTGCCCCGCACTGCCTTTGAGCAAGAGCCCCGGCTCAATCTTTGATTCCAGCATGCGGCCTGATTCGAAATACATGGGTTCAAAGGGGAGCAGACTTTGCTCCACAAGATCAGAATAATCTACTTCGGTAAATGCGGACTTCACGACCCCGTTGTCCACACGGGCAAGATCCAGCATCCCTTCCACAAGTGAGCGCATACGAGTGGTCATGGCCATGATGCTTTCGGTGAAGACGGTCTTCTCCTCGTCTGTATAATCGGGGGAGGAGAGAAGCTCGGTATTGGTTAGGATGACGGTGATGGGGGTCTTCAGCTCATGAGAAGCGTCTGCAACGAACTGTCTTTGCTGCTGCCATGCGGCTTCAACGGGGCGAACCAGCCACCATGCCAGTGTGCAGCTGATGGCAAACAGTGCCAGGAAAGCAGCAATGCCGATGAGGATACAGTTGTTGCGCAGGGTATGCAGTGTGGCCAGTTCATTGGAAATATCCGCGAAAATGACTGTGGTACGGCTATTACCGACATACATGTACTGGAGAGAGTAATCTTCCAGAATACCGGTAGTTTCGTTAGCGCTTATGGCCTGCTCATAGACTGTGGTGAGAATATCGGCATCAGACAGATCAAAACTGTTTCCGCCCATAATGACCAAATCGCCCCAGATATTCAAACTGAGTACAAAATAGTGCAGACGGTCATCTGGATGAGTCAGCTCCGGAATAGGGAGACGATGACTCAAATTTTCACTGACCGTCTGCATTTTGTCCAATATATCTGTTTCCAGTGATGTGGCGGTGAACTGATAGATCATCGTCAACAGGACGCACAGCAGCACTGTTATCAGGCACATTATAGTTGCTACGAACTTGATCCGCAGCTGTTTTAACATCAGGACTCTACCTCCAGATGATAGCCCATTCGGCGGATAGCAACAATTTGCACATTGGAGCCAATGCTTTTGAGCTTTTTGCGCAGGAAGCCTACGTAGACTTCCACATGATTTTCTACGGCGTTAGAATCGTAGCCCCAGACGCGGGACAAAATTGTCTCCTTAGGGAGGTTGCGTTCGCCTGCCTGCATCAGACTGCGCATGACATCGAATTCTCTGGAAGAAAGGCGTACCCGCTTGTCTGCACAGATCAGCATAGAGGAGGCCAGATCCAGCGCAGTGTTGCCGTATGTAAGTACATCCACCTGACCACCCTGACGGCGCAGCAGGGCATTGATGCATGCCAGCAGCTCGCGGGTGTCAAAGGGCTTCGTGAGGTAATAGTCCGCACCAGCATTCAGTCCGGCAATTCGGTCTTCTACACCAGACTTGGCGGTGAGCATAAGAATTGGGGTACCCAGATGTTTAGCGCGAACCTGACTTGCCAGTTCATAGCCGTTGAGACCGGGCATCATCACATCCAGGATCAGCAGGTCATAAATGCCGAGTTCTGCGTAGTCTCTTCCGGTTTCACCATCGTATGCAACTTCTACCTGAAATCCTTTGCCTGTCAGCAGGGTCTTCAGAGAATCAGCCAGCAGTACTTCATCTTCAATAATCAGAATTTTCATGGGTTAGCTCCCTCGCTTAACGAATGAATAGTAAAAATGCTTGCATACATTATACTATACGATACTGAAAAAATACTGAATTTTCGTTACATTTTTTTGAAAAATAGTAAAATTTCTATGAAAAATGCACCTGTTTAAAAAAAACTCAATTAAAATTGGGGAGAAAATCAGGTAAACAGGTGCAAAAACAAGAAAAAAGGAAGTCTTTCACAAGACTTCCTTTTCGTCATTATTTTGCGTAATCCACAGCTTTGGTCTCGCGCAGGACATTGACTTTGATCTGACCGGGATATGTCAGTTCAGCTTCGATTTTCTTGGCAATGTCTCTTGCCAGCATGATCATGGTATCTTCGCTGACCTTCTCGGGGTCGACCATGACACGGATCTCGCGGCCTGCCTGAATGGCGTAGCTGTTTGCGATGCCGGGGAAGCTGTTGGTGATCTCTTCCAGCTTTTCCAGTCGCTTGACATAGTTTTCAATGTTTTCACGTCTTGCACCGGGACGTGCAGCAGAAATGGTATCTGCGGCCTGAACGATGCAGGCGATCACGGTCTTGGCTTCCACATCGCCGTGGTGTGCTTCAATAGCGTGTACCACTGCGTTGGATTCCTTGTACTTGCGGGCAATCTCGGCACCGATGGTAACATGGCTGCCTTCCACTTCGTGGTCGATGCTCTTGCCGATGTCGTGCAGCAGACCGGCACGCTTTGCAGTAGCTACATCAACGCCCAGTTCCGCAGCGATCAGGCCGGAAATATGAGCCACTTCGATGGAGTGGTTCAGAACATTCTGACCATAGCTGGTGCGGTAGCGCATGCGGCCCAGCAGCTTGATGATTTCGGGGTGGAGACCGTGGATGTTGGTCTCGAAGGTTGCGCGTTCGCCCTCAGCCTTGATGGTTGCGTTGACTTCGCGCTGTGCTTTTGCCACCATTTCTTCGATGTGTGCAGGGTGGATTCTGCCGTCGGAGATCAGTTTTTCCAGTGCGATGCGGGCAATCTCGCGGCGCACAGGGTCAAAACTGGAGATGGTGATTGCTTCGGGGGTGTCGTCAATGATCAGGTCACAGCCAGTGAGATTTTCAAAGGTACGGATGTTGCGGCCTTCACGGCCAATGATGCGGCCCTTCATTTCGTCGTTTGCCAGAGGCACAACGGAAACGGTCACTTCGCTGGTGTGATCAGCAGCGCAGCGCTGGATCGCGGTAGCAATGATCTCACGTGCGGTTGCATCGGCTTCTTCCTTGGCGCGTTCTTCCAGCTCCTTGACCTTCATTGCCATTTCGTGGGTCACTTCGGATTCCACCTGAGCAACCAGCATAGCTTTAGCTTCTTCAGTGGTGTATCCGGAGATTTTTTCCAGCATTTCCAGCTGGCTCTTTTTCAGAGTTTCGATCTCTGCCTGAGTTGCTTCTGCGTCAGCGATTTTTTTGCGCAGGGTCTCATTCTTCTTTTCCAGACTGTCGTTCTTACGGTCCAGATTTTCTTCTTTCTGCTGCAGGCGACGTTCCTGCTTGGACATTTCGCTGCGGCGCTCCTTAATTTCGCGCTCCAGCTCATTGCGTTCCTTGTGTATTTCTTCCTTTGCCTCAAATACGGTCTCACGCTTTTTGGCTTCGCCGGACTTGATCGCTTCATTGATGATGCGCTTTGCTTCTTCTTCGGCGGAACCGATTTCACGCTCGGAGAATTTTTTGCGGTAGTTATAACCGATCAGCACACACACTACGATCAGTGCCAGCACTGCGATAAGACCCAGAATGATTTTTACCGGGGTAGGCATAGTAAGCAACACACCTCCATTCTTTGTAAAATTGGGGTGTTTTTGCGCCATAAGACGCACAAAATTCCTCCCACATCCTCATGGGACCCGGGCGGAAACTGCTGCCTGAAAGCGACTCGACTTTCCGGCAGTGGATGGGCAGAAAGGATTTCTGCCGGTATCAGATTTTTGAAAGCTTAAAACGGGAAATCGCACCCGTCATCACGAATCAAATATTTGAAAATACTGCGATCCACCATACAGTTATAAATATTCACTTCATTCTACACCTTGCTGAAATCGGTGTCAAGACAAATTATCTCTCCACGATTCCAATCTCATCTTCCAAAGGCATAACAAGCGCAGTTGAAAAGTGAGAGTAGGGAGTGCGGCTCGTCCCCGCGGTGTTATCTGCAGTGAGGAAATACTTGCTCCTCCTGTTTTTTTCTGTTACAATACAAATTCCGAAATTTAGAAGGAGTATTTCAAATATGGATATGATTTCTGTTTTGTCTGCTGAACTGAATCAGCCGGCGAAATTTATTGAAAATGTCATCAGTCTGATGGATGAGGGCAACACCATTCCGTTTATTGCCCGTTACCGCAAGGAACTCCACGGCGGCATGGATGACACTACCCTGCGTAAGCTGGAGGAACGTCTGCAGTATCTGCGGAATCTGGACAAGCGCCGGGAGGAGATCAAAAACAGCATTGAAAATCAGGGCAAGCTCACAGACGAGCTGACAGCTGCCACTGAAGCAGCAGTTACTCTGGCGGAGCTGGAAGACCTGTACCGCCCTTACAAACAGAAGCGCCGTACCCGCGCCACTGTGGCTCGTGAAAAGGGACTGGCTCCGCTGGCAGAGCTGCTGTACGCTCAGAAAAAGGACTGTCCCGCACCTGAAATGGCGGCGGCAGAGTACATTGATGAGGAAAAGGGAGTTGCTTCTGTGGAAGAAGCATTGGCAGGGGCCTCTGACATTATTGCCGAACTGATCTCGGATGATGCAGACATCCGGAAGAAGCTGCGCGAGCTGTACCGTACCAAAGGGGAAGTGATCTGCGGCAAGGCAAAGGAGGAGCAGGAGGACAGCGTTTACCGCCTGTACTACGACTTCAAGCTGCCTATCACCAAGCTGCAGGGGCATCAGGTTTTGGCGATTAACCGCGGTGAGCGGGAGGGGTTCCTGAAAGTCAGTGCACAGCTTAGTGAAGAAGAGGCATTGATTGCTCTGCGCCGCTGTGTGGTTGTCCCCGGCAGTGCAAGCATGCTGTTTGTTCGTGCTGCTGCGGAGGATGCTTGGAGCCGTCTGATTCAGCCTTCTCTGGAGCGTGAAATGCGCACCATGCTCACCGATGCAGCCAACGAAGGTACTATCAACAACTTTGCTCTGAATCTGCGCCCTCTGCTGATGCAGCCCCCTGTCAAGGGCAAGGTCACCATGGGGCTGGACCCCGGCTACCGCAACGGCTGCAAGGTGGCGGTCGTAGACGGTACCGGAAAGGTACTGGATACTACGGTGGTATATCCTACCTTTGGCCCTAAGCAGAAGCAGGAGTCCATCGACAAATTGAGTCGTCTGGTGAAAAAGCACGGTGTAGAGCATATTGCCATTGGCAATGGGACTGCCTCCCGCGAGACCGAGCAGATGACTGTGGAGATGATCGCAAATCTGCCCAACGTAAGTTATATGATTGTCAACGAAGCAGGTGCTTCCGTTTATTCTGCGTCTCCGCTTGCAGCGGAAGAATTCCCCGAATTTGATGTGAACCTACGCTCTGCTGTGTCGATTGCACGCAGACTGCAGGACCCTCTGGCGGAACTGGTGAAGATTGACCCCAAGGCCATCGGTGTAGGACAGTACCAGCACGATATGCCACAGGCACGCCTGTCCGAGGCACTGGATGGCGTTGTAGAGGATTGTGTTAACAGCGTGGGCGTCGACCTGAACACCGCCAGCGCGCCGCTGCTGAAGGCGGTGGCGGGCCTGAACGGTACTACCGCAAAGAACATCGTCAAGTACCGCGAGGAAAATGGAATGTTTACCTCCCGCAAGCAGGTGCTGAAGGTTCCCAAGCTGGGACCCAAAGCTTATGAGCAGTGTGCAGGCTTCCTGCGTGTGCCGGAGAGCAAGAATGTGCTGGATCACACCGGCGTGCATCCCGAAAGCTATGCGGCGGCAGAAGCGCTGCTGAGCCTGTGCGGTTATACCATGCAGGATGTGGCTTCCGGCAAACTGGGTGGTTTGACAGACAAGGTCAAGGCACTGGGTGAAAGTAAGGTCGCCGAACAGTGCAGTGTGGGTGTGCCCACTTTGCGTGACATGATTGCCGAACTGGTCAAGCCCGGCCGTGACCCCCGTGACGAACTGCCCAAGCCCATTTTGCGCAAGGATGTGCTGTCTATCTCCGATCTGCAGGTGGGGATGGAGCTGACCGGTACCGTACGCAATGTTATCGACTTTGGCGCTTTTGTGGACATCGGTGTCCATCAGGACGGTCTGGTGCACATTTCCCAAATCAGTGACAAGTTCATCAAACACCCCAGTCAGGTGGTGTCCGTAGGGGACATCGTCACCGTCTGGGTGTTGGAAGTGGACGAAAAGAAAAAGAGAATTGGTCTGACTATGAAGAAGCCGAAATAAGGCAAGCTCCAATAGAAAGTGAAATTCTGCGAAGGAAAGCTGTTCTCATTTTTAAGTGAGGGCAGCTTTTTTCACGGAACAATCTTATATACTGTTCGTCCAAAGAATTGGAAATTTTTCTCATTTGGGGTATAATAAAAGCGAACTCATTCCGGAGGCTTTTTATGGTGAAATATTTTCTGATGGCAGCACTGCTCATCTTTATCATATTGATTGGATACCGGTTCACGGAATTGATTATGGTGCACCGTCTCCGCCCTGCGGGGAAAACCGGTGCCATGGAGCGCATGGATTGCATCCTCCTTGCAGCGCTGACGCTGTTATATGGAGCCACGGCCTTTTATGACCTTGGTGATACGCAGGCACCGGAGAGCTTTTATAAGTTCGAAGCCGGAGGCAGTGTGGTACTGGATATGGGGGAAGTGAAAGAAATCTCCAATGTGTACTACTACACCGGACTGAATACCGGCAGCTATGACCTATGGGGTAGTTTAGATGGTCTGGAGTACGAAAAGTACGAGACACTGGAACAGAACTATGCCAACCTGTTTGACTGGAACACTGGCAGCGGTGAAACGACCCATACCTGCCGCTATCTTTGGATCGGTACCGCTTATGGGCTATATGTAGGCGAGTTCGTTGCAGTGGATACCGAGGGCAATCCCATCCGCCTGACTGCTGTCAACGGGGAAGGGGTGGAACTTACGGACGAGTTTGAAAAAGTTCCAGAAGATTTTACCTACCGCAGCGGCACCTATTTCGATGAGATCTATCATGCCCGCACGGCTTACGAACACATTGTCGGCATGTGGCCCTATGAAATTTCCCACCCGCCTCTGGGTAAGCTCATCCTCAGTCTGGGGATCCGCATGTTTGGGATGAATCCCTTTGGGTGGCGCTGTATGGGAACTCTGGCGGGGGTACTGATGCTGCCGTTCCTGTATCTGCTGGCCAAACGGATGTTCAAGAGTACGCTGGGGGCCTTGGCCACCACCACATTTTTTGCTTTTGACTTCATGCACTTTGTACAGACTCGCATTGCCACCATTGACAGTTATGCAGTGTTATTCATCATTGCCATGTACTATTTCATGTACTGTTATGTGTCAGAAAATGATGGAAAATCGCTTGCCCTGAGTGGTGTATGCTTTGGTCTGGGGGCTGCTTCCAAATGGACCTGCATTTATGCGGGTGTCGGTTTAGGTGTCATCTGGCTGATCCACTGGATCATGAAGCTGATGAAAGAGAGAGAATACAAGGCCTTTGCGAAAAACATTGGTCTCTGCCTGATTTGGTTTGCAGCGGTGCCGGTCATGATCTACTATATGAGCTATTACCCCTATGGAGAAAGCCAGGGTATGAGCGGCATTGGCATGTTCTTTGATCCCGACTATGCGAAAATCGTTTGGAACAATCAAGTGAGCATGCTGACCTATCACGTGGGCGTTGATGCGACTCACCCATATTCCTCTGAGTGGTATCAATGGATCTTTAACATCCGTCCGATCCTCTATTACCTGTACTACGGTGATGGCACAAGAGGCTCCATTGCGGCCTTTGTCAGCCCGCTGGTATGCTGGGGCGGTTTGTTGGCTGTGGTGGCCATGGGCTATCTGACCATTGTACGCAAGGACAAAAAAGCGGCATTTATTCTGTTGGGATATCTGTCACAGCTGGTCCCGTGGGTGTTTGTCAGCCGCATCAAATTTGCCTACCATTACTTTGCCTGTGTGGTGTTCCTGTGTCTGGCACTGGGATATGTAGCCTCAGTACTGGAGCGGGGCGGACGGAAAAAGAATGTATATGCTATGATGGCTGTGTCGGTGGTCTTGTTTGCCATATTCTATCCTGCACTAACAGGACGGGCTGTTGGAAGCGGTTATGGCACCAATGTGCTGAAATGGCTCAGTTCATGGCCTTTGTGATTGACTGTCCTGCCTTTTGGTATTATAATATTATGAATAGTCTATAGACTACATTTGAGTAGTGGCGACCATTGGTCACCCTTACGAGATTCATTTGAGTAATAGAAAGAGGTTTTTAACATGATCGCTTTGGGTTGCGACCACGGCGGCTTCGGTCTGAAGCAGGCTGTAATGATGTATCTGGATGAGAAGAACATCGAATACAAGGACTACGGAACTTACAATGAAGACAGCTGTGACTATCCTGTATATGGCGAAACAGTTGCAAAGGCTATCGTAAATGGTGAATGTGAAAAGGGTATCCTTATTTGCGGTACCGGCATTGGCATTTCCATTGCTGCAAACAAGGTCAAGGGTATTCGCGCAGCACTCTGTCATGATGTCTTCACCGCACAGATGGCAAGACAGCACAATAACGCGCAGATCTTGGCAATGGGCGGCCGCGTTCTGGATGTTGCAACGGCTCTGGAAATTGTAGATACATTCCTGTCCACTGAATTTGAAGGGGGCAGACATGCCCGCCGTGTAGACGGAATTATGGAGATTGAAAATCATTGAACGAACAACAGCGCAATTGGGATGTTTATCCCGGAAAACGAAAGACATTTAACTGGTTGACGGTTGCTGTCATCGTGGTGGCTCTGATTATCGGCAGTTTCATGCTGATGTTTTCCTCGTTTCAGAAATATCTAGTATACCGACAGGACGGTGTATATCTGGATCTGCCATTTCTGGAAACTGAGGTGGAAGAAATTACCGATGTAGAAAGCGTGATGCGCGATCCGGTACAGGCGGAGCTTTCATTAGATGGTTATGATTTTTCCAATGTAAAGACCAATGCAGGGGAGAATATCTCTACTCTGAAAGCCATGTATGTCACATACGACCAGATCAACGATGAGTCTTTGCAGAACTATGTTTCCCGTGCCAAGCTGAACAACGCTTCAGCGCTGGTATTGCAGGTCAAGCCGGAAAGTGGACAGCTGGTGTATCCCTCCAAGGCCTCTCTGGCTACCGGTTACGGTTTAGGCGGCACGTACGAACTCGCAGCCAAGGTCATTTCCTTGAAGGAACAGGACATGTATCTGGTGGCGGACGTGACTTGTATGTTGGACTCTATGATCGTTACTCGCTATATGGGCACTGCTTTGGGCACAGCTACCGGTGTTCTGGCAACGGAATCCGGTTACTGGATGGATCCGTACAATACACAGTACCGCCAGTATCTGGTGGAAGTGTGTAAGGAACTGATCAATATGGGATTTGATGAGATCATGCTCAGTTATGTTGCGCATCCTGTGACAGAAGGGGTCATCTATTCTCAGACTATGACCACAACTCCCACTGCGGAAGCTGCTGTTTCCAGTTTCGCCATTTATATGGAAAAGGAATTGGGGGATATGGCTCCGCTGAGTCTCCGCTGCTCCTATGATGCCTTAATCAACGGTGTGGGTAGTAACGGACAGGATATGACCGTGTTAGGCAAGGTGTTTGACCGTATTTTCTGCTCTGCGGACAAGAATACCTATGATGCTTGTCTGGCAAAGGCAATGGAGTACATGGACACCACCGATCCCGACCGGTTTGTGCCTTATGGCTACTCTTCGCCCACGGATAGCAGCTGGATGCTGCTGACTTGGGTCGATACTGGAGAAGATTAAATTTCTCGCCCCGACTCCGCTTGGAGTCGGGGCGATTTTTTGCAGCGAGTTGATATGTATTTTTTGCCACGCACATGCTGAGACAAAAATGGATTGAATCCTTATTTCGTCCTTGCAGACAAAACTCTGCGAGGCGTTTTTTGACAAGCTGACGAAACCGGGTATCCAGCGGATACCCGGTTTCAGAGTCTGTCAAAATACTCCTATGGAGCATTTTGACAGAGACGTCCCCGCTAACGCGATGGACTTGCAGCCTGCTGCAGCGCACGCATTGTTTTTCGATG
>JAGBAT010000065.1 GCA_017938835.1 Oscillospiraceae bacterium | reverse complement strand
GGCGAATTCCTGACCAACGCTCAGGGCGAAGACGTTGTTGCTGGCGTACGTACCCCCATGCCCATCTCTGAAATGGCTGAAAAGTTCCCCGAAGCATTCAATCAGTTTGTTGAAGTTTGCAGCATTCTGGAAAATCATTACCATGACATGCAGGATATGGAATTCACCGTTGAAGACGGCAAGCTGTACATGCTGCAGACCCGTAACGGCAAGCGTACTCCCGCTGCTGCTCTGAAGATCGCTTGTGATCTGGTTGACGAAGGCATGATCGATGAAAAGCAGGCTGTTGCTATGATCGAGCCTCGCTCTCTGGACACCATGCTGCATCCCACTTTCGACACCGAAGCACTGAAGTCTGCTCCTATTGTTGGTTCTGCTCTGGCAGCATCTCCCGGCGCAGCTTCCGGCCGTATCGTATTCACTGCTGAAGACGCTAAGGAATGGGCTGCTCGCGGCGAAAAGGTCGTTCTGGTTCGTCTGGAAACCTCTCCCGAAGACATCGAAGGCATGAAGGCAGCTCAGGGCATTCTGACCGTTCGCGGCGGCATGACCTCTCACGCAGCTGTTGTTGCTCGTGGTATGGGCACCTGCTGTGTTTCCGGCTGCACCGCTATCAAGATGGACGAAGAAAACAAGAAGTTTGAACTGGCTGGCAAGACCTTTGTCGAAGGCGACTGGCTGTCTCTGGATGGCTCCACCGGTAAGATCTACGATGGCGCTATCCCCACTCAGGAAGCTGCTATTTCCGGTGAATTCGGCCGCGTAATGGGCTGGGCTGACCAGTACCGCCGTCTGGAAGTCCGCACCAATGCTGACTCCCCCGCAGACGCAATTCAGGCACGCAAGTTCGGCGCACAGGGCATCGGTCTGTGCCGTACCGAACACATGTTCTTCGAAGAAGATCGTATCCCCGCTATCCGCGAAATGATCTGCTCCGACACCGTTGAACAGCGCGAAAAGGCTCTGGCTAAGCTGGAACCCATGCAGCAGGGCGACTTCGAAGGCATCTACGAAGCAATGGAAGGCTACCCCGTAACCATCCGTTTCCTGGATCCCCCCCTGCACGAGTTCGTACCCACTGAAGAAGCCGACATCGCTAAGCTGGCTGAAGACATGGGCAAGACCGTTGAAGAGATCAAGGCTATCATCGCAAGCCTGCACGAATTCAACCCCATGATGGGTCACCGCGGCTGCCGTCTGTCCGTTACCTATCCCGAAATCGCTGCAATGCAGACCCGCGCTGTTATCAAGGCAGCTCTGAAGGTAAGCGCAGCTCATCCCGACTGGAATCTGGTTCCCGAAATCATGATTCCTCTGGTAGGCGAAGTAAAGGAACTGAAGTACGTTAAGAGCGTTGTTACCTCCACTGCTGATGCTCTGATTGCAGAAGCAGGCGCAAATCTGAAGTACAAGGTTGGCACCATGATCGAAATTCCTCGTGCAGCTCTGACTGCTGACGAAATCGCTAAGGAAGCTGACTTCTTCTCCTTCGGTACTAACGACCTGACTCAGATGACCTTCGGTTTCTCCCGTGACGACGCAGGCAAGTTCCTGGACGCATACTACGACAAGAAGATCTACGAAAACGATCCCTTCGCAAAGCTGGACCAGACCGGCGTAGGCAAGCTGGTTGATCTGGCTGCTAAGCTGGGCCGCGGCGCTAACCCCGACCTGCACCTGGGCATCTGCGGCGAACACGGCGGCGATCCCTCCTCCGTAGAATTCTGCCACAAGGTAGGCCTGGACTACGTTTCCTGCTCTCCCTTCCGCGTTCCCATCGCACGTCTGGCTGCTGCTCAGGCTGCTATCAAGGAAATGCACTAATCAGAAAACTGACTGTATAACGAAATTCCCCCGGAGCATCCGGGGGAATTTTGTTATGATTGCACTTTCAAATACCTGTACAGGCTACAATCAAGGATGGCAGCAATTAAGGAATGATCGGAAGTTCAGAAGCTTCACGGTAACGGTTGAGAGCGAAAAGTAGCACCATTCCTTTTTCTCCACCCACCACAGAGTGTAGATAGGATCCAGAGCATCAAGGTAACCCTATATATCTGACTTAACATTCAATCCCCAACTACGATGCAGTTGGGGATTTTTCATATCTCGTGAGAGTAACAGTAATTTACGTACGGTAGCCTCAAAGAAACAGCAGGCAGAGCAATTTTCTGACAACGTGAACCCGCGCATGGCTCAGCATAGAATACCGGATTTCATCCGGCAGCTGAAAAAATGAATCCCTTTCCTGACTCTTTTGCGAGTCCAAAGCACTATGCATTGGGTATGAAAAAAATTTCCTTAAAATATCATCGGATACTATGTTTATAATGATTTAATCCTAAATGAATGTTTTAATGTTTAACATTAAAAACTTATTGACAAACATTAAACGCCATGTTATGCTTTGGTCAAGAAACAAGCACTTTGGAGGTAAGTATGATGAAAGGAATCAACAAACTCGCAAAAATCATCACCAAGATACTGGAAGTGTTCCATTGGGTCGGAACCTGCCTGATGGCTGCTGCAACAGTCTGCGCATTTGCGGCACCACAGTGGGTCGGCTATTTCGTAGGGATCGATGCCAAGGAGTGCTGCGGTGCGGAGCTTGCCGTCTATGGCTTTGAAGTAAACGCTGCGGTTACGGACGGAAATGTGGACATGACTACTTTCTTCCTCTTTGGAATCGGCGCAGTCGTGATCCTAGCGCTGATGGCGATGGTGTTCCGCAACTTGAATCTGATCTTTAAGAAGTCAGAAAACGCCACTCCCTTCCAGAAGGATAACATCCGTATGCTCAAGGAGATTGGTATTTTTTCCATTGCCGTGCCTGTGGTTGGCTTTGTTATGAGCATCATCACCCGTCTTGTGATCGGCGTAAATGCTGCCGAGATCAGCATTAACCAGAGCGGCATTTTCATGGGAATTATCGTTCTATGCCTTACTCAGTACTTTATTCACGGAGCCGATCTTGAGAAAGATGTGGACGGACTTCTATGAGGAGGGCCCCATGGGCAAGATAATTCTTCGATTGGATCGGATGATGGTGGAACGGAAAATGTCTCTCAATGAGTTGGCTGAACGGGTAGGCATTTCCAACGTGAACCTGTCCAAGATCAAAAATAACAAAGTAACCGCCATCCGGTTTTCGACCCTTGCAGCGATTTGCGAAGCGCTGGAGTGTGAAGCCGGGGATATTCTGGAATATCAAAAGGATGATTGAATATGAAAATTCATACCGAAAGACTGATCATTACCGAGTTCACCATGGACATGGCAGAAGCCGTCCATCTGAATTCTCTGGATGAGGACAACCGCCGGTTTGTCCCTGATGAAGTATTTGAAACAGTGGAAGAAGCAGCGGAAACAGTTGAATTTTTGATGGGCTGCTACACTTCTGGTGAAGGCCCCCTGGTGTACCCTGTTCTGCTGAAGGACGGTACATATATCGGCTATGTCCAGGCAGTTCCCTTCGACGACGGTACCTGGGAGGTTGGTTATCATGTTGGAAGCAGCTACACCAAGCAGGGATATGCCACCGAAGCGGTGAAGGCATTCCTGCCCGTGATCATGCCCAAGCTGGGTATCTCGAAAATTGCAGGCATCTGCCTTGCAGAGAATAAGGGTTCCGCGAAAGTCATGGAGCGCTGCGGCTTTATCAAGGAATTTGAGGGTATGGGTCCCTATCAGGGTGAGGAGCGAAAGATCTGTAAGTTTATCTATGGGGAGTAAGTATGAAGTTTCTTGTAAGCGGACTTGTGAACACAGAAACCACCACAGCGGTGCGCGGCTTCCCGATCCATTATTATCCTATTGATTATCCCTTCTTCGGTATTAACACCACGGTTTCCGGCGTAGCCTTCAACATCGCCAAGGCTCTACAGACTCTGGGAGACGAGGTGCGTCTGACCTCCATGACCGGAAGTGATTTTCCTGCCGCCTATATTCAGGATGCCCTCCATGAGCTGAGCATTGGCTCGGAATACGTGCGCGCTAAACTACGGCAAACCCCCAGTTCTGTGGTTTTGTATGACCCGGAAGGAAAACGGCAAATCTATTGCGACCTGAAGGACATACAGGAAACTGCATACGAATTTGATGCCT
>JAGBAT010000064.1 GCA_017938835.1 Oscillospiraceae bacterium | reverse complement strand
TTTTTCATCGAAAAACAATGCGTGCGCTGCAGCAGGCTGCAAGTCCATCGCGTTAGCGGGGACGTCTCTGTCAAAATGCTCCGTAGGAGTATTTTGACAGACTCAGCAAAACCGCACCTCAAACGAGGTGCGGTTTTGTTCTGTTTATTGATTCTCTAATGCCATGGAATATAGTTCGTTTTTGCCGTACCCTGTATCCTTGGCTGCCAGCTTACAGGCTTCCTTCAGGCTTTTGCCTTCGCCACGGTAACGCTGCACGATCTCCAGTGCCTGTTCGGGGGTAACTTCTTCGGCTTTCTGTTCGGGAGCACCGCCTATCACCAGAACAAATTCGCCCTTGGGGGCTTTCTCAGTGAAGTGGGCCAGAGCGCCGGCAATGGTGGTGCGCAGAGTCTCTTCGTGGAGTTTGGTGATCTCACGAACGACCGCAATGGGACGGTCACCAAGAACGGCAAGCATGTCCTCCAGTGTGCGCAGCAGCTTATGGGGGGCTTCGTAGAAGATCATGGTGCGCTGCTCGGACTGCAGGGTCTCCAGATGCTCCACACGCTCCTTCTTGTTGGCGGACAGGAACCCTTCAAAGCACCAGCGGCTTGTGGGCAGACCGGATACGGCCAGTGCGGATACCACAGCGCTGGGGCCGGGAATGACAAATACATCCACATTGTGCTGTGCACACAGGCGGACGATGTCTTCGCCGGGGTCGCTGATGGCGGGCATGCCTGCATCGGTCACCAGAGCGCAGGTTTCGCCGCCCAGAATACGGGAGAGAATTTTCTCGCCGCTCATATTTTTATTGTGTTCATAATAGCTGACCAAAGGCTTCTTGATGCCGAAATGGTTCAGCAGCTTCAAGGATACGCGGGTATCCTCTGCGGCAATGAAGTCCACCTGCTGCAGAATTTCCACAGCACGGGGGGAGAAGTCTCCCAGATTTCCGATGGGTGTACCCACCAGATACAGTGCTCCGCTCAAATATAGTCACCTCTGTGATAAATTTTTTGTATTTCGATGGTGTCAGAACCGTCATCGTTGGCAAGAATCAAAGGGGGTTCGATGGCAAGACCCGGTTTGCCGCCCCGCCGCGCCTCTACTAAAATCAGGTTAGGAGCAGTGGCGGCCTTGTGGCTCACCATACGCAGACGCTTGGGCTCCAGTCCGTATTTCGTCAGGGTACACAGCAGCTCGCTGAGCCGTTCCGGACGATGGACAACGGTAAAGGAGCCACCCCATTTTACAAGGTAGGATGCGGCTTTGCACAGGTCGTCCATGGTGCAGGTTCGCTCATCTCTGGCAGTGGCCCGCTTTTCATCGGGAGCGGAAAAACCGCTTGCGGAAGCAAAATATGGAGGATTGGATACTACCAAATCGAAGCTGCCCGCATCGAACAGCCTGCGGTGTTCCCGCAGGTCACCAATGAGAATACGCTCAGGATCGAAGCCGTTGGCTGCCATGTTCTGTCTGCAGACTTCCGCACTTTCCGGTTGGATTTCGATCCCCTGTACCTGCGCCTTTGGAGCCTTATATGCAGTCAGAACGGTGAGTACCCCTGCGCCGCAGCCCAGATCAAGGATGCGCTTGGCTCTGCCGGGGTTGGTGAAGCTTGACAGCAATACCGAGTCTGTGCCCAGTTTGAAGCCGAATTCTGTTTGGTGGAATTTTGGGCCGCCGGGCCACAGTTCGTCGAACATAGCTGTCTCCTAATACAAATAATATAAATCATTCTACCATATCCAATCGCGAATTGCCACGCTCGGAGACAGCTTTCGCCGATTTTATTTTCATTCCTGTGTCATAATCCAAAACGGGAGGTATGCCTATGAAACATTCAGATCAATTTACAGTCAGAGCGCAGTCTGCCATTGAGCGGGCAAGGCTTGCGTCTCTGGAACTTGGACATAGTTATGTCGGTACCGAACATCTGCTCATCGGTGTGGCTGCGGAGCCGGATAGCCTGGGCGGAAAGATCCTGCGGGACGGCGGGTTCGCGGGGGATAAGATTCTGAAGGCGGTAGAGCAGCAGGCGGGGCGGGGAGACCCCGGGGTGCCGTCACTGGGGCTGTCCCGCAATGCCCGCAGCGTTATGCGCCTTGCAGCGGAGGATGCCCGCCGTTTGGGGCACATGTATGTGGGGACGGAGCATCTGCTGCTGGGCATCCTGCGTCTACCGGAGTGTACCGGTGCGCGGGTACTCACAGCGTTGGGTGGAGAGCTGAATCGTATTTACACCGATGTGATCTGCATTTTCGACAGTCGGGAGTACAAGCCCAGAGCCACCCAGACGGCCAAAGCACCACAACGCCGGGCAGAAACGCGGATGCTGGATCAGTACGGAAAGGACATGACGGAGGTTGCCCGTGGAGGGGATATTGATCCTGTGGTTGGGCGCGAAACGGAGATCCGCCGTGTACTGCAGATTTTGTCTCGACGCACGAAAAACAACCCCGCGCTCATTGGAGAGCCGGGGGTGGGGAAGACTGCGGTGGTGGAGGCCATTGCGGCCCGTCTTGCATCGGGGGATGTGCCGGACTGTTTGAAAAACAAACGGCTGGTGTCTTTAGATCTGACTGCCATGGTTGCGGGCACCAAATACCGCGGGGACTTTGAGGAGCGGGTCAAGCAGATCCTCAAGGAAGTTGTCCGTGCGGGAGATGTGATCCTGTTCATTGATGAGCTGCATTCTATCATTGGCGCAGGCAGCGCAGAGGGGGCGATTGATGCAGCCAACATGATCAAGCCTGCCCTTGGGCGCGGGGAACTGCAAATCATCGGGGCCACCACGATTGAAGAGTACCGCCGCTATATCGAAAAAGATGCGGCACTGGAGCGACGGTTCCAGCCGGTGCAGGTAGATGAACCCACCCCTGTGCAGGCACTGGAGATTCTCCGCGGTGTGCGGGGAAAGTATGAGACACATCACGACCTGCGGATCTCCGACGAGGCTCTGGAGGCGGCGATCGATCTGTCTGTGCGGTATATCAACGGGCGCTTTCTTCCGGACAAGGCCATCGACCTTGTGGATGAGGCGGCGGCACGAGTGCGCATGGAGGGTGCCGCAGAGCCTCCTCATATCCGTGCGCTGCGGGCACAGTTGGAGGAACTTTGCAGTCAGAAAGTGAGTGCGGCAGCGAATCAGGATTTTGAGCGGGCGGCGAGTGTCCGTGATGAGGAGGACAGGACCCGCCGGGAACTGGATGGGGCACTGCGCCAATGGCAGAGAGAATTAAGCAAGACCCGTCCTGTGGTCACAGCGGAGGATGTGGCGGCGGTAGTCTCTGACTGGACAGGTGTGCCTGTGTGCACGGTTTCTCAGGACGAGAGTCAGCGTCTTATGGAACTGGAAGACGCGCTGCGGGACGCTGTAGTGGGACAAGATGAAGCTGTCGGTGTGGTTAGCCGCGCCATTCGCCGCGGGCGCATCGGACTGAAAGAACCCAACCGTCCTACCGGGAGTTTCCTGTTCCTTGGACCTACCGGGGTGGGGAAAACGGCGCTGTGCCGGGCTCTTGCACAGCAGCTGTTCGGTAGTGAAAGTGCATTGCTGCGGTTCGATATGTCGGAATATGGGGAAAAACATTCTGTGTCCCGTTTGATTGGCTCTCCTCCGGGATACATTGGCCATGACGAGGGCGGGCAGCTGACAGAGGCAGTGCGCCGCAAGCCCTATTCCGTTGTACTGCTGGATGAGATCGAAAAAGCGGGGGAAGAGGTCTGGAATGTGCTGCTGCAGGTGTTGGAAGATGGCCGTTTAACTGATGGTCAGGGTCATCTGGTGGACTTCAGAAACTGCGTCATCGTCATGACGTCCAATATTGGAGCAGGAGCCATCGTGAACCAGAATCCTCTGGGGTTCAGTGAAGGCGGTGAGAGTGCCGAGCGGGAGAATGAGCGCATGCGCGGCAATGTTATGGAGCAGCTGCGTCGCCGATTCCCACCGGAATTTCTGAACCGAATTGATGAGACAGTGGTGTTCCGTAAACTAACCACCACAGATTTGGAGTTTGTGACCCGCATGTTTCTGCGTGCTCTTGCCGAGCGCATGGAGAACCTTGGCATCGAAATGAAAGTGACTGACCGCTGTGTATCCATGCTGGCCCGTCAGGGCTTTGACGGGAAAATGGGTGCCCGGCCTTTGCGGCGTCTGGTACGGACGAAGGTGGAGGATCCTGCGGCTACCCGCTTGTTGAAAGGAGAACTGGCCTCAGGGGATATACTGCTGATAGACGGGGAGGAGGAAGTGACTCTGACAGTGACTCACCCTGCCTCGGAGGTCAGCTGAGTCTCCGGATAGTAATGGGCGAGGATCTCTTTGTAATCCCAGCCCTGCTTTGCATAGACATTGGCTCCGTATTGGCTCATGCCGACGCCGTGACCGTAGCCGGTAACTGTGAAGGTGAACTGACTGTCTGCATAGCTCAGGGTGAAGGAGGTGGAGCGCAGGCCGAATACGCTGCGCATCTGGGCACCTGTGAGCTTTTCTCCGCAGACCGTGACGGACTGTACTCTGCCGCTTGCGTTGGTTTCTAAATCGGAAATCCATGCAGAGGCATCTCCGGAGATGGTCATCTCCGGATAATTTGCGGTGAGTTTTGCTTCCAGCTCATCGGCGGTGTAGGTCACTTCGGTCACGTAATTTGGCACATCCTCTTCTGTTTCGGGACTTTCCACACTGACCAGATACGGGCGGTCGTTCCAGATGGATCCGCTGGCTTCGGTGGCTCCTGCGGAAGAGGAGTGGAATACTGCTTCGATGAGATTGCCGGCGTAGGTGAGATATTCCCCATCGGTGCTTGTGACTGCGTTTGAAATTTTGGCGTAGTACGCATCAAAATTGTTTCCCCAGTTTTCCTGCAGCTGCTCTGTGGAAGAATAGGCTTTGCAGCAGGCCGGATCATTGCAGATGTCGGCTTCCGGGTGATTGGTACTGCCTTTCTCAATGCGGTGCAGAATGTAGGTGCGGGCGGCCACGGCCTGTGCCATCAATGCCTGCTCCTCGAACAAAGCGGGCATTTCTCCTGCCAGCACACCCGGGAGATAC
>JAGBAT010000063.1 GCA_017938835.1 Oscillospiraceae bacterium | reverse complement strand
TGTTGTTTTCCTCTGCCATGGACTGCGCCGTGGAGAGGGCTTCCAGAGTCTTTCTGGTATACTGTTCTGCATTCATCATTTACACCTCCAAATCAGTGTTTTGTTTATCTAGGTTATAAGATTACGGATTGGGATTCCATGGCGGCATCATACTGCTGCATTACCTGTTCGGGGGTACAGCTGCCTGCCAGCCATGCTTTCATCAGGGTATCAAAGGTCTGTACATAATCGGCAATGGCCTGTGCCGCATCCTGTGTGGAGAGCGTGTCTTCCTCCATGGAAATAGAGCGGACGAATTTGCCTCTGTACAGCTCGTACTGTCTGGGCTGCATACCTCGGGCGGTGAACCAATGGTCTTCGATCTGCTTCCACAGCACGAAGAACTGTGTCATGTCGTCAATGAGCTGGGCTGACTGGGTGCGGAACACCACGGACAGGCTGCCGCTGTCGATGCCTCGTGTGCGGTACAGTTCCACTTCGTACTTGACTGTGGGGCGGTATTTATAGGCCAGACTGCTCTTCATGGACATGCTCATGGAATTGGGCGGGAGATAGGGAATCAGCTGTCGGGACGGCATCAGCAGCTGTTCTACCTCTTGCAGCACCTGATTGATGCGCCGTTCCGGTGTCATGACCTGCACATAATCGGCCAGAATTTCGTTGATGAGCCCCGAGCGGGTCACGCCGCTGCGGCGGGCCAATATGTCAATTTCACGGACGATATCTTCGTCCAGCATCAAGCTGTAAAGTGTTTTCTTCATGGAGCAGATCTCCTTTCTTCTTGCCTACAAGATAGCACTGAAAACAAAAATTGTAAAGACATTTATATAATTGTTCACACAAAGTTAAATAAAATGGAAACAAGTTTAGAGAGGGGATATATGTATCTTTCCCGTAAAATACGGAAAAAAGACTTTCCAAACGAAGCGGATGGGGCTATACTAAAAGAAAAGAGCAAGACGGACGAAATGTTCGGAGAGGAACTGCTTATGAAGGAAATTAAAGAAAAAGGCTATGCGAAACTGAATCTGTCTATTGATGTCATGGGTGTCCGTGACGACGGCTATCACGAGATGTGCATGGTCATGCAGAGCGTGACCCTCCACGACGATGTGACCATTACCTTGACTGACGACGGTCAGTTTACCGGAGAATCCAACCGAGGCTTTATTCCCAATGACCAGCGCAACGTGGCGGTAAAGGCTGCCATGTGCTTTGCAAAGGCTTACGACATGCAGGGGCAGGGGGTACACATTAAGCTGCACAAGCGGAATCCCGTATGTGCCGGCTTGGGGGGCGGCTCCACCGATGCGGCTGCCGTGCTCCGCGGCCTGAATACCCTGATGGGCAAGCCCTTTACCCTGAAGCAGCTGGAAGAGATTGCAACACAGGTAGGTTCTGATGTGGCATTTTGCGTGGCAGGCGGCACCCAGCTGGCCACCAACCGCGGCGAGGTCATGACCAGACTGCCCTATTTCGGGGATCATCCGGTGGTCATTTGTAAGCCCTATTTCTCCATCTCCACTCCCGAACTGTTTAAGCAGATCGACGCTCGCAAAAACAAGTGCCGTCCAGATACCGACGGCATCATTCAGGCACTGGAGGAGGGAAATACCAGCGGGGTCATCTGCCGTATGTATAATGTATTTGAAGATGTGCTGGGCCGACGCACTAAGGGCATCAATGAGATCAAGCGCGCCCTGATGAATCACGGAGCACTGGGGGCCTGTATGAGCGGCACCGGCAGTGCAGTGTTTGGTATTTTTCCGGATGAAAAGACGGCGAAGGACGCTTACTATGCGCTCCGTAAGCGCCATCAGGAAGTGTTCCTATGCAAAACCTGTGACCGGATTCCAGAATAAATTTAACTCCCATTGTCTGGATGACAGTGGGAGTTTTCAGATTGTGAAAAAAGCTTCGCAGAATTTCGCATGGAAGATGCGAAAAAAATCTATTTTTCGGCGCGACATGTGCGTGACGAAAAATACTTCTCAGGCTGCAAGTGTGGAATTTGTCCGCTAAAGGCGGACAAATTATGCGCGCGGCAGACTGCAAAATCTGGCGGAAAAGCCCGAAGGGATTTTTCGACATGCTTTTAACTCCCATTGTCTGAATGACAGTGGGAGTTTTTGGCAATACTCCTTTCAACGAAAGGTGGAATGATCAATGAAAGAATTACGAGGCTGGAAAATCTGGGAGCTGGCACTGCTGATTGCACTGTGTGCAGGTGTTCTGACGGGCTTATGGGCCCAGCGGACGCAGGAAAACATTGCCGACCAGATGGTGCGTCTGCACGTGCTTGCAGTAGATGACAGCGAGGAAGAGCAGTCTGTTAAATTACAAGTGCGCGATAAAGTGTTGGAGTACTTACAGCCTATTTTGGCAGAGGCGGACAGCCGTGAGGAGGCGCAGGAACTGGTGCAGGCACATCTGGAGGATGTGCAGAAAGCCGCCCGCACGGCGGCGGGCGGCAGACGAGTGGCAGTGACCTTATCGGAGGAATACTATCCCACCAGAGACTATGAGGGATTTTCCCTGCCGGCAGGGCAGTATACCTCCCTGCGTGTGGTGCTGGGCAATGGCGCGGGGCATAACTGGTGGTGTGTGGTGTATCCGCCATTGTGTGTGGCAGCTGCAATGGAAACCACCGAGGCTATGGAGGTGCTCAGCGAGAACACTGCGTCCATCATCACGCAGGAAGAGGGCTATGTGTATAAGTTCAAAATCATTGAACTCTGGAGCGAGTTTACGGAAAAATGGAATCAATGAAAAAGACAGAGGACACGTCAGACACGTCCTCTGTCTTTTTTAGCTGCCGTTAAACCTGCGCCCAAAGGGCGTGGGATGCAGAACGGCGTTTCTCCATCGCCGCAGGCGGGGGATCCCTAAATTGCGCGCAGAAGGAAGTCAATTGAAACGTCAGTATTTGTACACGCCCCCGCCAATGAATTCACGCAGCAGGCTATCCTTTGCAACCAGTTTGGGATCGATGGCCTCGAACTTTTCGAATGCAGGCAGGATCTCCATGACTTCCTCGTAGCGAGGGATGCCTGCGGGAACATCAGCCAGCAGCTTCTGCATGAAGGATTTCATTACGCATACCTCGCACATGAGGGAGGAATCGAACTGCAGATCGGCTTTGTCCTTGAACGGGGAAATGTATTTCTTCTCCCCGTCGCGGATGTTTTCCCACATCTTCAGTGTCTCCTGCGCAGAGGTGCCGCGGAACTGGTGATCGCGGAGAATGCGGCGGCACAGACGCATCCAAGTGCCCTTGAATACGATGCTGCCATCGTCATCCACCACATTACTGCGTGCGGAGATATACACCTTGAACGCATCGGGGGCGATGGCGGAGAAGGTGTCATTCAGGGCGTGGATGCCCTCAAAGATCACGATGTCGCCGGGCTTGGCGTGGAGGAAACGTCCGCTGTTGCGCTGCTGCCGCTGCTGCTTGAATAGGTAGCGGGGGACTTGGATCTTTTCTCCTCGCTCAATGGCGTCGAAATGCTCGGCCAGCAGCTCCATATCCAGACATGCGGGAGATTCAAAATCATAAGCTCCGGTTTCGGTCCTGGGGTAGGTTTTCTCGTCCACAGAGCGGAAGTAATTGTCCAGAGCGATGATGTGGGTCTCGGCTCCCTTGGACTCTACCAGCTGCTCCAGCTTCAGGGCGGTGGTGGTCTTTCCGGAGCCGGAGGGGCCGGACACGAACACGATAGGGCTGATCTTCCCGTGCTCGATGATACGCTGGGCACCCTCGTTCAGTTGATTTTCGTAAAATTCGTCACATTCCTTCAGAAACTTCGTCGGATTCGACTGCGCTCTCTGATTGACTTTCTTCAGCAGATATGCCATAAAATTCACCTATTTTCGATTTGTCGCTGCAGGTCTTTGCCAGGTTGCTGATGTACTCATTGGGGTACTTGGGGGCAAAGACCCGTTCAATTTTGCCATTGGGTCGAACCAGCTTTGTGGAACCGCCGGCCCCCATTGCGATGATGGAGCACAGCTCTTCCATGATGCAGATATTATATATATTTTCGTAGCCGGGCTTGGTCCAGCCGGTGTTCTCGAAGCCGCCGGACATGTTCTTCTGGCGGTAGAGATAGTAGGGAACATATCCGCCCTCTGCCAGCTTTGCATGGGCGTAGTCCACCATTTCCTTCACGCTGGCGGGGGTGGGGATATCGCCGCCTTCGTCCATGAGCCGCGCACCTTTCTTTAAAGACAGAGTATGCACGGTAATGTTCTCTGGTGCCAGTTCCATGACGGTGTCCATGGTGGCCCGGAAGCTTTCCGGGGTGTCTGTGGGCAGACCTGCGATCAGATCCATGTTGATGGCCATGCCGCCGACTTCGCGGACCATACGGAAGGCGTCCAGTATGTCTGAGGCGGTGTGTTTTCTGCCGATTGCCTCCAGTACCGAATCGGTCATGGTCTGGGGATTGACGCTGATGCGGCTGACCCCGTGGGCCTTCAGTACATGGAGCTTATCCATAGTGATGGTATCGGGGCGGCCTGCCTCTACGGTGTTTTCCGTCACATGGCTCAGGTCAAATACGGTTTCCAGTTTGGTCAGCAGCTGATCCAGCTGCTTGGCAGACAGGGTGGTGGGGGTGCCGCCGCCCATATAGACGGATACAGGCACCAGCCCCAGCTTATTTACCTGTTGGGCGGTGGCGTCGATTTCTTCCATAAGCGCGTCGAAAAACGGAGCCACCAGCTTCATGCTCTTTTCCACACTATGGCTGACAAAGCTGCAGTAGGCGCAGCGGGTAGGGCAGAAGGGGATACCCACATACAGGCACACGCCCTTTTCCGGCAGTGCATCCTCTGCGTCCATGGAATAGTGGGCGGTCTGCACGCACAGGTCGGCTCTTGCCTGTGAGGTGAAATACTTTTCCCGGAAGCGCGCAGCAGCGGTCTTGTCAGATACACCCTCCCGCATAATGTTGGTCATCAGCTTGGTGGGACGGACACCGGTCAGTGCGCCCCATTCCGGAGCGATGACACCCCAGTCCAGTGCGGCCTTGTAAAAACTCTGGCGCACCAGACGCTGCAGGTGGCGGTCGGTGACGAAGGGCTCATCGGTGAGCAGCGCGGTTTTGACCCGAGCCATGCCTGCGCCCCGCTTGCCGTCCTTGTGGATGGTGGTGGTCATGGAGGTCCACACATCCCCGCGGCTGCACCGCACGATGATGCGGTCACCCTTACCGGGCTTTTCCGGGTACTCCGGCTTATTACCGGGGAACAGAGTCAGCAGAGACTGTTCCACTGCGTATTTATAATCATGTCCAATTAAATGAAGTTCCATATAGTTTCTCTCAATTCATAAGAATTAAAACCATTATAGTATTTTTCATTGCTTTTGTCACTGTTTCTTTTCGGGCGAATGGAGTATAATAAATACAGAGAACGAAAACAGGGTGATACGAATGAAAAACGGTGTTGATTTACATGTGCATACCAATGCCTCCGACGGCAGCTATGAGCCGGAAGAGGTGGTGCGTCTGGCCACCGAGGCAGGGCTGCAGGCCGTTGCCATAACCGACCACGATAATACAAACGGACTTGCCCGAGCCATGGAGGCAGGGGCGCGGTTAGGGCTGGAGATCATTCCCGGCATTGAACTGTCTGCGGATTACAAGGGCATCGAGGTACACATCCTCGGCTATTACATCGACCCCAAGGCTGAAAGTCTGTGTGATCTTTTGGAAATTGCCCTGCGCAACCGTGAGGTGCGCAACCGCACCATTGTGGAAAAGCTGCGGCAAGAGGGGATCGACGTATCCATGGAGGAGCTGCGGCAGCGGCATCCCGGCACAGTGCTGGGCAGACCCCATATCGGTCTGCTGATGATGGAAAAGGGCTATGTGGAGTCAGTGAAGCAGTCTTTCCGGGAATATATGGGCAAGGGGGCCAAGTGCTATGTGCCCAAAATCAACATGCCCATGAAGCGGGCCATTTCCCGTATTCTGGATGCAGGAGGTGTGCCGGTACTGGCCCACCCGTTCCAGTATGAACTGAATGACCCGCAGCTGCGGGAGCTCATTGAGCTGGTGAAGGGCATGGGCTGCAAGGGCATGGAATGTGAGTATGCCCGTTATGATGAGGAGCAGCGGCAGTACCTTCTTGATCTTGCGGAGGAATACGGCCTGATCGCCACAGCAGGTTCGGACTACCACGGCATCCCCAAACCGGACATCCTGCTGGGGGATATTCGTGGAGAGTATGCTCAAGTGGAGCAGCTGAGAGAGGCAAAATAACATTAGAGCGGTTATAGAAAATCACCGTGTGAACCCACACGGTGATTTGTTTTTATATTATTCAGTTTCGTACAGTGCCAGGAATTCTTCCAGACACAGGCCCTTGCTGTTCATATATGTGGCAGCCTCTACGCCCACATAGCGGTAATGCCAGGGCTCGTAATCTACGCCGGTGATGTCTTCCTTGCCTTCGGGGTAACGGAGAATGAAGCCGTACTCATAGGCATGGCGTTCCAGCCAAGTGCAGATGGAAGTCTTTTCATAAGCTTCTACGTCCTTGGCGGCCTTGCTGCTCTGCATAAAGTCGATGGCCAGACCGGTCTGGTGCTCATCGGTATTGTCCTTGGAGGTACTGTATGGAATATAACCACTGGTCAGATAAATGCTCTTATCCGCTGCACGGGCATCCACGGTCAGCGCTTTGGCTGCTTCTACGATGCGGCTGTCCATCAAACAGCCGTCAAAGTACTTGGTGGCAGCAGGCTTGTAGTTTTCCAGTGTGTTCTCCGTATTCACCAGCCGGAATTCCCAGGAAGTTACATCCAAAGCGGGCCAGTCAGGTGCAGGTGTGGGAGCGGGCGTGGGCTCCGGTGTCGGTTCCGGAGTGGGTGTTGGTGCCAGTGTTGTGCTGACGATTTCCTGATATTCATCCTCCAGTACCTGAGGGTTCAGAGAATATTCATCGTAGATATATTTTACAGCGACGATCACCACGGCGGCACACAGGGTCAGAACCACAATGGTCTTCAGCAGACCGACGAAAAAGCGTTTGATCATTTTATCCCTCCATTGCCATGCATCATGGCAACTCTTCATCTGTTTTATAATACAACATGGTTTTCAAACCGTCAACTTTGTTGTAAAATAAAATGTAGAAAAAGGAGGTATTGCCATGAAACTGACCTGGAACGGACATTCCTGTTTTTCATTTGATACGGATGAGGGCGTTGTGGTGTTCGACCCCTATGAGACCGACTATGTGCCCGGCCTCCATCTGCCGCAGCTGGCAGGGGATGCGGTACTGTGCAGCCACAGTCATGAAGACCATGGCTATGCCGAAGGCGTCTTACAGACCCGCCGGCTGCCGGGTTTTACGGTGGAGACGCTGCACACATTCCATGACGGGGCACAGGGCAGCCTTCGAGGAGAGAATACCATACATGTTGTGCAGGCAGGAAATTACCGCTTGGCCCATCTGGGGGATCTCGGGCATGTGCTGACACAGGAGCAGGTGAAAGCCATGGGAAAAATCGACGCGCTGCTGGTGCCTGTTGGCGGCTATTACACCATTGATGCAGAACAGGCAAAGCAGGTGTGTGACCAGCTGCAGCCAAAAGTGATATTCCCCATGCATTACCGCAAGGGGAATATCGGCTTCGACCTCATCGCTGAACCGGAGGCGTTTCTGAACCTGTTTGACCATGTGACCACCGTTCTTGGGCATACGGTGGAGCTGACCGATGATCTGAGCGGCGTAGTGATGTTTGAACATCCGAGACAGTAAGAATATATAACAACAAAGGAGATCCATCAACTTCGCAGCTGAGTTGAGCGGATCTCTTTGATATTTTTCGTGCAGTACCGCATAAACTCTGCTATAATGTCTATATATGTCAATTTTGGAAGGGGGCACATCCATGGCGACGCAGGTGACCAATTACCAATGCCCGTCCTGTATGGCACCGCTGCATTTTGTAGGGGAGTCCGGCAGGCTGGAATGTGACTACTGTGAAAGTACATACACCGTTGCCGAAATCGAAGCACTGTATGCCGATGCAAATAACAAAGCAGCGCAGGAGGAACTCTCTGCGGATGCGCAGGCGCAGTATCATGACCAATGGGGAGAGGATGCAAAGAATATGCGTGCCTACTCCTGCCCGTCCTGCGGTGCGGAGCTGATCTGCGATGTGACCACCGCGGCCACCAGCTGTCCCTACTGCGGCAATCCTACCATCGTGCCGGGCCAGTTTGCGGGAACACGCAAGCCGGACTATGTGATTCCGTTTCAGCTCAGCAAAGAGGATGCAGTCGATGCCCTGCGGAAGCACTGCAAGGGGAAGCCCCTGCTTCCTAAGGCGTTCAAAAGTGAGCACCACATTCAGGAGCTCAAGGGCGTGTATGTGCCGTTCTGGCTGTTCGATGGGGAAGCAGATGCGGATGTGACCTTTACGGCAACCCGCACCCACAGTCATCGCCGCGGAGATGACGAGATTATCAACACCCAGCACTTCCGGGTTCGCCGTGCAGGCACTGTGCGTTACAAGGGCGTACCTGTGGACGGTTCCTCCAAAATGCCCGATGATTATATGGATGCCATCGAGCCATACGATTACGAAGAGCTGAAGCCCTTTGCTATGGCCTATCTGCCGGGGTTTCTGGCGGATAAGTTTGATGTGTCTGCTGACAGCAGCTTTGCACGTGCGAAAGCCCGTATGGGGAACAGTGCGCTGGATTCCATGGCGGAGACGGTGTTTGGCTATGAGACCTGCATCCCCGTCTCTCAGCATACACAGGTGAAAAATACAAATACCTGCTATGTCCTCATGCCTGTATGGATGCTCAGCACCCGCTGGAAGGGGAAGAACTATCTGTTTGCCATGAACGGACAGACCGGCAAGATCGTCGGGGAGCTGCCTGTGTCCTGGGGAAGGTTCTGGGGCTGGTTCTTTGGCTTGACCGCAGGCATCGGCGCAGCGTTGCTGGCCATCCTGCTGGGCAGCATGTAAGGAGGGCGGAGCAATGAAAAAGAGATTTCTGACCCTTTTGGCAGTATTGTGCATTGTGTGCTGTCTGACCGCGCCTGCGCTGGCAGCCGATACCTATATCATGGACGATGCAGATCTGCTGTCGAATGAGGAAGAGCAGACGCTGCTGTCTGACTGCATGGAAGCGGAAACAACCTATGCCTGCGGGGTGTACATTGTGACGGTGGAGGATTTCACTGTGTACGGCAGCAATGACCCATACGAGGCAGCGACGAAGCTGTACACCCAATACGATTTGGGCGTAGGCGAAAACCGCGACGGCATCCTACTGATGCTCAGCATGGCGGAGCGGGATTACAGCGTGGTGACCCATGGCTATTATGCCAACGCGGTGTTTGACAACAGTACCCTCGATGAAATTTGCAGCGGCTTTCTGAGTCAATTCCGTTTTGACGATTGGTATAACGGGTTTGCATCTTTTACAGAAGACTGTTTGGCTGAGCTGCGTGTATATGAGATCAACCAGAAGAATTACTACGGCGAGGACTATCAGTCCTATTACAACCCCGGCACACTCAGTCTTGATGAGCGGCTGCTCCACATGCCGGAATCCTACTGGCTGGTTGTACTGCTGGTACCGCCGGTGATTGCACTGGTGGTCGTGCTGATCATGAAGCGCGGCATGCGCACTGCAGGGATCGCCACGCGCGCAGGGGCATATATCCCCAAAGGCGGTGTTGATCTGCGGGTGCGGCAGGACGCATATACCCACACGACCACCCGGGTCATTCACCATGAAAGCAACCACGGCTCCGGCGGTGGCGGAGGCGGATTCTCCGGCCGCAGCGGGAAATTTTAGAGATTCGATGAATCCCCTTGCGGAGCTTTATTGAGGGAATTCCGCCTTGCAGGCGATGATACAACAGGCTCGCACACTGCAAAGCCTGAGAAGTGTTTTTTCTGTGATACATGCTCCCGGAAAAACGGATTAGAATTTGTTTTGTATCAAGGATGCAAAATTAAGCGAAACGAAGAGGAAATTTTCTATGAGTTACAAAGCAGTGATATTTGATCTGGACGGTACCATACTGGATACTTTGCAGGATCTGGCCAACAGCCTGAACTATGCCTTGACCGCAAACGGCTACCCTGCCCGCACCTTGGATGAGGTGCGTCGCTTCATCGGCAACGGTGTGCGCATGCTGGTGCGCCGGGGCTGTCCTGAAGGCACAGCAGAAGAGGCGCAGGAGGTTGTATTCAACACCTTTCTGCCTCACTATGATGTGCATTGCAAGGATCTGACGGGGCCTTACGAGGGAATCCACGAGCTGCTGGATGCCTTACTTGCCAAGGGCATTCGCACGGCGGTGGTGTCCAATAAGATCGAGCCGGCGGTCATTGTCTTGTGCGACGAGCATTTCCCCGGTCAGTTTGAATATATGGTGGGCAATCGTCCCGACATCGCACCCAAGCCCTCTCCCGATTCCGTCAATGAGGTCATTGCGAAGATGGGCATTGACCGCAGTGATATCGTGTATATCGGTGATACGGAGGTGGACCTGCAGACTGCTGCCAATGCAGGGATCGACTGCATCGGCGTGGACTGGGGCTTCCGGGATGGGGAATACCTCCGTGAGCTGGGGGCGAAGTATGTGGTGTATCAGCCCGCGGAGATTCTGAAGATCGTGATATAAGATAAAAACAGGCGTGAATTTCACGCCTGTTTTTTGAGTCTGTCAAAATACTCCTACGGAGCATTTTGACAGAGACGTTCCCGCTAACACGATGAACTTGCAGCAGGCTGAGATGTATTTTTTGCCACGCACCTGTCGCGACAAAAATGGATTGAATCTTATTTCGTCCTTGCGACGAAACTCTGCGAGGCGCTTTTTGACAAGCTGAAAAAAGCTCATTGCATGTGCAATGAGCTTTTTATGGTGGGAGCGGGTGGATTCGAACCACCGAAGGCATCGCCAGCAGATTTACAGTCTGTCCCCTTTGGCCACTCGGGAACGCTCCCATATTCACTTGGAACTTTGACATAATAGCAAATTCTGCAAAATTTGTCAATAAGAAATTTTGAGAATCTACAAATTATTTGTTGCGGTTGACAAAGCGGAAAAATGATTTATCCTAATAATAGATAGAAAACTCTCAGGAGGTGCGCTCATGATTTGTGATATGCATATACACAGCTGCTATTCCTTCGACGGTACTCCCACACTGGAGGAGATTTGCACTGTGGCCATGGAGCGTGGCGTGGGTATCATCGCCATCACTGACCATGCGGATATGGTAGATACCGGCGGCTACGGTGTAGATGCCTATTATGCAGCTGAGCCTGCCCGCCTGGAAGCCTTTGCTCATCTGCAGCCGTGGAATCCCGGGGTGGAGGTACTGTATGGCATCGAGATCGGCAACGGACACGATGCCAAAGTGGCTACGGAGAAACTGATGGAGGGCCGCGAGTTTGACTACGTTCTGGGCTCTGTGCACTTCCTGCCCGATGGGACAGACATCTATAAAATGCCTTTTGCTTCTCCTGAAGAGATCGACGGCATGTGGCGGGAGTACTTTGCTTCTGTGCTTCGTCTGGTGAATGAGGGCGGCTTTGACTGCTTTGCTCATCTGGATTACCCGCTGCGGAAGATGGAGGGAAAGGTATCAGCCTGCACTGTAGAACAGTATGCAGACCTCATCGACCCCATTCTGCAGGCGCTGGTTAAGCAGCAGATCGCACTGGAAGTGAATACCCGCGGCATGTACGACTGGCAGCAGCGGGTCTGCCCTGAGGACTGGGTACTGCGGCGCTACCGTGAGCTGGGCGGAAAATATGTGGTTATCGGCAGCGATACCCACACCGTGGACTACATTGGTACCGGATTTGCGGAGGCGGCTGCGGCGCTGAAGCGCTGCGGGTTTGACAGCTACACCATTTACCGCAAGCGTCAGCCGGTGCAGATCCCGCTGGACTAACAGCAGCACATTCTGCCCTAACTGCGGTGCGCCTGTGACTGTGTCTACAGTGGAGCGCAGTAATGCTGCTGCTGCGAAAGCTGCAGCAGAGGCAGAAGCGGAGGCGGCTGCGGCAAAGGCTGCCGCTCAGACAGAAGAATATGTGGATGCGGCAAAACAGGTGGCCAGGGCTGCTGGCGCAGCGGTGGGGATGAGCCTGCTGAGCCGTCTGTTCGGCGGCGGACGCAGAAGAAGCAGTATGCCGCCTCCTCCCGAACGAGGGATGAGTATGGGCAGCCACGGTGGATTTGACAGACCGATGGGCGGCATGAGAGGTCCCGGGGGTATGGGTGGCCCCGGTGGCATGAGAGGCCCCGGAGGACGGGGCGGCCCGGGCGGACGCGGTCCCGGAGGAAGAAGATAAAATAAATAGGCGTGTTGCTTTATCTTAGAAATTTCCTGTGACAATGAAAACAGAAAGACCTGTTCCGAACAATCGGAACAGGTCTTTCTCAATTAGATGTCTGACTCTGTCAGTACTTCCCCGTCCATGACACGGGCAATGAGATCGGTGGCATGGGCGACGCTGCTGCTGTCGGGGTAGGTGACGTAGGCGTAGCCGCCTGCCGCCCAGACGTAGTCGGTGCCGCCGGTACCGGTGGCAGAGTAGGATAACACATCCCAGGAGGCCATATCACCAAGCTGCATACGAATCAGCTTGGAGATGTTGGAGGTGCTCATGTCTGTGACGAACATCCCCTCCAGACTGTTGAGAATATTGGAATAGTTGGAGATGATGGTACCGGCGGACAGCTTATCCACCAGCGCCGCAATGAGCTTCATTTGGTTTTGACCGCGGGCGTTGTCGCCACCGCTGAGGGCACTGCGTTCCCGGACATAGGACTAAGCCTGTGCGCCGTTCAGGTTGTTTTCCCCTGCTCGGATATAGTAGCCGTCCTGTGTAGTGAAGGCAAAGTCGGAATAGATGGTCACGCCGCCGAATGCGTCAATGAGGGTCTTGAACCCGGAGAAATTGATTTGAGCGTAGTAGTCCGCTTTACAGGCGTACAGCTCCTCCAGAGCACCTGCGGAATTGCGGGGGCCCTTGAGACCGCAGTGGGTCAGCTTGTCCTTGGCGCCGTTGCCGGCGGGGTTGGAGACATAGTAGTCGCGGGGTGTGTTGATCAGCAGGATCTGCTTATCCACAGGGTTGACCACGACCAGAATGTTCACGTCGCTGCGGCTGGTGGACAGGCTGCTGGTGCGGGCGTCAGAGCCGCTGAGATACACGATGAATGGATCGGTGGTCACATCCCGCTTGATGGCGGAGATAATAGAATCCAGACCACTGCTGGTGTCATTGCCGGAACTGCTGTCCTCCGCGGTGATGTTGTTCAGGGTATTGCCCAGCATTGCTGCGGCGTAGGAGCCGTACAGACAGCCGATGGTGACGAAGATGGATAGGAACCCTGCGATGGCGCGTTTGAAGCGCCGCAGCTTTGGTTTCTTTCCAAAGAACATCCGCCAGAGCAGCAAGGTGCCCAGCAGCATTATGGCACCGATCAGCACCATGTATATGCTGGGGAATATCCCCAGCATGCCCAGCAATACCATGGTCAGCACTTCCATGGTCACCAGAAACGCAAACAGAAATATGGAAAAAACGCCTGCACGTTTTGGGGTTTCATTCATAGAACAATACCTGATTTCTTTTAGTTTGGCTTAGAAGTACAGACGAATCATACCATATTTTGTTCCGATTGCAAGGGAAATTCTGTCAGGAATCAATACATTAAATAACCGACTCGCAGAGTTTCGTCTGCAAGTCCATCGTGTTAACGGGGACGTCTCTGTCAAAATGCTCCGAAGGCGTATTTTGACAGACTCAAACCGCCTGTGCTTCAATAGCACAGGCGGTTTGAGTCAGCATCAGTTGATGTCGTGATTATTGATGGGGTTGTAGTTGCCTTCCCAGGCGATAATCAGGCCGCCGACCTCGGCGTAATAGCTGCACAGTGCAGTGGTGTGCTCAATGATCACGTTGCAGTCGGGGCGCTTTGCCAATACAGCGGTTTTCAGTTCTTCGGCCAATGCGGGATTAAAGCAGTGGGCGATACGAATGGTACCATCCGTCAGACCCTTTTTCAAAATCAAGTCTACCAGTACCTGCAGTGCTTTCTTGTCGCCCCGGGGCTTGGTAGTGGGAGCCAGCTGCCCACAGTTGGCGTCACCAATGACGCGGATGTTCAGGGCACTGGCGATCTTTGCCACGGCAGAGTTTACACGACCGTTGCGGGCCAGATTCGTCATAGACTGCAGGCAAAACAGCGTATGCAGGCGGTTGTGATATTCGATCACAGCGTCGCGGATGGCTTCAAAGTCCAGCCCTTCCTTGATGAGCACTTTCAGCTTTTCAATGATGAGGGCCAGTTCGGGGCCGGCAGACATGGAATCAAAGATGAATACCTTTGCACCGGGGTGTTCCTCCATATAAACATCACCGGCCTGCACAGCGGCATTGTAGCTGCCGGAGAGGTGTCGGGAGATGGTCACGCCAAAAATGCAGTCGGCACCCTGATAGGCATCCAACCATTCCTGCACATTGGGACAGGAGGAGCCGGACTTGCCTTTGTAGGCTTTCAGGTCATCAACCATACCGCGCAGATCCAAATCTGCATTGTCGATATATTCTTTTTCGCTGGCGTTGATCTTCAGAGGAACACTGATATAGGGGATGCTATCCAACTCGAAAACATTGGAGGAGGAATCGGAAACGATTTTGAAGTTCATGTGTACTCCTTTAGCGGTTAATGAAAATTCTATGGTTTGATTTTACAGAATCTTAGCGGCAAAAGTCAACAAAACAAAGTTCTAAAGGGGGAGGAGAGTGCTCTACCAGCGGTAGAGAGCTGAAAACATGTCCAATTTTGGGGGATTTGTCAGCTGCATATTTGGTATTTCCTATTTTAGCCAATCGGAGTATAATGATAAAAAATTATGTAAGGAAAGCCGGTGCTTGTGATGCAAGGTGTCAACCGAAGCATGTTGGAAGGCCCTTTGTTTAAAAATATCATTTTCTATACGGTACCCATTATTCTCACCAGTATTCTGCAGCTGCTGTTCAATGCGGCAGACCTTGTGGTGGTGGGTCGTTTCTGCGGCAGCGTGTCCGTAGCGGCGGTAGGGGCAACCGGTGCGCTGACGAATCTGATCATCAATCTGTTCATCGGTCTGTCTGTGGGTGCGGGTGTTACCGTGGCTCACGGCCTGGGCGGCGAGGATGACGAGGCCGTGCACCGCACAGTCCATACTGCTTTGCCCACGGCGATCATCAGCGGCGTGATACTTACCGTTGTGGGCATTGCTCTGGCGGAGACACTGCTGACTCTGATGGATACGCCCGATACGGTGCTGCCTCTGTCTGCCACCTATATGAAGATCTACTTCGGTGGCATGACGTTTACCATGGTGTATAACTTCTGCGCTTCCATCCTTCGCGCAGCAGGGGATACCCGCAGCCCTCTGATTTTTCTGCTGATCGCAGGTGTGGTCAACGTGGTGCTGAACATTATTTTTGTCACGCAGTTTCATATGAATGTAGCGGGTGTTGCATTGGCTACAGCGATTTCTCAGGCCATCTCTGCGGTGCTGGTTGTATGGGCGCTGATGCGAAGAACGGATGCCTGTCGTCTGGAACTGGACAAGCTGCGTATTTACAAGGCTCAGCTGATGAAAATGATCCGCATTGGGCTGCCCGCAGGGATTCAGGGATCCCTGTTTTCAATCTCCAATGTGATCATTCAGTCCTCGGTCAACTCCTTTGGGGATGTGTTTATGTCCGGCAATGCAGCCTCTGCCAATCTGGAAGGCTTTGTATATGTATGTATGAATGCGTTCCAGCAAACGGCAGTAAACTTCATCGGCCAGAATGTAGGGGCGATGAAGTACGGACGGGTCAGGAAGATCCTCTGGATCTGCCTTGGCAGTGTGGCAGTGGTCGGTTTGGCAGCGGGGTGCGGGGTCTATCTGGCAGGCCCGCATTTGCTGTCTATTTATATCATGGACTCTGCTGAAGCGATTTCCTATGGTATGGTTCGCCTGGCATATATTGCTGTGCCCTACTTCCTGTGCGGCTTGATGGATGTATCTACCGGTGCGCTGCGAGGCATGGGGGCGTCCGTTGTGCCCATGCTGATCTGTGTGCTGGGTGTTTGTGGGTTCCGTATTCTGTGGATCTGCACGATCTTCCAGATGTACCACACACCGGAGTGTTTATATTTCTCCTATATTGTTTCATGGTCAGTTACCTTCCTTGCGGAGCTGCTTGCCTTTGTTCTTGTTTACCGCAGGCATACGCGGGAAATGGAGACAATTATATAAACCAAAAATCCCGATGCAGCGCATCGGGATTTTTTGAGTCTGTCAAAATACTCCTACGGAGCATTTTGACAGAGATGTCCCCGCTAACGCGATGGACGTGCAGCCTGCTGCAACGCACGCATTGTTTTTCGATGAAAAACAATTTGCA
>JAGBAT010000062.1 GCA_017938835.1 Oscillospiraceae bacterium | reverse complement strand
TATATTATATATGTTGGGTCAGTCTCTGGACTGACGCCTTTCTTTTTCTCTCGAGAACCTGATCCGGACACGAAAAAACACCCCTACGGGTGCACTGTACACATAACCAAAAGCGAAGTGACCCTTAAATCTGCTGCATCTTTCACCTACATCAGATAAGGGTCACTTCTGTATACTCTTGTTATCTAACATCATTTGTAATCCTCACTTTCTATTGATTCAGATTAACCTTTCTCTGAAGGAATCTCTGTTGACTCGTTTGATGGAGTCTTTAAGGTATCCTGTTGTAGGATTTCCTCTTTGTGATTACATATTACCACCAACAGCGCACATTTGCAAGTTGGAAAAACACACAAAGCTCTTCTATTGCTTTCGTATAAAACACAGATTTACTTCTATCGCGTACTTTTGTCCTTGTATCTACAGTACAGTTCTGGTATACTATATTTGTTGAGTCAGCAATTTTGCTGGCTTTTTCAATTTCCGGATATTCCCTATTGCAATTTTTCATTTAAACTGCTAAAGTGTGAATATCAAATATTACGATAGAGAGAGAATTGTTCTATGAAGAATATGATTTTTAAGCGTAAGCTCCCGGTCCCCAAAGAGATCAAGGAACAGTATCCCCTGACCGAAGGTTTGGCACAGATCAAGGAAAAGCGAGACGCTGAGATTGCCGATGTATTCACCGGCAAGAGCGACAAGATGGTGCTGATTATCGGACCTTGCTCTGCCGACCGTGAAGACGCCGTGTTGGATTACTGCACCCGTCTGGCAGGTCTGCAGGAAAAGGTGGCTGACCGCCTGATCCTGATCCCTCGTGTCTACACCAATAAGCCCCGCACCACCGGCGACGGTTATAAAGGTCTGCTGCACCAGCCCAACCCCGAAAAAGAAGCTGACATGCTGGAAGGTGTAATTGCCATTCGCCGCCTGCACACCAATGTGCTGGCGCAGACCGGCCTTTCCACCGCAGACGAAATGCTGTACCCTGATAACTACCGTTATCTGTCTGATTTGCTGTCCTACGTAGCAGTAGGTGCACGAAGCGTGGAAAATCAGGAGCACCGCCTGACCGCCAGCGGTATTGCTGTTCCCGTGGGCATGAAGAACCCCACCAGCGGTGACTTCTCCGTTATGCTTAACTCCATCATGGCTGCACAGCACAGTCACACCTTCATTTACCGCGGCTGGGAGGTTGACACCACCGGCAACCCTCTGGCACACGCTATTCTCCGCGGCTATGTGAACAAGCACGGCGAGGCACAGCCCAACTATCACTTTGAGGAACTGGAACGCCTGTATAATGCGTATGCCGCCAAGGGCTTGGAAAACATGGCATTGATCGTAGACGCCAACCACTCCAATTCCAACAAGCAGTACTGGCAGCAGCCCCGCATCTGTAAGGCCGTCCTGCACTCCGCCCGACACTCCGACAACATCAAGTCCATGGTCAAGGGCTTTATGGTGGAATCCTACATTGAACCCGGCAACCAGAAGATTGGTGAAGGTATTTACGGCAAATCCATTACAGATGCCTGCATCGGCTGGACAGAAACCGAAAAACTGGTTCAGGACATTGCCGAACTGATTTAACAATAACCAAATAATTTAACTGGCAGATATGTACATATCTGCCAGTTTTTGCTTTCTATCTGTAGAAATTGCAGTATAAAATTTGATTTCATTTACAAAATTTTCAATTTTTATTGCCAGCAAAATATCGACTTGCGCATTTCATTTTTATTTTGATCAATTGTGGAATTTTACGCTAAAACCGGACACTCAAAAAATGTTGTAAGTAGATAAAAAACACGCTAAAATCGTGTCGTTGATAAACCAACATGTCCAAATTTCAAAAGATTTTTGGGTGTCCGTGTATCACAATTTACCAGTTTTTTACAGAGGTATTATTTTTCAATTTACAATCTACTGGTATATTGTGCTTAAGCGTCCATTCAACCACTGCTTGAGAATTTGTCCCCCAAATTTTCAAGCAATGGAGCAAATAAAAAGAAAAAGAAAGGTTGTATCCACACATGAAAAAACAAATGCGCAGTATTGACGTACTGGCTGTTGCGGTAGGCGCGATCATTGGCTGGGGCTGCTTCGTCATGCCCGGCAACTCCGTCCTCCCCGCAGCAGGTCCTCTCGGAACCGCGATTGGTCTGGCTTTGGCCGCACTGATGGCATGGGTCATCTCCCACAGCTATGGCTACCTGATTGGTAAGTACCCCGTAGAAGGCGGCGAATTTGAATATGTCACACAGGCATATGGCAAGAAGCACGCTTACGTTGCTGGTTGGTTCCTGATCTTGGCCTACATCTCCTTCATCCCCCTGAACGGTACCGCAATCGGTCTGATCACCCGTTATATCTTCCCTAACACTTTCCTGCAGTCCGTCCATCTGTGGAACATCGGCGGCTTTGATGTATACCTGGGCGAAGCAATCCTGACCATGCTGATCACCGGCTTCTTCATGATCATCAATATCAAGGCCGTTAAGGTTGCATTCATGTCCCAGACCTTCCTGGCTCTCGCTCAGACCGCTATTATTGTTGCTCTGCCCATCACCATCATTGTAACCGGCAAGGCAGACTTCACCTACATGCAGCCTCTGTTTGAAGGCAGCCGCGGTGAATCCGTTCTCTCCGGCATTGGCGTGATTCTGTCCATGGCTCCTTGGGCATTCGTTGGCTTCGACGTTATTCCTCAGGTCTGTGAAGAATTTGAATTTGACCACAAGAAAACCAAGATTATGATAGTCATTACCATTGCCTGTGGTGCCATCATGTACATCTGCTCCACCCTGACCACTGCTATGGTTCCTCAGGAAGGCTATGCAAACTGGGGCGAATTCCTGAACAGCAATCCCTTCTGGGCAACCGGTGCTGCAGTTGAAACCGCTCTGGGCAAGCCCGGTCTGTACATCATGGGCTTCGCAATGGCTTGTGCTGTTCTGTCCGCGATCAACGGCTTCTTCATTGCTTCCACTCGTCTGTTCGCTGCAATGGCACAGAGAAAGGCTCTGCCCGCAGTATTCGCAAAGCGTAACGAAGGCGACGGCGCTCCTGTTGCCGCAGTTCTGTTCGTCGGTATCGTTGGCCTGATTGCTCCCTGGTTCGGCCGCTCTGCACTGGCATGGATCGTTGACTGCACCTCTATGGGTACCTCCATCGTATTCACCTACGTCTGCTTTGCTGCTTACAAGTTTGCTAAGGTAGAAGGCAACAGCAAGATGAAGGTGTGGGGTATTCTGGGTGCTATCTGCGGACTGGTCTTCGTGGCTCTGATGGTCATTCCCGGCTCCGCAGCTGCCCTGTACAAGGAAGCTTGGATCTGCCTGATCATCTGGATCATTCTTGGCATTATCTTCTGGCAGAAGCAGAAGAAGGTATATCTGGAAGACTAACACCATCTTTTCCCCTCTATATCGGTGCCCTCGGGAGCAACTGCTCTCGAGGGCATTTTCCAAAGAAAGGACAATTTTATGAGAATTTCCGCATCTGAATTTATACTCTTCTGTAATCCACCTGCCGAAAACGTCCGCAGGCTCAGCGCGATCGTCCCCGAAGTCGAGCTCATGATCGACGGCGATGCCTGGGATCTGGGCGATAACGGCTGGGATGCACAGTATGAGCAATTGAAGGGCTTTGATGTTCCCTTCACCATTCATCCCCCTGCATGGGACGTCAACGCCGCTGCCCCCATCCGCACCCTGAGAGAGGCCGCTGCCACGCTGAACAGCCTGTCCGTGGATCTGGCTGTGAAGCTAGGCGCCTCTCAGGTGGTCTTCCACCCCGGCTATTATGATGGCGACTCTTTCTTCAGCAAGACTCGCGCAAAGGACTTTGCATATCAGCAGCTGGATGCTTTAGTCAAAAAGGCCAAGCCCCATGGCATCACAGTTGCCTTTGAAAACATTGCAGGCCCTGCAATGACGCTGTTCACGCAGGAGGAATATATCCATGCGTTGGATGGCATTGATCCCTGCGTGAAGTTCCTGCTGGATGTCGGCCACGCCAATATGAATAGTTGGGACATCCCCAAGGTCATCGAAACTGTTGCCGGCCGCATGGGCGGCATGCATCTGCATGATAACGACGGCAGAGGAGACACACACCTTCCCATGGGGCGTGGCACCATTGCGTGGGATAGAACCTTTGCCGCAATGCGCTCTCTGCCCAAAGACTGTATTCTGGTCATGGAATATCAGGCAGGTACTCCCCTGTCAGCACTGGCCGAAGGCCGGGAACTTCTTGAAAAACATCTTGGCTGAACATTTAAAAGACTGCAGACGTTAATCGTCTGCAGTCTTTTCATATACAACAAAGTTCAGGTTCCGGTCACACACTGCCAAAAATACATCCTTGGCAGTGTGCACTTTTTTCTGCTTCAGCTGTTTGTTCAGCCATGTCAGATCCAGTCCCATGCGCTTCAGATTGCCATCCAGAATACGCCCATCCATGATCAGTTCCGTGTACAGAAGCTCCTGTTCCGGCTGTAAGTTCAGGTCATGGGGCGTAGCAGGACGCTCACTGGTCACCGGCAAGATCGTCAGTCTTCCATTGTACTCAAAAATGGCTGTTTGGATCGTGTTCAAGTCAAAGTATCCCTGCTGGCGGCACATGACCATAAACTCGCTCAAATCAAGCCGTGCTTTTTTAAAGTTTTCATAGTACATTTTCCCGTGGTCCATCAAAATCGTAGGCGTGCCGTTCAGGTACTTGCGGGAACGCAGATATTTGTTGGAGATTAGGCTCAGCAGCACCGTGATGCCGCCGTAGATCAGCATGGCTGTCACCGGCTTCCACGGTTCCTCCAGTTCTGTAGCCATTTCGGCGGCGATGGAGCCAATAGTAATGCCTGTAATGTAATCAAAGAAATCCAGCTGTGCGATTTGCTTGCGTCCGATGATTTTGGCCTCGAGAAACAATAGTCCAAACGACACCAGCGACGTAACACAAAGCTGCAGAAATTCCATATACAGCCCCCCTTTTCCCGGGTAGTATGTGTCAAATTCCATGAAATATGTTAAACCACCTGAGATCAGCATCTCAGGTGGTTTCCGTATCTTACGCTTCGGCAAGGGTGCCTGTCAACAGCTTTTCTGCCATACGGCGAGTCCCCAACACCCACACCAGATCGTCGTTCTGGAGAGTCATGTTCACATCCGGCTGCAGGATCGGTAGCTTTTCGCGCTGCAGGCCCAAAATCATGCAGTCGTAATTTTTACGCAGGCCGCTGCTTCTGATGCTCTTGCCCTGAAGTTCGGAGTCTCTGGTGACCGGGATCGCATAGGCATATACATCACTAGCCTCATCAGTTTGTGCATCAATAAAGTGATGCAGTGTAGGCAGTTCCTCCTGTTCCTGCATACCAAGACTCATACGCAGGGAACGCAGGTCTTCTGCCTTACCGATGGCGAACAACTGATCACCGGAGCGCAGCTCCAAGTCGCCGGAAGGCATATTAAGGTGCTTCCTGCCGCGGATGACCTTGATGACATTGACACTGAACCGGTATCCCCATCCCAATTGCTTGAGTGTCTTACCGGACTGCTCGTCACCGCAGGCAAGCTGCTGTACAAACAGTTTTTCATCCAGCCATTCAGTCGTGTCGTCCTGATTCCGGTGGAGATTTCGTTCATTAAAGTTCGCCATGAACCGCGCTTCAACAGAGATATATGCAGAAGACATCCAGCCGCTTTTATACACTGCGTAAACTGCAATCATAATCAGCGGCAGCAACCATGCAGCCTTAAGGCCAAGCACAGTCTGCAGAGGGGCAAATGCCAGCAAAACGATCAGCATAAAGCGCACCACAGTCAGTGTGATCAGGGGCAGATGATAGTAACGGTTCTTCACCCACAGAGTGGTATATTCCGTAGAGTGCATATCCAGCATGGGACGTACAAACAACGCGATCCCTACCATGCAGCACACCACGCACAACATTCGTGCCACAGTCTCATTTAGCGGTGTTTCCAGCAGCAGCGGCAGCAATGCCAGCTGACAGATGAGCAGTACGCCTGCCATCAGTACAGCGTACAGGGCTGTCACCTTAACGTAACGGCGAAGATAGTTCATCCAGTCACTGTCCTGATCCTTCTGCGAACCGTCCTCTTCCGTATAGCGTTCCAGCTTATTTGCCAGTTTATCCGGAAGCGCCTTTACGATCAGGCCATGAAGTTTTCCCGCATTTTTTATGAAGGTGGGTGTCGTCAGTGTTGTGATGACAGAAACCGCCACAACGATAGGGTAGGCATAGTCCGCAATTACCCCCAGAGACATGCCCAAAGATGCAATGATAAATGCAAATTCACCAATCTGTGCCAGTGAGCTCCCACACTGTACCGCCGTCTTCAGAGACTGTCCGGACAGCAAGACACCCAGAGCAGAAATGGTCAGCTTGCCAACAATGGTCACAATGGTGATCACAAAAATGGGGAATGCATACTTTACCAGCATTGCAGGATCGATCATCATGCCCACAGACAGGAAGAAAACGGAGCCAAACAGATCCTTGATCCCGCTTGTCAGATGCTCCACCCGCTCGGCATGGATGGTGCCCGCAAGCAAAGATCCTGCAAGAAATGCACCCAATGCAGAAGAGAAGCCCAGATGCTCCGCCAGCAGCACCATGCCAAAGCAGATGCCCAGAGATACCAGCAGCAAAGTTTCATCATTCATGAATGCTTCCGCCTTGCGCAGAAGTGTGGGCAAAATATAGATACCCAAAATCAACCACAGTACCAAGTAGAGCACCAACAAGCCGAGCTGCATCGCCAGATCGCCGCCGGAAATGTTCTTGCTGACAGACACTGTAGACAGAATGATCATCATGAAAATACCTGCGATATCTTCTATGACCAGCGTACCGAACACAAGTTGGGCAAAGTTTTCCTGTTGCACCCCCAACTCGTCAAACGCTTTGATAATAATGGTAGTGGAACTCATAGAGAGCATACCGCCAAGGAAAATACTATCCATGATTCCCCAGCCAAGGGCCTGCCCTACCAGATAGCCGACCACCAGCATCCCTAGTACTTCAGTCAATGCCGTAATAATAGCCGTGCTGCCGACACTGGCCAGCTTGTGCAGATTGAATTCCAGACCCAGACCAAACATCAAAACAATAATGCCGATCTCACTCCACGTATGGATGGAGGTTGCATCCGCAACCGTAAAGAAATAGGGCATATACGGGCCCACAAGGAATCCCGCAAGTATGTATCCAAGCACCAGTGGCTGTTTAAATCGCTTAAACACCACCGCCACAACGCCTGCGGTCAGAAGCATAATGGCAAGGTCAGAAATCAATTTTGGCATGTATCGTCCTCCAAACAGTAAAGAATATAATCTTATTTTACATTATATACCATTCTTCCCTGCTTGTGGTGAAGAAACTGTAAAAAAGCACCTGTCTCTCATAGAAACAGGTGCTTTTTTTACTCGCGGCGCAATGCTTCGATTGGATTCAGGTTTGCCGCTTGTACAGCAGGCAGCATGCCAAACACCACACCGATCAAGGTAGAAAAGACCACCGCGATCACAATAGAAGGAACGCTGATGGACACGGGGATCTGCATCATACCGGAAATCAGCTGCGCCATGACGACCCCGGTCACGACGCCGATCAAGCCGCCCAAACTGGTCAACACCGCTGATTCGGTCAGAAACTGAAGCAGGATCTGCTTCTTTTTGGCTCCAATAGCCTTTTTCAGACCAATCTCACCGGTGCGTTCCGTAACGGACACCAGCATAATATTCATAACCCCGATACCACCTACCAGCAGTGAAATGCTGGCGATCCAGATCAGCTGCGTATTGGTAGATTCGGACATCCTCTGCAGCTGCTGCGCCTGCTCCAGCATATCCTGACTGCGGTAATCCAGTTCGCTATTATCCGGGTCGATGATCTGCCGTTGTGTCAGCAGATCAGCAGCTTTTTTTCCTGCTGTGGTCATCGCATCGGTATTTTCTACCTTAATGGCCACACTCTGTGGCTCATCGAACTGATAAGCCGTAGGCCAGGTGCGATCTGGAAGGTAAATACTGCCCGAGGAGGTGTCAGCATACAGGTAATAGTCATTCAGTGAATTGATCGTGGGCGCAAATTCCTCAGACAAGGCCACAACACCGATGACTGTGAACACATCCCCTTTCAGTTCGATGGACTTGCCTACGGGATTCTCCCCGCCAAACAGGGTCTTCACCGCATTGGTATCCACCAGAACCACCTTACGGCACTGCGCATAGTCCGTTTCCGTAAAGCCTCTGCCGGTTTTCACCTGATAGCCATAGACATTCAGATAATGCGCATCAATCCCATAAACCTGACCGTTAAAGGCCGTATTCTGATAATAGAGCTGTTCGGTATAATCGCGTGAGGTATACAGAGACACATTTTCCACGCCGCTGATCTCTTCCAGTTCGGCCCGCGTCTCCTCCGTAATCACGCGCACTCCGCTCGGTACAGGGTTCCAGCTCAGGTCGTATGTATATCCGCTCTGGTTCAGACGGACTGTGACCACATTGTTGCCTGCACCGATCAGATTTTCCTTGATTTGCTCGTTGGTGCCCTGAATGGTGGAAACAATGGTGATAATGGAGGCAATGCCGATGATAATACCCAGCATGGTCAGCACAG